>JBGVAW010000001.1:0-39087 GCA_045224955.1 Candidatus Cryptobacteroides sp.
GGTATTGTAGCGCGAATAGCAGGGTTGGTACCCCCCGAAGTAAGATAGTTTTTTAGAGATGTCCCATCGTAGGTCAAACTACCACCAGGATATACGGCGAAATAGCAGGAATTTGTGCCCTCGTCCGGGTCGTTGAAATAAGTTATATTGGCAGTTAATGTTTCTGTAGCGGTGTTAAGTGTAACAGAGCTGCTCTTCAAAGTGCCCACTTCTTCAACAAAAGCATATTGGGCGAATGTAACTTTATCGCCTGCACTCCAACGTGTTGTTTTACCGTAAAATTCTGTTTTGGTTTGGGACAGTTCTTCTACAAAGGTAATGTCAATATTCCTTGAGTTTTTGGTGATGGGAGCAAGGTTGTCCTCCTGCTTGGTGCAGGAAGAGAATATAGATGCGCAAAGGGCAATCGAGATAGATGCTGAAATTAAAATTCTCTTTTTCATAACCTGACCAAATTAAAAATCCTCATCATAGTAATAATCATCGTCGCTGTTGTAGTCACCGGCGGTTCCGCTGGTCTTAAGAACGTCATCAGACACGTCTGTGTCCAACAATTCGCAGTAAGGGGCAACATAGTTTGCCTCTTTCTGTGATAGGGTTAAATGAACTTTTTTCATATTATTTGTTATAAGTTATTATCCACACGAGACGACACTCAAACTGCGAATATATTAAATCACTTATACTTATCCAAAAGTTTTGCATAAAAAGTCTAATCGGGGTCGAATAGCCTGTTGTCGCAGGGGTGATTGGCCACTTCTCCGTTTACTATCATTGTGGTGGAGCCGCCGCCGTCAAGATTCAGGGCTTCGGAGCAGCCAAGAGCAGCCATAAGAAGCTGTGTTTCACGCATCGAAAGCCCCGCGGCTTCCCTGTGACGCCCGTCGGCGGTAACAAAAATGGATGTGCCGTCCGGTCTGCGCCCCACAGCTGTGCGCGGATGCCGGGTGGTATTAAGCGACTCCTCTCCAAAGTTTAAGCAGGTGCCATTTAATATTAGAACAGGCCCGCCGGTAAGCACATCCTCGCCTTCAACACCATTCTCCCAGGGTTCCTGCTCCTCTTCGCCTGACAGTTCACCGGAAGCCCCTTTGCCCAAATCAGGAGCTGCGGCAATGCCAAGATAACTGCCGTTTGTGGCCACACAGCCCTGAGTAATAAGAGCATCAGCCCTTTTATTGGGCGAAATCAATTCACCATCGACCTTCAAATATGTAATGGATCCGTATGGCGGCTTCATATTAAAAAATGACCCGTTGACGGCAGCCACGGCTCCGGTTTTCTTGGCCAAGGCCGATGTTGTCTCAAGCGTGCCTTCGGCCGCCGGCACAATGTCTATCCTGGCCCCCGGAGCAACCTCCAGGACACAAATGAACTGACTGGAACCAAACAAGGTACCATAGAAGGCCCCCCTATGCAAAATGATTTTCGGGTTGATAGTGTCTGTTTGCCACTTGCCCTTGGCAAGCGCCTGCTCCATTTCCGGTACGCTTTCTATGATGCTGCCGCCCCAACGTTTAACCCGGGAATCGTTAATAATTCCGCTCCAATTCATTCCAAACGCAAAATCATAGACATTACCCGAGGCGTCCTTGTGGCAAACCATATCGCGTGGCCTATCCTCGTGCTGAGTCTCTACTGTCTCCATATTGGCCGGGAGCTGCATAGGCAGAAGACCGCAGGGCTCGAATTTACCGCTTACTACATCCAGAACCGCCTGGTTCTGAACGCCGAAGGAAACAAGGATGGCATCGGCATAGGGCTCGAACTCGCCCACAACGGCAGGTTTGTCAAGG
Organism: Candidatus Cryptobacteroides sp.; assembly: GCA_045224955.1. Lineage (GTDB taxonomy): Bacteria > Bacteroidota > Bacteroidia > Bacteroidales > UBA932 > Cryptobacteroides. The sequence goes on from JBGVAW010000001.1 coordinate 1,797, forward strand.
CAAAGAATAACCACAACAGGCTTGTCTCCCATAAGTTTGCGGGTCTCCTTAACTAGCAAAAGATCGTCGTAATTGCGGGTAGTTACAGATTTGCCCATATAGCTGCGGTTGGTAAAACTCTCTGTATGATGCCCTCCGGCAATGCTCTCCTTGCGCGCAAGAGAAGCCGTATAAGGCTCGTATTGCAGACTGATCGGCATATAGCCGTTACCACCCTTTTTAACATCGGCCGCATCCCAGCCAACGGAGGTGGCAGGCCCGAAGATCTGCACCAGTGCAAAATCAGCCTCCGCGGGATCGGCCACAATATCATAATATTTGGCAATGAGGGCCGTGTCTATTGGATAATCGGTATGGTCCTCTGACATCCCGCCCCATAAGCCCGGGAGGGAGGGGAAGTGACGTTTGGGGAAGTAAACCTTCTTCCTTTCCGCAACGGGCAGCACGGAATTATCAGTATTCTTTAGCATAACTACCGTGCGCAGCTGGGCCTGATAGCCTTCCTGCATAAAGCCTGGATTGCCTACAATCTTAACTGTCTCCTGAGGGTCAAGGTAGGGGTTCTCAAAAAGCCCCACGCGGAACATATTCAGAAGCAGCCTGCGGGCAGAGTCGCGGAACCGCGCCTGGGCGCTTTCCTCTCCAAAATCATTGACCCACATCTGATAAGCCTCAAGCACGGGAGCGGAATTATTGGTGCCGCCAATCTGGTCTACCCCTGCGCGGAAAATCTTGTAATGCCTTTGGGCTATCGTAAGATCCTCTACTCCCCAGGGCTCGCCGCCACCGGTATAATCTACGCCTGTATTGTCCAGTGTGATGCCCCAGTCTGTGCAGACTACGCCGTCAAAGCCGGCATCCCGGCGGAGTTTCCGGTTTATGCACCAATCAGAAAATGCCGCACCCACGTTCTCTCCGGAGGGGTCTTGATTCCAAAGAATGGAATAGGTCGGCATAAGTGCGGAAGCGCTCAGGGTGCCCTTGTCAAGGTTGAAGGCTCCTTCTACGAAGGGCTTAAGGTGAAGGTCCAGCAGGCCGGAGGGATAAACTGCATATTTTCCGTTGGCAAAATGGCTGTCCCTGCCGCCCTCCTGGGCGCCGTAGCCAAACCAATGCTTGGGCATTGCATTGACGCTTTCATAGCCCCAGGCCCCGCTGATCCGCTTGCCCTTAGGGCTGGTCTGGAACCCATCGCAATAGGCCCTGGCCAAATCGGCGGCAAGCCACGGGTCCTCGCCAAAGGTGCCATCAAACCGCCACCAACGCGGCTCCGTGGCAATATCGACCTGGGGACTGAGGGCCGTTGTTATTCCAAGCGCCCTGTATTCAATGGACGCCACCTTTCCGTGTCTTTCTATAAGCTGGGGGTCAAATGTGGCGGCCAGTCCAAGGGATGACGGCCAACGGGAGATGGTACCGCCGCTGCCGGCATAGAATTCCAGGTCCGATGCAGCCTGATGCCTGGGGTCGGAGTGGATGCCGGTGGGAATGCCGTGGCCCCTTCCTTCTACAAAGGCCTGCACTGTGTTGTTCCATTTGGCTGCCACCTCCGGGCTCTCTACCGATGTGATGAGTATGCCTCGGATGTTGCCGTCGGCCATAAAAGTCTTTTGCTGGTCGGTAAGGTCCCAGGCGGAGGCGCCGCTCTTGGCAAAGGTGGTGCCGTTGTAACTCTGAACGGAGCCGGTGCGCTCCATCATATAGGCGACAAAGGCGGTTATGGTTTTCTCGTCCGACAGATAGGCCTTTTCCTGAGGCGTCAGCTCGGACATATCGATACTCTTGGGATAAGGCTCCTCGTTCCACGCAGCCTGGAAAAAGTTCCTCAGGGCCCTTACAAAAGAAGGTTTGCGTAAAAGTGCTTTCTGCGCGTCTGTGAGTTCTATTTCTGCCTTGGTGACGCCACGCCCCTGGGAGGGGATGGACTGGTGGTTGCTGCAAATCAGGAGACCGCTTATTTCTTCTATGGAAAGGCGGGCGGCCAGGTCTGCCGCGCGGGTTTCGGGAGAAAGACGCCAATCCTCGTAAGGGTCAAGAGCCCCGTTGCGGTTCAAATCCTTGAAGGCATAGCCGTCCACGTCCAGGATGCTTACGCCGGATGCCGGGTTATATCCCAGTGCGGGTCCTTTGGTCTGCGATACCAGATTGAACTGCTCGTAGATTGTTTCTGTCTTTTTATTGGTGCAACCAAATAAAACAACAAGTGACGCCAGAAGGAAGAGTTTGGTTCTCATAGTGCGATATTGATTGAATCTGTGCGAAGTTACGATATTATTTTATAAATTTGTAAAGATGCAAAAACTCTAAAACTATGAAAGAAGCTCAGATACTTAAGGCCTACGAAATTGCCAGGGAACGCTATGCCGCCATTGGCGTAGATACAGACAAAGCTATAAGCCAGCTGGAAGCCCAGCAGATTTCTCTTCACTGCTGGCAGACAGACGATGTCGTAGGTTTTGAAAGGGGAGAGGCCCTGTCCGGAGGTATCCAGACAACCGGTAATTATCCCGGCCGCGCAACCAACATTGCTCAGGTAAGGCAGGACCTGGAGTTTGTTAAAACCCTTCTGGCAGGCAACCACCGCGTTAACCTTCACGAGATTTACGGCGACTTCGGCGGTAAACTTGTAGATAGGGATCAGGTTGGCGTAGAGCACTTCAAAAGCTGGATAGACTGGGCAAAAGACAATAATTTCAAGCTGGATTTCAACTCCACTTCCTTCTCCCATCCCAAGAGCGGAGACCTGTCCCTAAGCAACCCGGACAAGGGTATCAGGGACTTCTGGATAGAGCATACAAAGCGCTGCCGCCGCATAGCGGACGCTATGGGAAAGGCTCAGGGAGACCCTTGTATTATGAATATATGGGTTCACGACGGCAGCAAGGATATAACTGTAAACCGCAAGTATTACCGTGAACTTCTGGCGGCCTCGCTGGACGAGATTCTGGCAGAGAAACTGCCCGATATGAAGTCCTGCGTAGAGGCTAAACTCTTTGGAATAGGGCTTGAGAGCTACACGGTTGGTTCTATGGACTTCTTCGAGGGCTACTGTGCCACCCGCAAGGTTATTTACACTCTTGACACCGGTCACTATGAGCCTACGGAGAACGTGGCAGACAAGGTGGCTTCCCTGCTGTTGTATGTGCCGGAGCTTATGCTTCACGTAAGCCGCCCCATACGCTGGGATTCAGACCACGTAACAATTATGAACGATCAGACCCTGGATCTCTTCAAGGAACTGGTAAGGGCAGACGGTCTTAACCGTGCTCACGTAGGTCTGGATTACTTCGACGCCAGCATCAACCGCATAGGCGCCTACATCATAGGGACCCGCGCCACCCAGAAGTGCATTCTCTCCGCCTTGCTTGAGCCGCTTGCAAAGCTTAGGGAGTACGAGGCTGCCGGCCAGGGCTTCCAGAGGCTCGCCCTGCTGGAAGAGGCCAAGACTCTGCCCTTTGGCGCCGTGTTCGATTACTTCAACTACAAAAACGGTGTGCCTGTCGGCGAGGAATTCATTGCCGCAATAGAAAAGTACGAAACTGAAATCACTTCCAAGAGATAGAGATGGAAATTCTTATAGGTCTTTTGATTATAGCCGTGGGCGCATTCTGCCAGAGCAGCAGTTATGTACCCATCAACAAAATTAAAGAGTGGAGTTGGGAGACGTTCTGGATGGTTCAGGGCGTATTCGCCTGGCTGCTCTTCCCTTTGCTTGGAGCCCTTTTGGCAGTGCCGGAAGGGGAGAGTCTTACCGCACTTATAGGGGCTCACCCCAAGGATGCCCTCTTAACCCTGGTTTTTGGAATGCTGTGGGGAGTAGGCGGTCTTACCTTCGGGCTTAGTATGCGTTATCTGGGCGTGGCTATGGGCCAGTCCATAGCGCTTGGAACCTGCTCTGCCCTGGGCGCTATTCTGGGGCCCGTATTCACAGGTCACGCGGCCGATATCACCAGCTCCATCGTCATAGGAGTGGCAGTTACCCTGATAGGTATAGGTATTATAGGTATTGCCGGGGCGATGAAGACCAAGTCTCTTCCGGAGGAAGAGAAGAAAAAGGCCGTTAAGGACTTCAATTTTGGAAAGGGACTTTTCGTTGCCCTGATGGCCGGCTTTATGAGCGCCTGCTTCAATATTGGCCTTAGCTTTGGCGCTACCCTTACCTGGGAGGCCTCAAAGCCTATTTTTGCCACCCTTCCGGCCACCCTTCTGGTCACTTTGGGCGGATGCATTACAAATGCGGTCTATTGCTTTACCCAGAACACAAGGAACCACACCTGGGCAGATTACAGTCGCAGGGATCTTTGGACCAACAACGTACTGTTCTGCTGCCTTGCCGGTTTGCTTTGGTACAGCCAGTTCTTTGGCCTTAGTCTTGGAAAGGGCTTCCTTGCCGGCTATCCGGTTCTCATTACCTTCAGTTGGTGCATACTTATGTCGCTTAACATAGTTTTCTCCAACGTCTGGGGCATTATACTAAAAGAGTGGAAGGGCGTATCACGGAAAACCGTAACCGTCCTTCTCATTGGTATAATCGTTCTTATTATAAGTACCTTCGTACCTCAGTTGTAAGCCGCTTACCAGCGGTCATAGTGTACGTTCTCCGGTTTCCACTTGTCCTTGGGAGTCTCGTCACCTGCGGGATATCCGACGGGTATAAGTGCGTAAGGGGTTACGCCCTGGGGAATGCCAAGAACTTCTACGGCTGTGGAGATGCGCTCCTCGTAAGGGTAGCAGGCTGTCCAGCAGGCGCCAAGGCCCATTGCCTCTACTGCAAGAAGGAGGTTCTCCGTGGCAGCTGCGCAGTCCGCAGTCCAGTTGCCGTTCTCGCGGGGATTGCCCTCACGGTCTTTGAAGGTGGTCTCGCCGCAGATTACAAAGATGGCTGCGCAATCGGAATACATAGCGCGGGGGCCGCGACGCTCTCCCTGAAGGGCATCCTTTACTGCCTGGTCTGTAACTACGATGAAGCGCCAGGGCTGGAGGTTCATTCCCGTAGGGGCTGCCATAGCTGCCTTTAGCAGGGTTTCTATCTGCTGCTCAGAGAGTTTCTGCTCTGTGTAGGAGCGAACGCTCTTGCGGCTCATAATAACTGAAAGTGTGTCTTTTGTTCCTTCTCCGGAAGGAGATCCGCAGCAGGAGAATACTGCCAGTGCTGCAATAATAAGGGTAGTAATGCGTTTCATAATAGGCAAATATATGGAAAATTATTATATTTGAGCCAGAAAACATCCTAAAAGTATGGCAGACAACACAATTGAAATCTGGTGGACATCGCTCCCCATCGCAGAAAAAGAAAGAATCGCAAAGAAGGGCCTTACCAAGGCTGCAAACGGAGCAGAGGTAGAAGAGAGCGCATATACCTATCCTCATTGCACAGCGTGGTGGAACAATCAGCCGGCAGAGAATAAACAAAAGATATACATCCACTGCGTAAACCGCCACGGAGACAGTCTTAAGGAATGGGACAGCGCTAATCCTTACGGAGACTAGAAATACTTTTTCTCCTGGTGGTCCAAAACCAGGAAGATGAATATCATTATGGTGAAGGCCCAGAGAGAAGAGCCGCCATAACTCATCATAGGCAGAGGTATGCCGATCACCGGCATAATGCCAATGGTCATACCTATATTAATAAATAGGTGCATAAAGAGACACGCCGCAACACAGTACCCGTATATTCTGGTAAAGTGTTCGCGGCTTTTTTCCGCGTCGTTTATTATGCGCAGGATAAGCATAAAATAAAGGCTTATCACAACCAGGCAGCCAACAAAACCCCATTCCTCGCCAACCGTGCAGAAGATAAAGTCCGTACTTTGCTCCGGCACAAACCCATAGGAAGTCTGGGTACCCTGAAGATAGCCCTTGCCGGTGAAGCCGCCGGAGCCTATCGCAATCATACTCTGATTAACGTTGTAGCCCACGCCGGAGGGGTCCTCCTTCATTCCAAGAAGCACTTCTATCCTCTTGCGCTGATGGTCTCCCAGCACCTTGTTAAAGATGATATCGGTAGAGAATATGAAGATAATTCCCACCACGCCGGCTATCACGGAGGCAATCACAAAGCTGTTCCTCTTGCGGTAGGCATAGTACAGCAGGGCCGGGATGGCCGTAAAGCAAAGAATTATGGTAAGATTAATTGAACCGATAAGGGCCAGGGCTATGATGACCGATGCCGCTATAAGGATGTTTATGGCTTTGTGGCTGGTCTGCAGCAGATTAAAGGCCAGGATGGCGGATATCAGAACCAGGATGGCCGTAAACGGCGATGCCGTCAGGGTAACAATGAACAGAACGATTATTATCCCGATGAAGGTAAGTATCCACCCGGACATCCCCTCCCGGTAAAGGACAAACAGAAAACCAATATATACCAGGGCCGATCCTGTCTCTTTCTCTGCCAGTATGGCCAGCATCGGCAGGCCTATTATAAGGGCGATTTTTACAAAGTCCCCGGCTCTGGAAATCTTGAAGCCCGGCTGGCTCATTATAAGGGCCAGGAGCAGGGAAGTGGTTATCTTGGAAATCTCCGCCGGCTGGAATTTTACCGCGCCGAAGTTGAACCAGGAATGCGAGCCCTTAACCTCGGAGCCCACGAAGATTACCGCAAACAGCAGGAACAGCACTCCCAGATAGAGGGGCACAGAGCCCGTCTCCCAGATTCTGGCCGGAATAATGAAGAGGATGAGCACCGCGAGGCCAAAGGAAGTGGCAATCCAGATGCACTGCATACCGCTTCTTACCGAGGTATCGAACACGGACGATGGCTCCGAGGATATGACAGATGAGTAGATATTGGCCAGACCTATGAGGACCAAAGCCAGATAGATGCCTATCAGCTTCCAATCATAGGAATGTCCTATTCCTCTGGATGAAGAATAACTGCCCATACTACTTAACCTTTACTTTTGACATCAGGTCCCCCTCCAAAACGTGCTCTTCAAGGTCCGGACGGCTGATTTCCCCGTTAAGATATTTCTCTACCAGCAGCGACGCAATAGGCGCTGCCCAGCTGGAACCAAATCCGGCATTCTCTACATAGGCGGCCACGGCAATCTTAGGATTGTTCATAGGCGCAAAGCAAATGAAAACGGAGTTGTCCGCCCCGTGGGGGTTCTGCGCCGTACCGGTCTTGCCGCAAATCTCCAGGCCCGGAACAGCGGCAATACTGGCTGTCGCTCCTGTGCCCCAGCCCGCATTGACAGCCTTCCACATACCGGGAATAACCTTTTGGAACTGGGTGGTATCTACCATCGTATATACCTTTTCCTTGTATTTGGGGTCGATGGTGAGGTTTGGCGAATCCTTTATCATATGGGGGATTTTATACCATCCCCTGTTGGCGATTATGGCGCTGAGATTGGCAATCTGCAGCGGTGTGGCACCGATTTCTCCCTGGCCGATAGAGATGGAAACTATGGTCGCGAACCTCCAGCGGCCCTTGCCGTAATATTTGTTGTACGTCTTTGAAGAGGGGATGGTGCCGGAAAGTTCGTAGGGGAAGTCGCTGCCCAGTTTATGTCCGAACCCAAAACTGTTCACGTACTCGTTCCACTTATCCAGGGCCTCGCCTATGGAGGAATACTTGCGGTTTTCCAGCATTGCCCTCAGGGCATAGCAGAAGTAGGCGTTGCAAGAATTCATTATGGCGTTCTGCAGGCTTAGGGGAGAGGCGTGGTTGTGACAGCCAAGTTTTCTGTCGGTGGCGTAGGTGTAGCCTCTGTAGCAGGGATAGATGTCTGTCTCCTTAAGCGTACCCTCCTGAAGGCAGATAAGGCCGTTTACCAGTTTGAATACCGATCCCGGAGGATAGTAGGCCTGCACCGCCCTGTTGAACATTGGTTTGTAAGGGTCCGCCGCAATCTTGGCATAGTGCTTTCTTATTTCTCCAAGCTGCTCGACGTTAATACCCGGGCTGGACACAAGGGCAAGGATTTCTCCGGTTTCGGGTTCTATGGCTACAAGGGACCCTACTTTATTCTTCATAAGGTTCTGGCCGTACTGCTGCAGGGTGGCGTCGATAGTAGTAACTATGTCCTTTCCCGGCACGGCCTCTTTGTCCAGGGCTCCGTCGTTGTAGCGGGACTGAATCTGGTTTTTGGAGTTTCGCAGATAGATGCTGTAGCCCTTTTCTCCGCGAAGATCATTTTCGCGGCTGGCTTCTATGCCAGTCTTTCCGGCGTAGTCTCCGGAACGATACTCGTCCGGGTGCTTTTTGATGTAGTCTCCGTCAACCTCTGATACATAGCCAAGCAGGTTTCCTCCTGCGTTCACGGGATAGTATCTTATACTTCTGGTCTGTCCCTTGATGCCGGGGAACAGGTAGGAAATTTCCGCAAAACTGGTGTAAGTATCGGCATCTACCTGCTTCATCATCACCACGGACTGGAATCCTATCTTCCTCCTGTCCCTCTTGTACTCTGCCATCTTGGAGCGGATGAACTCCGGGGTGGTGCCAAGGGTCTTGGCAAGCAGGAGGGTGTCGAAGGGGGTTACCTCCCTCGGGGTTACCATAATGTCGTAGGCCATCTTGTTTCCTACCAGGATTTCACCGTTCCTGTCGTAGATTACTCCTCTGGTGGGGTAGATAATCTCGTACACCATAGAGTTGTTGGAGGAGTTTATCTTGTATTTGTCATCTACTATCTGGATGATGAAGATTTTTCCTATAAGCAGAATACAGGCGGCGGCAAGACCTATGACAAGTTTGCTTCTTCTCTTCAGTTCCATTATCTATCCTCCTTGGTTATCATATTGGCAAGGGGGATGCTTACAAATACTCCGGCCAGCAGGGATACAAGCCAGCGGGTAAAACTGAAGGACAGGGGATAGGTTGCGCCACCATCGGCCCAGATATAGATAAACAGGAACAGGGCCTGGCATACTATGATGCCGAAGATTATTTTGGACTGGCCGTATTTTTCAAAGGAGAAAGATTCTTCCCTTTCTATGATTTCGTCGCCGAAGAGGGCCTTGCAAAGGGACATCTTGAGTACCGCCACAGGGAGCAGGGCCACTACGTTGAGGCACATCCATCCTTCTGCCATAAAATCTACCGCCAGACCCATAGCAAAGGCGATGAACAGCGTGGCTACGGTGCTGTACCTGGCGGGAAGGGCAAATACAATCACAGGCAGAATGCTTAGCGTAAGGTAGGGGCTTATGTTCAGGTAGTTGCAGACCAGCACCTGGGCAAAGACAAGAAGGGTTACGGTAAGAAGGTTGTTTCTCATTTGCCGCCCTCCTTTCTTTCAAGGTCCAGAATCTCTTCCCTCTCTGTGTTGGTAACGAGGGTTACAAACCTGACGGAAGAGTAATCCTGGAACAAATCTACGTCGAACTCACGCATTGAGCCGTTGGAAATTCTGTCTCTCTTTATGATTCCCACAGGGATGTCCGGGGGGAAGATGGTAGAAAGGCCGCTGGTATAGACGGTGTCGCCAATCCTGAAGGGGAAGTGAAGGCTGATGTTCCTTAGAACCGCACCGTCTTTCCCGTCCCAGGACAGCGGGCCGGTGGTGCCCTCCTTTCCTATCCTGACGCTTAGGTTGAAGTTGTGATTGCGGAACGATCGGGCAAAAGCATAACCATTGCTTACGGTGTCTATGATACCCACCACGCCAAAGGGGGTTATTACCCCCGAGCGGGCCGATACGCCATCTCTTGCCCCCTTGTCCAGGATAAGGTAATTATGGTGTTTGTTTGTGCTGACCTTTACCACGGAGGCCCTTGTGTAACGGAATTTTCCTATGGTGGCCGATTGTGCCTGTCCGTTCCCTCTTGCCGCCGTCGTATCTACCCCTGCCGCCTGAAGGGCGGTGAGCAGAGCGAAGTTCTCTTTGGCAAGGTCTTCGTTTATTCCTTTAAGCGCAAAATAATCTCCTATGCTCTGGCTCACACCCCAGAAGGCCTTTATGAAGGGCTGGGAGAACTTGGTAAGGAAGAACTCCTGCCCGTTGCCGCTGCGGTATAATATATTCAAAGCGACAATCTCCATAATAATGAAGATTGTCAGTGAATATAGCGAGTTGAATATATTGCGCCTGAAGGCCATTTACCTCATTAGGAAGGAATAATTGTTAGCGTTCTTGAGAGCTATGCAGGTACCGCGAGCCACAGCCCTCAGAGGGTCCTCTGCAACGTGGAACTTAATGTTCATCTTCTCTGTGAAGCGCTGGGCCAGACCTCTGAGCTGGGCACCGCCGCCGGAAAGCCAGATGCCGCTGTCTACGATATCGGAGTAAAGCTCAGGAGGAGTCTGCTCCAGAACGTGGAGGATTGCGGCCTCTATCTTGGCTACGGATTTGTCAAGGCAGTGGGCAATCTCGGAATAGGTAATCCTGGCCTCTACCGGATGGCCGGTAAGGAGGTTAGGTCCTCTTACGATGAACGGATCCGGCTCTTCCTCAAGCTGGGGAAGGACTGCGCCTACGGAAATCTTAACCCTTTCTGCGGTGATTTCTCCAACCTTGATGTTGTGCTGCTGGCGGAGATACTGCTGAATGTCGTAGGTGAACTCGTCGCCGGCAGTCTTGATGCTCTGCTGCTCTACGATACCGCCAAGGGAAATGACGGCAATCTCTGCGGTACCACCTCCGATGTCCACAACCATATTGCCCTTAGGAGCCTCTACGTCCATTCCTATACCAAGGGCGGCTGCCATAGGCTCGTAGATAAGGAAGACGTTACGTCCGCCGGCGTGCTCTGTTGAGTCACGTACGGCCCTTATCTCTACCTCTGTACTGCCCGAGGGAATGCCAACCACGATTTTAAGGTTGGGGGAGAATATGGAAGTATGTTTGCTGTTTACTTGTTTGATGAAGCCGCGAATCATCACCTCTGCAGCGTTGAAGTCTGCGATAACGCCGTCTTTCATAGGGCGGATGGTCTTGATTCCGGGGTTTGTACGCTCGTGCATCAACTTGGCCTGTGTTCCAAGGGCGATGCATTTGCCGGTGTTATTGTCGAGTGCAACGATACTGGGCTCATCCAGGACAATCTGGTCATTGTGGAAAATGACGGTGTTGGCCGTTCCCAAATCCATTGCAAGCTCTTGTGTGAAGAATGAAAATGCCATATCGATAAAATTTTGGTAAATTTACAAAATCCCAATGGATTTGGAAGAAAAAAAATGATTCGGAAACAAAAATTTTTCAAATTTGATTATTAAAGGGTATTTTTGAAAAAAATTAAACGGTGGAAAGAGAGTTTTATCTAATCGTAACAGCCGGCGGCCACGGACTCAGGATGGGCGCCGATATCCCCAAGCAGTTCCTCTCCTTGGGCTCAAAAAGCATACTTCATACTACGATAGACGTATTCACCAATACCTTTCCGGACGTAAAGGTGGTAACCGTGCTGCCGGAGGAGCACATTCCCTACTGGAAGCAATACTGCATAGAGAACAACCTTACCACCCCTCAGACCATAGTAAAGGGCGGATTCACAAGATATCATTCAGTAAAAGCCGCTCTGGACAAGGTGCCGGACGGGGCCCTTGTGGCAATTCACGACGGGGTCCGTCCCTTCGTTTCCCCGGAACTCCTAAGGTCTATGCGTTCCGCCATCGGCGGCCGCGTGCGCAATATGATTCCCTGCCTGCCTATCACCGATACCCTCAAGGTCTTGAAGAAGGGGGGCGATGGTTTCCTGCATCCTATTCCAGGTGCTACCGCAGACAGGTCTGTGATTTACGCCGTACAAACCCCGCAGTTCTTCCTTTCAGAAGACATCAAGGCTGCTTACGCCCTGCCTTACGACGTTAGTTTCACGGACGATTCATCCGTTGCCCAGGCAAATAAAATTCCCCTCTTCTACTGCGTAGGAGAGAGGAAAAATATCAAAATCACTACCAGGGAAGACCTTATTTAAGGCTTGCTTTTTTCTTTGTAGTGGTGCTCTTATAATCTTTAACCCAAACCTGACGGTCTATAGCCTCGTCAAGAGCTATAACCGTATCGGTGGTCAAAATGTATGGAATCTTCTGGATAGTGTTCAGAAGTACCTCCATAAGATGGTCGTTGTCAAAGCAATACATCTTTACCAGAAGGGCGTACTTTCCGGTTACAAAATGACACTCTACTATCTCCGGAATCTGTTTAAGGTGATCTACTACCTCCAGATACTTGCTGGCCTCCGACAGGGAAATGTTAACGAAAGCGCAGATATTAAGGCCCAGGGCCTGGGGCTTAACAAGAAGACGGGCACCCGTAATAATGCCCGCAGCCTCAAGCCTTTTTACTCTTTGATGTATGGCGGCACCGGAAACTTCGCATATCCTGGCAATCTCCAGGAAAGGCATTCTGGCGTTTTTTGTAAGAAGGGACAGAATCTTCTGGTCTGTCTGGTCAATTTGGTAATTGTGCATATAACTTACAGTTTTTAAGCAAAGGCTGGTACAAAGTTATATTTTTATTTCAATTTCCAAACAGATGTGACTATTTTTTTGCCGTTTTAATTATCTCAAGGCACTTTTCTTCCGATATAGAGGCTGCGTCAACCCCACGTGGAATTTTGTAATTAACCCCGTTCTGCTTGATGTAGGGACCGTACCTGCCCTTGAGCACCTGGATGCCGGAGCCGGAAAACTCTGCCAGTACTCCGTTTCCTGCGGCGGAAGAACTTTCCTTTATAATATTCTGGCACTCTTCCAGAGTTACGGTTATAGGATTGCAGCCCTTCGGCAGGGAATAGTTCTTGCCGGCGTGCCTTAGGTAGGGACCAAAGCGTCCCTTGGTGGCAACTATGTCTTCTCCGTCAAGCTGGCCCACCGTCCTTGGCAGTTCAAAGAGTTTAAGAGCCTCTTCAAGGGTGATGTTTTCTATCAGCTGACCGGGAGCAAGGCGGGCGAACTTCCTGTCTTCTCCTTCTCCAATCTGAATGTAGGGCCCCCACTGTCCAAACTTGGCCTTGACGGGAGCGCCTGTGCCGGGCTCCAGACCAAGCTCTCTTTCCGGACGGTTGTAATTCTTTGTCTCCAGGGCAGAATCAACTTTCTGGTGGAAGGGAGCGTAAAAGTCAGAAATAACAGAGTTCCATACAAGGTTTCCGGAAGCTATCAGGTCGAAGTCCTTCTCTACCGTAGCAGTAAAATCGTAATCCATCACCTGGCTGAAGTTGTTCATAAGGTAGTCTGTAACCAGGAGCCCGATCTCCTGGGGCAGGAGTTTACCTCTCTCTGCTCCAATGACCTCCGTCTTCTCCTGGCGTCTGATGGTGTCTCCCTCCAGAACCAGATTCACAACCTTCACCTTCTCTCCCGGTTTGTCACCTTTGGTAACATAGCCGCGGCCAGTGGTAAGGGTGGTGATGGTAGGAGCATAGGTGGAAGGGCGGCCTATTCCCAGCTCCTCCAGTTTCTTGACCAGCGATGCCTCAGAATACCTTAGAGGCGGCTGGGAGAACTTGCATTCTCCCCTCATCTGAAGAAGAGTCATCTTCTGCCCGATTTCCAGATTCGGGATGATGATTTCTCCATCCTCGCCCTCTGCGTCGTCCGAGCCCTCTATGTAGAGCTTCAGGAAACCATCGAACAAAATCCTGGTGGCCTGAATGTTAAAGCGCTCCGGGCGCTTTTCGCCCTTGACGGTGATATCGGTCTTGAGTATCTTGGCATCGGCCATCTGGGAGGCGACTGTCCTCTTCCAGATAAGCTCGTAGAGTCTTTTCTCCTGGGGTGTTCCCTCTATGGATGTGTTCTCTATAAAGGTGGGGCGGATGGCCTCGTGGGCCTCCTGTGCGCCTTTGGAATGGGTGGTGTACTGCCTTGGCTTGGAGTATTCATCCCCGAAGTTGTCGCAGATGAAGTCCTTTGCCGTATTGATTGCCAGGGAAGACAGGTTGGTGGAATCTGTACGCATATAGGTTATGAGACCTCTCTCGTACAGGCTCTGGGCAATGCGCATCGTGGTGCTGACGGACATTTTTAGCTTGCGGGACGCCTCCTGCTGAAGGGTAGAGGTGGTAAAGGGGGCAGCCGGCGTGCGGATTCCGTCCTTTGAAACGATATCCTCTACGGTATATTCAGAGCCGATGCTTTCTTTAAGGAAGTCCTCTGCCTGCTCTATGGTCTGGAACCTCTTGTCCAGAAGGGCTTTAACCTTTACCTGACTCTTTGTGCCGTCGGGATGGAAATCTGCTTCTACGCGGTACGATGCTTCTTTTTTGAAGGCCATAATCTCCCTCTCCCTGTCTACTATAAGCCTGAGGGCAACGCTTTGTACGCGGCCTGCGCTAAGCTTGGGTTGGATTTTCTTCCACAGGATAGGGGAGAGTTCAAAACCCACAAGGCGGTCCAGCACCCTTCTGGCCTGCTGGGCGTGAACAAGGTTAAGGTCTATGTTCCTGGGGGTCTTTATAGCCTGCTGAATGGCGTTTTTCGTAATCTCGTGAAAAACTATGCGCTTAGACTTGTCTTCCGACAGTCCAAGGGTATCGAACAAGTGCCAGGCAATGGCTTCTCCCTCGCGGTCTTCATCGGAGGCAAGCCATACCATATCTGCTTTATCTGCCAGTTTCTTAAGCTCTGCGACAACTTTCTTTTTATCTTCCGGAACCTCGTATTTGGGCTGGAATCCATTGTTTATATCCACTCCCATACCCTTTTGTCCAAGGTCTCGGATATGTCCGATGCTTGCCTTCACGGTAAAATCGTCACCCAAATATTTTTGGATGGTTTTTACCTTTCCCGGTGACTCCACGATAAGCAGATTCTTCATACTTAAGTTCAATTTTTGCGCATCGCGCCATTAAATAATCGGTGCAAAGTAAAGTGCTGTTTTGAATTTTTCCAAATTTTGTTGTTATTTTTGTAGTCTATAAAGAGGAGTCTTTCTCCGTTTAACTTTAGTTAAAAATGAAAGAAGAAACTAAGAAAATAATTATAAAGTGGTGTTGGATTGCATTCGCCACCCCTTTTGCAGTGTTAACCCTTCTTTTATTGGCAGTTACGCTTTTTGCAGACCTCCCTTCAGGAGAGGAATTGGAGAATCCGGAGAGTAAGCTTGCCACCCAGATCATTGCAGAAGACGGCGAGATTCTTACCACCTTCCATATAGAAAACAGGTCCTATGTAAGGTACGACGAACTGTCTCCCTTCCTTGTACAGGCAGCCGTAGCCACAGAGGACGCCCGCTTCTACAGCCACTCGGGTATAGACTTTACCAGTCTTGGCCGTGTGCTCTTCAAAACACTTCTTGGCGGAGACCGCAGTCAGGGCGGCGGCAGTACCCTTTCTCAGCAGGTGGCAAAGAACCTCTTCGACACCAGAAAGAATCTTGAGGGAGAGGGCGGCGGAAAGGCCCACGGGCTTGGCCTTATCTGGGCAAAAATGTCAGAGTGGGTAACGGCCGTAAAACTGGAAAGGGACTACACCAAGGACGAGATTGTAAATATGTATCTTAACACGGTCTTCTTTGGCAGTGGAGCCTACGGTATCAAATCGGCATCCCAGACCTTCTTCGCCAAGGATCCGGCAGACCTTACCATAGAAGAAAGCGCAATGCTCATAGGTATGGTTAACAAGCCCACCCGCTACAATCCCGTTTCCAACCCGGAGCGCTCTCTTCAGAGAAGGAACTTCGTGCTTGGGCAGATGCAGAAGGCAGGGTACATTACCGGTGCAGAATGCGATTCCCTAAAGGAAATTCCCATCCTGCTTTCTTATCAGGTACAGGATCATAACGCCGGCCACGCACCCTACTTCAGGGATATGCTTAGGCGCTATATGAATGCAAACGAGCCTGTAAGGTCAAGATATCAGATAAAGGAAGACTACGTTCTGGACTCTCTGCTTTGGGAGAATGATGAGCTTTACGGCTGGCTTAATAAGAACTTTAAACCGGACGGCAGCAAGTACAGCCTTGACAAAGACGGTCTCCGCATACATACCACCATTAACTACAAGATGCAGAAATATGCAGAAGAGGCTGTTACAGAGCATCTTGGAAAGGAACTTCAGAAGAGTTTCTTCGCAGACCTAAGGTGGAAGACAAACAGGCCTTTCTCCAACGATGTTCCCAAGGTAACCATAGACAGGGTAATGCAGAACGCCCGCCGTTGGAGCGACCGCTACCGTGTTATGAAGGCCCGCGGCTCCAGCGAGTCAGAGATTATGTCCAGTTTCCGCCAGCCTGTCAAGATGAGGGTATTCTCCTGGAAGAGCCCCGGATACATAGACACCACTATGACTCCGGACGATTCCATCCGTTATTACAAGTCTTTCCTCCGCGCCTCATTTATGGCGATGGAGCCGGGAACAGGGCACGTGAAAGCCTATGTGGGCGGCCCCAACTACAGGTATTTCAAGTATGACAATGTACGGCAGGGCAAGAGGCAGGTCGGCTCCACCATCAAACCCTTCCTATACACCCTGGCAATGCAGGGTGGCCTTACTCCTTGCGACAAAGCTGTATGCATCCCTCAGTCCTTCATCGTAAACGATACCACCTGGACTCCGCGAAGCACGGACAAGGACGAGTGGATTGGAAAGACCGTTACCCTTAAATGGGGTCTCACTCATTCTTCCAATAACATATCGGCCTACCTTATGAAGCAGTTCGGCCCCGAGGCAATGGCCGGGATGATGCGTCAGATGGGTATTACCAGCCACATAGACGCGGTGCCTTCGCTTTGCGTGGGCCCTGCAGACCTTTCCCTCTACGAGATGGTGGCTGCCTACAACACCTTCCCTTCCAGGGGCGTGTACACTTCTCCTATCTTCGTTACCGCGATAGAGGATAACCAGGGCAACACCCTGGCCGAGTTCAGCCCCACCAGCAAGGAAGCCATCAGCCAGGAGACTGCCTACCTGATGGCCAACCTGATGCAGGGCGTCATCAATCAGGGAACCGGCGCAAGGCTGCGTTCCAAGTACCAGTTAAAGGGACAGATTGCCGGCAAGACCGGTACTACCAACGACAACTCCGACGGTTGGTTCATAGGCTATACGCCTACCATCACCGCCGGTATCTGGGTAGGAGGCGAGGACCGTCAGGTACACTTCCAGAGCCTGGCTCTGGGCAGCGGCTCCAATATGGCCCTGCCTATCTGGGGTATCTTTATGCAGAAGGTACTTAAGGACGGCACCCTTGGTGTATCGGAGACCGATGTGTTCAGTATGCCGGCCGATATGCACCTTGATCTTAGTTGCAGCGGCGGAGACGAGGATGCCCTTGAAACATCCAATCCGGGAGCAGAGTATTATTTTGATTAACAATATCTTATGAAATACAATAACATAGCTGTCATTTACGGAAGCGATTCTTCCGAGTGGGAAATTTCCTGTAGGAGCGGCGAGTTCACCGCCTCCAGGATAGACGATTCCAAGTATAGCATTTATGAGATTTTCGCTCGTTTCGGCAAGTGGTATCTTGTTTCTTTCCGCAAAAAGGGCGCAATGAGAATTAAGTTCCCGGAGGAGGCCCGTCCGGAGATTAACAAGAACGATTTTTCCGTGAACATTTACGGAGAGACTATAAAGTTCGACTTCGCCTTTATTATGCAGCACGGGACTCCGGGAGAGAACGGCCTTTTGCAGGGCTATCTGGAGATTTTGGGAATCCCCTTCAGCAGTTGCAGCGCCTTTGTGTCTGCCGTCACCTTTGACAAGTACTCCTGCAAGAGCTACCTCAGGGACGCGGACTTCGTAAATCTGGCTCCGGACCTGCTCTTCCGTAAGGGCGGAGACCTTCTGGCCTTCTGCGACAAGGTAAAGGAAACCATCGGCTTCCCTGTATTCGTAAAACCTACAAACGGAGGTTCCAGCTTTGGGGTGACAAAGGTTCATTCAGAGGATAATATGGTCCAGGCAATGAGCCGAGCCTTCACTGAGGGCGACACCGTTATTGTAGAAAAGGCCATCCCCGGCAGGGAGTTCACCTGTGCCGCCTATCGCGCAAGCGATTCTTCCGTCAAGGCCCTTCCCGTCATAGAAATCATCACCCGCAACGAGTATTTTGACTACGATGCAAAATACAACGGCAGCAGCGAGGAGGTTTGCCCTGCGCAGATAGACAAGGCTCTTTCTGACAAGATTCAGGAGACCACCTGCAAGATTTACCGCCAGCTGGGCTGTTCCGGTGTAGTAAGGGTAGATTATATCTGCGCTCCCGACGGCCTTTATTTCCTGGAGGTGAATACAATTCCCGGTATGACCAACGCGTCGCTTGTGCCCAAGATGGTACGTGCCGCAGGTCTGGATATGACAGACTTCCTTACAGACATCATAGAGAGCGCTTAATGCTCCTCTCTTCTTTCATAGACGATGCTACCAAGGCCCTTCTGGGGTTGTACCCCCGTGAAGAGGCGCGCAGCATCGTTCTTTGGCTTACCCAGGACCTTCTTGGAACAGGCCGTCACACCCACATCACCGAGCCTCAGTTCCAGATTCCTGCTTCAAAGGAGGAACCGTTGCAGCAGGCCCTTTCCCGCCTTGCCAAAGGAGAGCCCATTCAATACGTGCTTGGCTACGCAGAATTCTGCGGCCTTAGGTTTGCCGTTCGCAGCGGCGTCCTTATCCCGCGTCCGGAGACGGAAGAACTTGTGTGCCGGGCAGTTGCCCTTAAGCCTGCCCGCGTCCTGGACCTTTGTACCGGAAGCGGATGCATAGCCTGGTCCATTGCCCTTTTGGCCGGATGCAGGGACGTTACCGGTGTGGACATTTCCCCTGTGGCACTCTCCGTTGCCTCCTCGCAGGCCCAAACCCTTGGCGATTCCCTTCCCAAGGACTTTACTCCTCCGGTATTTATCAAGGCCGATGTTTTGGCGGCTCCGCCGGCAGATTTTGGTTTATTCGATCTGATAGTTTCCAACCCTCCTTACATTTTAGAGAACGAGAAGCCGCTTATGAGGCCGAACGTGCTGGACCACGAGCCCTCGCTGGCCCTTTTTGTGCCATCCGACGACCCTCTCCTTTTCTACAGGGCTATCGCCCGATGGAGCAGAGTCCTTATAAGTCCCGGCGGCCACGGAATAGCGGAGATTAATGAGAATTTTGGGGACGATGTTGCGGCTGTTTTTGCCGGTGAAGGTTTCAGCAATGTTAGCGTTATAGAAGACTTTTTTGGAAAAAAGCGTTTTGTTTGCTACAAAAAGCCCCTTTTCGGCGCGGTGTAAGGCAGTTTTTGTCAAATAGTGGTTTGCAATTTTTTGCAAACCTTTTTTTATCTGTCTCTTTGCAAAAAGAATTATGTTATGAGACAGTTATTTTTATTCTTAACCTTTGCTTTCCTGCTCTCCTGCGAGCAGATAGACCACGCCCTTCCCGACACCGACGCAGACCTTAAAGGGAGAGTATCGTCCCGGGATGTGGCGCGAATGCTTTCTTCCCTTCCTCTTGAAGCCGAGCAGCTTGGAGAGGTGTTCGATGCCGTAAGTTCCTCTTCCCGGAACGGCTACGACGAGGAATACACTATGGAAGACCTGTTTACCCTGCCCGGAGCAGGTGTCGGAGACAAGACTACCAAAGCCACTCCCAAGAACTACTCCGTGCCCCTGAAAGAACTAATCTCTGAATACCTTTCCGGAACCAAGGCCGGAGAAACGCCTTTCAGCTCCACCGACCTGCAGAACTCCGGACTCCAGCTCTACTGGCCCTGGTTCGACAAATGGGACAAGACCTCTTATCCCGCAATAACCTTCGACCCCGGCGACGGTTCTTCCTCCAACATAGCTTATCAGCTTGCTAAAAACGAAGATGGCTCTATGCGGGTAAAGGAGATAGTGGTTGATGAGGCCTATGCCTCGCAGCATCCCGTGTGGATTGTAAACGCCAATGACGACGCTGCTTACACCTCCCTTGAACTGTTAAGGCGGGAACTTGCGGACGGCCAGGACGACGCTACGGTCATAATAGGTAAAAGAGAAACCGGAGAGCCGCTAAAAACCCTTGTCCTGAGCAATTTCACTATGCTTAGAAACTACGACTCCTGGCTGGCCGGAGGCTCCGAGTTCTTTATAAAATGCGGAAGCATAGATGATTTTACGGCCGCCACCGAGGCGGAACTCCAGCTCTACAATCCCTACATTACGGACTTTATGATAGAGGTGAAGAGAAAGGATGCAGGCATTCCCCAGAGAATCAACACAATACTTGTAGATAACTGGACAGAGCAGCTGGAAAGATGCGCGTTTATGATTACTGAGGATGACGGCGGCACGTGGACCAGTTGGAAGGCAGTAGGAGAGGTAAAAATTAAGTCCAAGACCTATGGCTTCAATATAGATATTCCTTACCGTTCACAGGACGATGTTGTATGGAGGGGTTCCTTGTCTTACGACTATTTTGACAAGTATCGCAAAGAACCTGGCCGCTTTGGGGATGTTGAGGCTACCTTTGATTTTATAGAGCGGTATTAAAGCCTTGACGGGGCTCTAACCTACTACAGCCATCTCGCAGACGTCGCAGTGGAATTGCAGTTCCAGGGGTTTTCCGTTACCGGTAAGATAAAGGCTTTCCGCAGCCCCGCCTTTGCCGTTTGATTTAGGACAAAGACCAAGTTCGCGGCGGACGCAGTAGCGGCTCCTCATAAGTTCAGCCTTTTCATAGTGAGTTGTTTCATAAGAACTTATGGGAACCCCGCCATAAATCTTGGCACTTATGGAGTTGGCCACGTTATCCTTGTACGTGGCCTCTCCTTGTCCAAGATGTATCTCTTGGGGGATGACATTTTTTCTTAGCGGCGCTCCAAGGCAGGGCTGGCTGTCGAGAATTGCTGCCGTACGGCGCCTAAGTTCGTTAAGGGCTGCCGCGCTAAGAAGCGGCAGTGACTCGGGAGAGTTCCCTGCAAAGGAGGCTGTAAAAGAATAGTGCTCTACGGATTTTGAGAGGCTGCCAAGAATGATTTCCTTCATCCTCTCTACTTTCTGGGCTTCGGCAGCGTCAATCTTTTCTTCAATAGAGGCCTTGCGCCCGTCAGAAGATACTGCTTCCAGCCTTAAAATAAACCCGCCTTCCTCTTCTTTGCCTATGCTTACGCTTAAGTTTACGTCTATTATGCGGCGGCAAGATGCCGAGTCTATCTCTTTTTCGAAGGCGGCGCTTATGTTGCGGTACAAGGTAACGCCGGGCTTAAGACCTGCAACGCTCTTGCACTGGATTGTGTTCCCCCGGCATACATCTCCGCGGACGCCGCAGATAACATCGCCATAAACAAAGGCAAAACCATCGCCATTGGAAAGGGGGACAGATGTTTCCACCTTTACCTCTGACATTCCGCCCGCAAGGGCTTTTACTGACAGCACCTTGCCCAGTTTCTGCCCCATACTCTTGGGGGTGTCCTGTGAGGCCCAGAGGCCTCTTTTACCGTCAAGGAACAGAGAGGTGTACCCGCGGTTGAAGGTTTTGTCAAGGTCAGGTTCAAAGCTGCTTACAACCCTCCCCGCGGAGGCTCTGCAATACTTTCCGGGAGCGCTCGCGATTAGCGAGTCAAGCGCACGGGAGTAGGCGGATACGGTGTTTTTTACGTAAGAAAGGTTTTTAAGCCTTCCTTCTATCTTAAAGGAGCAAACTCCTGCCTCTGCCAAATCTCCAAGACGGGAGATAAGGTTGAGGTCCTTCAGGGACAGCAGGGCTTTGTTCTTTACAAGAATGTTCCCTTTGGCGTCCGTAAGGTCGTATCTTGCCCTGCAGGCCTGGATACATTCCCCGCGGTTGGCACTGCGCCCGCATAGTTTGTGGGACAGATAGCACTGTCCGCTGTAACTGACGCAAAGGGCTCCGTGAACAAAGAATTCTATCTCTCCTTCTATGGCTTTTCTTATGGCTTTAACCTGTGGCAGGGAGAGCTGGCGCTCCAGAACCAGACGGGAGAATCCTGCCTTTTCCAGAGCCGCCGCCTTTTGCGGAGTGCGGATTGCACACTGCGTAGAGGCGTGAAGGGGGATATCGATTTGCGTTCCTTTGCCGTCAGGACCTCCGGCGGCCAGAATCAAAATGGCGGGGTCCTGAACTATCAGCGCGTCAGCCCCTGCTTCCTGAAGCGAGAGCATAAGGGCGTAGCACTGGTCTAACTGACTGTCTGTCAGTATAGTGTTTACAGTAACAAAGACCTTTGCGCCATAGCGGTGGGCATAGGTGCAAAGGTCTTTAATGTCTTCTACCGGATTACCGGCGTCTTTTCTGGCTCCGAAGGCCGGCCCTGCTATATACACGGCATCGGCACCGCAGTCAATTGCCGCGATGCCGATTTGTGCGTTTCTTGCCGGAGCAAGGAGCTCGAGAGCCGTCATAAAGATGGATTACTTGCTCAGAGCATTTACCATCTCTGCTGCCTGAGCGAAGCCAAGGCTCTGTGCTTTCTTGAAGGCTGCAAGGGCTTTTTCCTTGTTGCCCTGCTGGTGATAGAGAGCACCTACCGTGTAAGCGATAGCGCCGGCGTTACCTGCTGTAGGAGCAAGCTCGATGTATTTCTCGAAGTTCTTGATAGCGTCTCCAACCTTGTTGATCTTGGAAGCTGCGTTTCCGGAGATGAGGTAGATGTTAGCATTGTCCGGAAGGAACTCTATAGCGCTCTGGGCTGTGGTGTAAGCCTCTGCGAACTTCTTTGCTTTGTTAAGAGCGTTGGCCTTGCCAATGATTGCGTTGCCAAGAACTTTGGTTGCATCGTTGCCTTTGCCAAGTTTTTTGCAAATCTCAAGAGCCTCTTTTGCTTTGTCGATGTTGCCGGTGCCGGAGTAGCACTGTACAAGACGAAGAGCAGCGT
Organism: Candidatus Cryptobacteroides sp.; assembly: GCA_045224955.1. GTDB lineage: Bacteria > Bacteroidota > Bacteroidia > Bacteroidales > UBA932 > Cryptobacteroides. The sequence goes on from JBGVAW010000001.1 coordinate 24,494, forward strand.
TGGCGTGGTTGGGATCAAGCTCAAGAACCTTTGTGTAACCCTCGATTGCTGCAGGGATGTCCTTTGATTTGAATGAATTCTCTGCTGCGAAGAGAACCTCTGCTACCTGAAGTCCGGGAAGGAGGGATGCTGCTTCTGCAGCTACTTCCTCGTCGCCATACTCAGCTGCAAGATTTGCTGCAAGCTGTACTTTTTCAATAGCCTCTGCGAATTTCTTCTCGTTGTTAAACTGCTTGCCGATAGAAAGAGCCAGTCCGGGAAGAACCTTTTTGCAGTTTGCTGCGAGTTCTGCACCTTCGTCACCAAGTGACTGTGCCATTGTGAGGGCCTCCTGGAAGGATGCCAAAGCGGCAACCTTGTCACCCATGCTAAGCTGCTCCGCACCTGCGTTGTAGGTCTCGGTTGCAGTAGCCAAATCCTGTGCTGATACAAATCCTGCCGTCATAAGGGCAGCTGCCAATGCGATGATAGTCTTTTTCATAATATCTAATAATTTTTGTGTTCTTAATCAGAAGTGCTCGCAATTCGGCAAAAATAGTAAAAATTATTGTATTTTTGCAAAAACCATTATTGGAATTCTATGAAAGTCCGTTTTGCGTCCCTTTTGATATTAATATCCGCTGCCTTTTTTCCAATTATTATGCCAGCGGCAGAATTGCCTGTGCTTAAGGGGGACGGGAACATTACCGTGGGTGTCCTGGAAAACGGAATTACATACTACGTTGTTCCCAATAAAACAGAGGCCGGACGTCTTGACATATCCCTTCTGCAGAAGTTCGGTTATTCCTCCGAAGACAGCCTCAGCCGCGGCCTTGCCGTGGTGCATTCAATAGGTTCCCTGGCGTCTCTGCCGCGGTTCCGGAGCCCTTCTCCTATAAAATACCTTGTACAAAACCGTATCTGGCCCACACCGGGCGGCTATGTAACCATAGGTTCTGATGCCACTGTCTATAACTTCAGGAATATTCCAGTACAAAACGGTCTTGAGGCTGCGGACTCTACGCTTCTGATGGTTTTCGAAATCATAAAGAATGCCCCCGATGCCGCCAAGGGTCATTTCCCCAATAAATCCCAGGCAATTATTATTTCAGGCGATATTACACTTAACGCAGCGCTCAGCAAGCTCAATATGCTCTCTATGCTTGTAGAAAAAAGAGAGAAGAGCATAGAGCCTAAGCCCTATGAGTGGGTAGAGACACCATCGCCCCGGATAAAATATACCTGTCCTGCAGATCCGGCCCTGGCCACCATATCCTTTACCTGGCGTGCGCCCAGGACTCCGGGAGACCAGATAAATACCATACAGCCGCTTGTGACCGGTATGTTCTTCAGGGAGCTGGAGACCCTGGCAGAAAAGAGGCTCAGCCGTCAGCTGGGGCTGGCCGGGCTGGGCTTTTCATCGCTCAGCGCCACCTACACCGGAAGTGAATTCACGGACGGGGACGAGCTTTTTACCGTTACTGCCACCGTGGCACCCAAGGATTTGCGCAAAGCCTCAAGGGTTATTATAGATGTTATGGCCTCGATAGGCCTTAAGGGCTCTGTCCCTCTGGAATACAAGGACATTAGGCAAAATGTAAGGAGCAGGGCGATGGTTTACGGAAGCACCGCGGCTTCTCTCAATGTCGATTATACCCAAAAGTGCATCAATTCCTTCCTTTACGGGACCTCCCTTGCCACAAGGCAGACAAGGGTGAATTATCTTGTTTCCCGCAATCTGGACGAGAAGGTTTCGCTGGATATTTTTAACAGTTTTGCCAGCGCGCTTCTGTCTCCTTCCAAGAATCTGGATATAGAGTGCCGTGCAGATTCCACTGTCCTTGGCAGGGAAGATTTAAAGTCTTTACTGCGCTCTGATTGGAAGCTTTCCAACCCGGACAAGATGCCGGAAGAGGTGGCTTTAATAAGTGATACACTGCATCTTAGCCTGGCTCCGGCAAAGAAAATCCGCATAGTGGAAACAGCCGCAGACCCTATGTCTGATGCTACGGTCTTTACTCTTTCCAACGGAATAAGGGTGGTGTTCAAGCAGACCGCCGGAGAGAAAATCTTCCGTTATTCCTGGAACCAGAAGGGAGGCTATTCTATGGTGTCTTCCCTTCACGAGGGCGAGGGGGCTTATGTGGGCGATATGCTGTTTACCGGCAATATAGGTTCTACTCCCGGCCGCAAGTTCAAGGGAATGCTCTCCGCCAACGGAATCACTATGACTCCGGAAGTGGGAGTGAACGGTTTTGCCATAAGGGGTACGGCTCCAAACGGCAAACTTTTGCTTACTCTTAAGGCTCTGGCCTCCGTCGCCTTCAAGAGGTCCTCAGATTCCCAGGCTTACGAGCAGTATGTCCGCTCGCAGAAGGTGGCATCGGCCCTGACCGCCGTTTCTCCTATGGGGGACCGATATGTTCTGGACAGCCTTTTATGCCCGAAGGGCCTTCACGACGGCATAAAATCAAGGATACATCTTTCCAAAAACCTGCCTTCTAAGGCAGAGGAATTCTATCAGAGGCAGTTTAAGAATATGAGTAACGGAGTTCTTGTCATCGTGGGCAGTTTTGACGAGCAGGCCCTCCGCAAGGTGCTCCTTTCTACTCTTAACAGGTTCCCGGACGGAAAGGCCTCCGCGCCGCGCTTCCGCAGCAACTCGCAGTTCTCTTCGGGAAGGAAGGTCCTGAACCTGGCCCCGTCACGCAGCCCAAGAGTATCTATGGGCTATACTATGGAGATGCACTTCGATCTTACCGGCTTCATCACTTCCGGTATAATTAACGGGCTTGTAGAGGATGCCGTTTCCAAGGCCGTGGTTCCTCTTGGCTGGAGCTGCCGGTCAGAGTGGGACCTAAAGATGTTCCCCGACGAGCGTCTTTTCCTGAGGCTTTACCTGCATAAGGCAGACTACAGGGGGCTGCCGGCCACTTTGGTTGGCTGCGAGTCTTCCGACGAGGTTCTTGCCGCCGCAGAGAACGCTGTCAGGTCCCTGGGCAAGAAGGCCATAGCCTCGGAGGAATTCAATAACATAAAGGCCTATATGACCAATGACTGCGTTCAGTGGACAAAGGACAATGATTACCTTGTGCGCCTGTTCGAGCTCAGGTACAATTATGGGAAGGATTTTGTATCGGGAATAAAGGAAAAGTCCGGGGCCATTTTGGCCGATGATGTCAGAGCCCAGATCTCTAAATTGGCTCAGGGTGGCTTCTCTGCAATCGTGGTTCCTATGATTAAGCAGGAAGAAAGGATAGTTGAATCCGCACCCGCCCTTCCTCCTCTTCCCGGCCTGGGGAAGGTGGCAGAGCCGTCTGATTCTACCGGTTTTGCCCGTCTTTTCAGGCAAATTTATTTTAAGGAGGTCTTCCCGGAGAACGCATTCATAAAGGTTCGCGAGGATATAGCCCGCATTATGGCAGAGCGCGAGGCTGCCCTTGAGGCAGAGCGCCAGGCGGCCGAAGATGCCGCCAGGGAGGCTGCTGCAGAGGAGGCCAGGGCCGCAGCCCTGCAGGAGGAGGAATAATGGCAGAACACGGGTCTATAATCCAGATTGGGGATATCCTGGTATCGGAAGAGGTAATCACGGAGTTCTTTTGCTGCGATTACCAAAAGTGCCGCGGTTGCTGCTGCGTGGCCGGGGACTGCGGAGCACCCTTGCAGGAAGAGGAGACAGAGCAGATAGAAAGGCTTTATCCCGTGTTTTCCCCTCTTATGACAGAGGAGGGCCGCCAGGCCGCCGAGTCTTCCGGGTTCTTTGAGATAGACCGCGAGGGCGATATCGTAACCCCGGTTGTGCATCATCCGCACAGGGTTGCGGGACTTCCGGCAATACCCGGAGCGGTAAACGAAACCATCGGCACACCCGGTCTGGAAGATTGTGCCTATTGTCTGTATGAGGACGGCAATGTGCTTTGTGCCATAGAGCGTTGCCATTTCCAGGGGAAATATGCCTTCCGAAAGCCGGCGTCGTGCTGGCTTTATCCCATAAGGGTTACCCGTTTTCCAGGTGGGGGACAGGCCCTTAATTATCACCGCTGGAGCATATGCTCAGATGCCGTGGAGCGCGGCAAGCGGGAGGGAATAAGGGTTTATGAATTTCTTAAGGAGCCTCTTACGGCTGTTTATGGAGAGGAGTTCTACGAGGCGCTTTGTGCTGCGGCCCGTTATCTTTTACATTAATCAGTCTTCGTTTGCGCGGGCTTTTACCTCTACGCCGTGCACGATTCTTACCACGTCTTTTCTCATACCTTTTACAAGGTAGCCGCTGAAGTCCTTCTGGAAGATTATCCTGTCTTCGAACATCCTGAGGATCTTCTTGCCTAAGCCGCGGGCGCGGAAACTGAGGTCTGCACCTTCTGTCTTTTCAAGCACATAGCCTCTTTCTTCCATATAGGAGGTTACTGTTTTCGCGGTTTCTTTCTCTTCTCCGGGGACTATGGCCTTGGTTTTTGTGAAGCCTAACAGGGGGTAGATGGCCGATACTCCCGCAAATACCAGGATTATGAGTTTAAGGGAGTCGTAGCCGTTCCTGAAGAACATACTGGGGAAGTCCTGCGCCGTGGGGTCCGTCATATTCATAGCGTACAGGGCTGCCATCATAACCACCAGCATCAGAGAGAAATAAACGAAATATTTGATTGCTCTAATAAAGTATCTCATAACAAATTGTTTCAATAAACATCGGCCTTGCATACAAATATAAACAAAAATCATTACTTTTGTGCCGTCAGGCAATTAAAATAGTTTATTATGGAAAAGAAGCTTAAATACATAATGTATGGTCTTGGCGGCGCTGCAGCCGTTCTGGCCATTGTTGTTATCTATCTTGTTCTGCACTACAAGCCTATCGTAAATGACCTTGAGATAGAGAAAGAGGAACTTACCGTCCAGATTATGGATCTCCAGAGAGAGTACGACGGTCTTTCTTCGGATAATGCAGCCCTTAATGCCCAGTTGGATACTTCCAGGGCAGAGGTTGCGGCTCTTGTAGAGAGGATTCGCCAGACAGAGGCTACCAACCGCAGCCAGATTCGCAAGTACGAGAAAGAGCTGGGTACGCTTCGCAGCATTATGCGCAATTACATCGTGCAGATAGACTCCCTCAATACTCTTAACCACAGGCTTACCGCAGATGCAGCCGCCGCCCGCCGTGAGGCAGCAGAGGCCCGCCGCGCAAACCAGAACCTAAGCCAGCAGGTTGACGAGCTCAGCGGCCAGGTTGCAGCCGGTTCAATCATCAAGGCCAGAGGTATCACCCTTCAGGCTTATAACAAGTCCGATAAGCTAACAGACCGCAGCAGCCGCACAAAACGTCTGCTCACCACCTTGAGCCTTGTAGAGAACGACCTTGCTCCGCGCGGCCCTGTACGCGTTTACATAGTGGTTCTTGACCCTAGCGGCGTCCAGCTTGTAAATTCAACTTCTGTGAACTTTACTTTGGGCGACGACGAGGTTCTTGCTTCCGCTTCCCGCGAGGTAGATTACGAGGGCCGTGAGGTAGAACTCAGCATCTATCTTAACGAGATTCCTGCCTTCACCAAGGGAGTTTATACTGTAAAGGCTTATACACAACAGGCTTATCTTGGAGAGGCTACCCTTATGTTAAGGTAGTCTATGATTTATATCCACGTCCCCTTCTGCAAGAGTTTTTGCACTTATTGCGGGTTCTATTCGGAACTTTGCCGCCCCGGCGGACGTGAGTTTGAGTTTTACGCCGATGCTGTCTGCCGCGAGGCTGAGCGTCGGCGTAATGATATTCTGTCAACTGCGGGTGTAAATACCCTGTACATTGGCGGCGGCACTCCGTCAGTCCTGCCTTCGCAGGCCCTGGAACGCATTGTAAGGGCCCTTCCCTTCCCGCCCCGGGGCTACGATGAATTTACCGTTGAGGTTAATCCGGACGATTTAACCCCTGCTTATGCGGAGTTTCTGCTTTCTTTGGGAGTGAACCGCCTTAGTATGGGGGTACAGTCCCTGGACGACGGGATTCTCCGTTGGATGAACCGCCGGCACTCCGCCGAGGGGGCAGTGCGGGCCTTCCGGACCGCCCGCTCTGCCGGCTTTGAAAATATAAGCCTGGACCTGATTTTCGGGCTTCCTTTCCGGGCCGATGGTGTCTCTGTCCTGGCCGATGATGTCTGGAGCAAGACTATTGACGGCATTCTTGACCTTGGTCCGGAGCATATTTCCTGTTATCAGCTTTCAGTAGAGAAAGGCAGCGCCCTTGAGGGCTTGCTTGGCCGCGGAGGTCTTGCCGAGGCATCGGAAGAGTTTTGCCGCGGGCAATACGACGCTCTTTGCCGCAGCCTTGCTGCCGCAGGATATGTTCATTATGAGGTTTCCAACTTCGCCCTGCCAGGGCACGAGGCCCTGCATAACGGCGCCTACTGGTCCGGAGCCCCTTACGTGGGCCTTGGCCCCGGCGCCCACTCCTTCGACGGCAGCCGTCACCGCACCTGGAATACAGAAACCCTTAACGACTATGCTCAGGAAGGCGAAACCCTTTCTGACAGGGACGTTGCAGCAGAAAGGATAATGCTTTCCCTCAGAACCGTCAAGGGTATTCCGGCTGCAGAACTGCGTGCCCTGGCCGGTACGGAGGCTGTAAACTCTGCGCTGGAGCAGGGACTTCTGGAACCATCGACCCCCACAAATCTCCGCATCCCGGAGCATAATCTTTTTATTTCCGACTCCGTCATCACTTCGCTTATACCATAAAAAAGGGTGGCCTTAAAGGTCACCCTGATGAATAAGTGTAGTGTACGGATTTCTCCGTTATAATTCTTAGCCTATGATGCCGTTTGCCTGAAGGTATGCGTTGACAGCAACGGAAACAAACATAAGGAAGATAAGGGTTGCTACCAATATGCCGATAACCTTGAATCTCTTGAGCCAGATGTCGTTGTTCCAACCAACTGTCTGCAGAACGCTCCAGAATCCGTGGCTGAGATGCAACCATACTGCAACGAACCAAACAATGTAAATTGCCAGAACTACTACGTTGCCAAAGGTTGTGGTAAGGAGTACGTAAGGATCTGCTGCTATGCCACCGGTGAATTCCTCAAGCTGCATATGAGCCCAGAAGTGGGTGAGGTGGAAGAACAGGATACCCAGGATTACGATACCCAGAACACACATATTCTTTGCTGACCACGAATCTGCAGCTGCTTTGCTTGCAACCTCATAGCGTTTGTAACCTCCGCGAGCCTTGATATTGTACCAGGTAAGGTAGAGTCCGTAGCCGATGTGTATAATGAAACCAAGGGCAAGAACCGGAACCATAATGGTTACAATAGGAAGGGACATAAATTCGCAACCTTTTGCGAACAGACCGTCGCTCAGTCCAAAGTTACCGTTTAGTGAATCAATTACAGAGAAGAAGTTTACAGTTGCGTGCAGGAGCATAAATACAATAAGGAAAGCTCCGCTGATAGCCTGAAGGAACTTCTTGCCGATTGAGTAGTGGAATGCGTTAGCCATATAGTTTTAAGTTTTCAACAAGCAAATATAAGTCGTTTCTTGCAAGTTTCATAATATTTCGATAAATTTGTTACCTGAATAATCTCAATAAATATGTATAAAAGAGTATTGTTAAAGCTCAGCGGAGAGAGTTTGGGCGGGCCCGAGGGCAAAGGACTCAACACAGAAAGTCTCAAGGCTTGCGCCAAGGAGGTAGCCCAGGCAGCCAAGGCCGGAATGCAGATAGCCATAGTCAACGGAGGAGGCAATATCTTCCGCGGCCTGCAGGGCACCGGTAAAGGATTTGACCGTGTGGACGGGGACAAGATGGGAATGCTGGCAACAGTCATCAACTCCATAGCCCTGTCTATATTTATAAAGGAAGAAGGAGTGAACGCTGTTGTATTCACATCCACCCCGATGGAACCGATGGCCCGTTACTATAACAGGGATGCCGCCGTGGCAGTATTGGAGGCCGGAGGCGTGGCCCTTCTTGCAGGCGGCACCGGTCATCCGTTTTTCACTACCGACTCCGGGGCAGCGCTCCGCGCTTTGGAGATTAAGGCCGATGCTGTATTGAAGGGTACCCGTGTCGATGGTGTCTATACCGCAGACCCCGAGAAGGACCCTGCTGCAACCAAGTACGACTCCCTGACCTTTGACGAGGCACTCTCAAAACACCTTAAGGTTATGGATCAGACAGCATACGCCCTGTGCGCAGACGGCGATATGCCAATAGTAGTGTTTGATATGACCCGCCCCGGCAACCTTATCAAGCTCCTTTCAGGAGAGAAGCTGGGCACACTTGTACATAAATAACAATAAAATATGCTAACAGAAGACGCAAAGAAAATCGTATCCGAATCCGAATCCAAAATGCAGGGTGCGATTGCCTTTCTTGAAGAAGACCTCAAAACTTATCGTGTAGGAAAGGCTAACCCCTCCGTATTCAACGGAGTAGTGGTAGATTATTACGGAACCCCCACTCCCATCCCCCAGGTAGCATCGGTCACCACACCCGACGCCAAAACCCTGGCAATCCAGCCTTGGGAAAAATCCCTCATCGGAAAGATAGAGAAGGCTATTCTGGATGCAAATCTGGGCCTTACTCCTTCCAATAACGGAGAGATTATCCGCTGCGTAGTTCCCGCTCTTACAGAGGAAAGACGTAAGGAACTCATCAAGAAGGCCAAGGCCACCGGAGAGAATACAAAGGTAGTAGTGCGTAATTCCAGAAGGGACGGAGTAGAGCAGCTTAAGAAGGCTCAGAAGAATTCTCTCATCACCGAGGACGTACAGCACGAGGGCGAGGACGAGATTCAGAAAGTTACGGACAAGTACGTAAAGAAGGTTGACGAGATCATCGCCGCCAAGGAAAAAGAAATTCTCACCGTATAGTTTGACAGACTTTTTACCGGTATCACAATGGGGACTGTTCCCGGACGGGGACAGACCCTTTGTTATTGCCGGTCCGTGCAGCGCAGAATCCAAAGAACAAATTCTCCACTGTGCCCATAGCCTTATGGAAATGGGCATCGGAGTTATGAGGGCAGGACTCTGGAAGCCCCGCACCCGCCCCGGCTGCTTCGAGGGCGTAGGGGAGCGCGGTCTTGAGTGGCTGCTGGAGGCCGCCAGGGAGACCGGCATAAAGGTCTGCACGGAAGTTGGCTCCGCCGCCCACGCCAGGGCCGCCCTGGATGCCGGCCTGGATATGGTATGGATTGGCGCCAGAACTACTGCCAACCCCTTCCAGGTACAGGAGATAGCCGACGCCTTGCAGGGCAGCGACATCCCCGTTCTGGTTAAAAACCCTGTAAGCCCGGACGCAGACCTTTGGGCAGGAGCCATAGAAAGGCTGTCGCAGGGAGGCCGTAACAAAGTCGCAGCCGTTCTAAGAGGCTTCACCACCCTGGAAAAGGGACATTACAGGAACAATCCCGTATGGGAAATAGCCGGACGCATAGAGGCTCGCTTCCCCGGGCTCACAATTTTTGCGGACCCCAGCCACATAGGCGGAAACATCAAATATGTAGCAGAAATCTCCCAAAGGGCCCTGGATCTTGGATTCGACAGCCTTATGATTGAGGCTCATCCCAATCCGTCCCAGGCACTAAGCGATGCCGCCCAGCAGTTGTCCTTCCCTCAGTTGAAAGACTTGCTTGGCTCCCTTAGGCCGCGCCGCGCCGGGGAAGAGGTTTCCCTGATGCTGGAGGAACTGCGCTCGGAGATAGACAGCATAGACAGCCGTCTTCTTACCCTTCTGGCTTCCAGAATGGAGATTAGTTCCAAGATAGGTCTGCTTAAAAAGGAGAACAACATCCCCATCCTTCAGAGTGGCCGCTGGGAGACGCTTCTGGCCCGCCTTAAGGAAGATGCCGCAGCCGCAGGTCTGGACCCTGCAATGGTAGAGCGCATCTTTAACGTAATTCACGAGTACTCCCTTAAAGAACAGTAGGGGTCTCCGCTTAAAACAGGTTGAAAAGAAGTATCGCCACTATCATAACAGGGGCGATATATTTTATTGCAAAGAATACGGCCTTGTGGCTGCGTCCCTTAATGGAACCGCCGCTTGTAAGTTCATCGTAAGCATCGGCCTTACCCATCACCCATCCAACGAATATTACTCCCAAAAGGGCGCATACCGGCATAAGTAGGTTGGAAGATATAAGGTCGAAGACATCAAATACCTTGGGTAGCAGGACGCAAATCATTCCGGCTGCCCATACTCCTCCAAAGCAGATTAGGGCCGATAGTTTCCTTCCCAGTTTTTTCTCTTCTACCAGATAGGCTATGCCAACCTCGACCAGTGAGATGGAGGAGGTGAGGGCTGCCACAAGCACTGTGAGGAAGAACAGGATTGCCACAACGGCGCTGAGCCAGGGGAGGCTTTCTCCCATAGTGGAGAAGATGTAGGGCAGGGTTTCAAATATGAGTCCTGGGCCGGAATCGGGGTTGATGCCGGCAGAGAAGACGGCGGGCATAATGGCCAGGCCGGCTATCACGGAGAACAGCAGGGCAGAAATGGAAGTGCCTACCGCGGAACTCATTATGTTTTCTGATTTCTTTACGTAGGAGGAATAGGTTATTATTATGCCCATTCCAAGTGAAAGCGAGTAGAATGACTGCCCAACCGCATTGGCGCAGGTCTTCAGCGTGAGTTTGGAAAAGTCAGGCTTAAGCAGGTACTCTGCTCCGCTGCCTGCCCCGGGAAGGGAGAGGGAATAGACGGCCACGCCCACAATTATTACAAACAGTATGGGGATGGATATCTTGCTGAATCTTTCTATGCCGGAGGTTACGCCGAAGGCGGGAATAAGGCAGGTGAGGCCAAGGAAGATGGTAAAGGTAAGGATGGGGCCCCAGGTGCCGGCGGTAAAGTTGGCGAATATGCCGCTTACGGCCTGTGGTTCCGTGCCGGTAAAGCTCAGGGTAAGGGACTCGAATAAAAATTCAAGGGACCATCCGCCCACGATGCTGTAATAGGAGACTATGAAGAGGGGCGTGAAAATTGAAAGCGCTCCAAAGGCCATCCATAACTTGCCCGGTGCCAGTTTCTTCATTGCCCCAAGGCAGTTGGACCCGCTTCGGCGGCCTATTACCGATTCTGCCATAAATATGGGCAGCGAAAGTATGAGTGTCGCTGCTATGAAGACAAGCACAAAGGCCGCTCCTCCGCCCTCACCGGCGATGTAGGGGAAGCGCCAGATGTTGCCAAGCCCTATCGCAGACCCGGCAAAAGCCATAATTACGGCAAATTTGCTCCCGAAGTTCTCTCTTTGTGTCATTTTATCGCAGAAAGCAGGGTGCTTTCGAAGTGGGTTTTTTCTTTGTCGCTGGTAAAGAATACCTTGATGGGCAGATAGAATAACCGCTCCTTAATCTCCTTAGGCACATATCTGCAATCCGTTACCCTTACGGAATCCTTTTCCGTGGTTATGATTACCGCCGTGGGGTGGGCTATGGAAGCCGCCGCAACCTTTCTCATATCAAAGCGGTTGAATCGCTTGTGATCCCTGAACTTAAAGTGGCGCAGGATTTTGAAATCATCGCCCAGATACCTGAGCATAGGCTTGGCCTTGGCTATCCCGGTAAATACGATGGCCCTGCTGGAATAGTTGTACCTCTTCTCGTTGCTGTAGTGGTAAACCGTCTCCAACGGCTGATAGTTTATAAAGGTAAAGTATATCTTAAGTTCCTTGCCAAGGTATGTGCCTGTACAGGTTTCCGGGTTGTAATCCTTTATGCCGGACACCTTGAGCCAGTTAATCTTCTCCCAGGTCTCAATGTAGGAAGGGCACTTGGTCACTATCAGAATGTCGGCTGCCGCAACCCTTTCCGGAAGGTCTCTCAGACGTCCGATTGGCATAAGGGCGTCTTTGCTTATGGGACGGTTGTAGTCTGCAAGCACTATGGAGACGGTGGGCTTAAGCGCACGGTACTGGAAGGAATCGTCCAGAACGGCAACCTGGGCTGCCGGGAAGTCCTTGTGCACGCATTTGCGCGATTTTTTCATTGCGCGGAACTTATCCGGGTCTGCAAGATAGCGAAGACCCTCGTTCCTGTTTTTGCAAACCGCCACGGTAACGCCGGGGAAGTTCTTTTTAATCTGGGCCGGCTCGTCTCCAGAGAAAGAGGCTCCGTCGTTGGTGAGCACCTGCTGGAAGCCCTTGCTGCGGCGCTTGTACCCGCGGGACAGGACGGCTATATTCTTGTCCTTCCACTGCTCGTCCTGCAAGAGCGTGCGCAGAATCATCTCTGTATGAGGGGTTTTCCCGGTTCCGCCCACGGCTATATTGCCCACACAGATGGTGGGGATGGGGGAGGGTACAACTTTTTTGATACCCTTATTGTATAAAGAATGCCTGACTTTCAGGGCCAGGTAGTATGGAAACAGCAATATTTTGTCAATCATAAGGTGCAAATTTAGTAAGAATTATCCAAAAACTGCGTAATTTTGCAAACTTCATTAAGCTAAGAGTATGAAAATTGGCCCGGTAGATTTAGGTTTTCGCCCGGTACTTCTGGCACCGATGGAGGATGTGACGGACGCATCCTTCCGCATCATTTGCAGGGAGTGCGGGGCCGATGCCGTCTATACCGAGTTCGTTTCGTCAGACGGCCTTATCCGCGATGCGGCCAAGGCCATTGCCAAGATGAAGACCCTGCCGGAGGAGGCGCCTGTCGGCATCCAGATCTATGGCAACATTCCGGAGGCGATGGTGGACGCAGCCCGTATGGCAGACAATGCTGCCGCCCTTGCGGGCGGACACGGGGCGGATTTCATAGACATCAACTTTGGCTGCCCTGTAAGCAAAATCGCCGGCCGCGGCGCCGGCTCCGGTATGCTTAGGGAACCGGACAAGATGGTGGCAATCACCAAGGCGGTGGTCGATGCGGTAGGAAAACCGGTCACGGTCAAGACCCGTCTTGGGTGGGACGATAGTTCCAAAATCATCCCTGAACTTGCCGAGCGTCTGCAGGATGCCGGCATCCAGGCCCTTACCGTTCACGGCCGCACCCGCTGCCAGATGTACAAGGGCGAGGCGGACTGGACGCTCATCGGCGCCATCAAACAGAATCCACGCATTAAAATCCCCATCATCGGCAACGGGGATATAAATTCTCCCCAAAAGGCCGCCGAGGCCTTTGAAAAATATGGGGTTGACGGCATTATGGTGGGCCGTGCCTCCTTTGGCCATCCCTGGATATTCAGGGAGATAAAACACTACCTGCAAACCGGTCAGCTGATGGACCCTATGCCTGTGCCGGAGAGGGTGGCTCTTGCAAAAAGGCATTTCCAGTTGTCCCTGGACGTAAAGGGGCCGGTGACAGGGGTTTACGAGATGCGCCGCCATCTAAGCTGCTACTTCAAGGGACTGCCGGACTTTAAGGACACCAGAATCAAGCTTGTCACGGAGAAAGAGCCGGAGGTGATATTCCAACTCCTGGATTACATTGCCGACAGGTGGGGAGGCGAGGTCCTGACGGAACAGGCATCTGTTTACGGACTTTGATTTTGATTTTTGCCGATAGTTTCTTAGATTTGTGCTGATATCTGATATAGAAAATACTAATACTTAACAATATGGACGAATACAACAAAATTGGTACTCCTGGCGTAGACCCCAGGCAGACGCAGTATCAACCCCAGTATCAACAGGCACCCCAGGCTCCTCAGTATCAGCAGGCGCCTCCGGCCCCGCAGTATCAGCCTGTAACTCCTCAGCAATATGGCCCCAGGCCTGCATATTCCGGCCCTTCGGGCGAACCGGGAATTAAAGGCCCCGGAATAGGAATAGCAGGATTCATTCTTGGTATTTGCTCTATTGTCTTCTGCTGGATTCCTTTCCTTAATGTGGTGCTTTCTATTTTAGGCCTGGTTTTCTCCATTATCGGCCTAAAGAGAGACAAGAAGGTTTTTGCCATCATCGGTTTAATTACGGCTATCCTGGGAGTTATTATTGGAACCATTGTGGTGATTGCCGTCCTGTCCGAGCCTTACCTGTACTATTGATAAAATCTCCGCTGAGAGTAAATAAATTTGGCTTAAAGCTAAATAATGCCTATATTTGCGGTCCCGATTTTTTTAGGGATCGCAAATTTTTAAGTATAAACCATTAAAGATCAAGACAGTGGACACACAAAGCTACAAAACAGTATCGCTCAATGCGGCAACTGTAAAGAAAGAGTGGGTTCTCATTGATGCAACGGATCTTCCGCTTGGTCGTCTTGCTGCAAGGCTTGCTCTTGTCCTCCGTGGAAAGAACAAACCTGGCTTCACTCCTCACGTAGATTGCGGTGACAACGTTATCGTAATCAACGCAGAGAAGGTTGCCCTCAAAGGCAAGAAGATGACTGACCGCGTGTATGTTCGCTACACTGGTTATCCCGGTGGACAGCGCTTCACTACACCCGCTGAGATTCTTCGCAAAAGACCTACTGAACTGGTCAGGAGAGCAGTTAAGGGTATGCTTCCTAAGACCCGTCTTGGTGACAAGATCATCGGCAACTTGCACATCTATGCAGGTGCAGAGCATCCTCATCAGGCACAGAACCCTAAAACAATTAAGTTGAACGAAATCTAAACAGAGCAAATGGAAAAAACAGTTAACGCCCTTGGAAGACGTAAATCAGCTGTGGCTCGTGTTTAT
>JBGVAW010000002.1:0-25153 GCA_045224955.1 Candidatus Cryptobacteroides sp.
GGCCTTCAGTATGACATATCTCCAGTACGTTTTATGGAATCTCCTGGAGGTGGTAATCATCTGTCTTTTGTACACGGCCTTCACAATTCAGGGCGACGAGTTCGGCATCATCAACATAGAGGACGCATCGTTCCTGAATCTCTTCGGCAGAGCCTCGCTTTACTGTGTAACTTCGCTCATAGTGCCAAACATCATAGCCGGGATGTACTTTGCCATCCTGGATAAAAACAAAACCATCAGGGATGCGGCGCCAAAGGAGAAAAGCATCATTAACTTCCACGACTATACAGGCACCCTCAAACTCTCTATCAATGTTGGCAGCCTGTATTATATAGAGTCTGACGACAACTACGTTAATGTCTGGTATTCCGACAGCAGGGGCGCCCTTAGGAAGTATATGGTAAGGTGCCGTCTTAAGGATATAGAAGAGGATTTCAGGGGCACGCCTCTGGTTCGCTGCCACAGGAAGTATATAGTGAACCTTTCCAGAATGCAGGTTCTGCGCAAGGATGGCCAGACTTATTACATCGAGTTCGCAGAAAAGGAACTTCCTGCGTTAAACGTGTCTAAAACTTACGAAGAGGCGGTTCTGTCTGCCGTCTGAATTCAGATACCACAACGGCCGTTGCCACTGCAACGTTAAGAGACTCCGCGGATGGACCGGAGTTGAAGCAGGGTATGGTCAGACGGCTGGTGATATTCTTTTCTACGGCGCCGGAGATACCGTGAGCCTCGTTTCCCATAACTATCAACCCGCAGGAGGGGAGGGAGGAGGCGTAAATATTCTCTCCGTCCAGGAAGGTGCCAAACACGCCAAGGCCTGCATCGCTGAAGTTCTTGCAAAGGGCGGGAATGTCCGCCGTCAGCGGCCTGTGGCGGAAGATGGTTCCCATAGAAGACTGTATAACCTTGGGGTTAAAGGCCTCTACGCAGTCCGGGGAGGCATAGACTGTGTCAATCCCAAACCAATCTGCCAGACGCAGTATGGTGCCCATATTGCCAGGGTCGCGGACAGCGTCAAGGGCAAGGCACAGACCTCCGGGGGCGGGAAGGGCTTCCTGAACCGGAATCTTTACCACTGCCAGAACCGGAGAAGGGGAGTCCAGGGAACTGATCCTCTCCATTGCCTTTTCTCCGATTTCTTCACGGGTATAAACTTCTACCACCTCCAATCCGGAGGCAAGGGCCTCATCTACCATCTTGCGGCCCTCTACGCAAAAAAGTCCCAGCGCATCCCGGAACTTTTTTTCGCGCAAAGAGCGGATCTGTTTGATTTTGGCCTGGCTAAGTTCCATTTTACTCGTGGGCTAAGAATCTTTTCTCTGCAAATTCTTCCCATTTGGTGCCCTTGCGGCCGTAGTTGGCAAAGGGATAGATGGAAATGCCTCCTCTGGGGGTAAAGAAACCGGTAACCTCTATGTATTTAGGCTCCATCAGCTTGATGAGGTCCTTCATAATGGTGTTTACGGTGTCTTCGTGGAAGTCTCCGTGGTTGCGGAAACTGAAAAGATAGAGCTTGAGGCTCTTGCTCTCTACCATCTTGTCCCCGGGAACATAGCTGATTCTGATTTCTGCAAAGTCCGGCTGGCCGGTGATAGGGCAGAGGGTGGTGAATTCCGGGCAGTTGAATCTAACCCAGTAATCGTTATCCTTGTGGAGGTTCTCGAAGGCCTCCAGAACGGAAGGATTATAATCTGCGTAGGTGGGCTCAGAAATGCGCCCCAGGGCCTTAAGCCCGTCCTGCTTTCTGTCTGAACTCATTCTCCTGCCTCCTTAAGTCTTTCTGCATTTTCTGCAACGGTAAGGTTGTCTATGCATTCCTGGATATCGCCGTCCATAAATACGGGAAGGTTGTACATACTCCAGCCTGTGCGGTGGTCGGTAACCCTGGACTGAGGATAGTTGTATGTGCGAATCTTGGCGGAACGGTCTCCGGTAGAAACCATTGTCTTACGTTTTGCGGCAATACCGTCAAGATATTTCTGATGCTCCATATTGTAAAGACGTGTACGGAGCTCGGCCATTGCCCTGTCAAGGTTCTTGAGCTGCGAGCGCTCTTCCTGGCACTGAACCACGATTCCGGAAGGAATGTGGGTTAGACGTACGGCAGAATAGGTGGTATTTACGCCCTGGCCTCCGGGACCTGATGAACAGAAGAGGTCTTTACGGATGTCGTTCATATTAAGCTCCACGTCGAACTCGCCTGCCTCGGGGAATACGGCCACGGATGCTGCAGAAGTCTGAAGACGGCCCTGAGTCTCTGTCTGGGGCACCCTCTGGACGCGGTGAACGCCGGATTCGTATTTCATAATTCCGTAAACGCCCTCGTTGTTGCTGGAGAGGGAGAATACAATCTGCTTGTAACCGCCGGATGTGCCGGGCGCCTCGTCTGTAACCTCCAGCTTCCAGCCTCTGCGCTCTGCGTACTTGCTGTACATACGGAACAGGTCGCCGGCAAAAATAGCTGCCTCGTCACCGCCTGCGCCGCCGCGGATTTCAACTATAGCGTTCTTTCCGTCGTCCGGATCTGCCGGGATAAGCAGAAGTTTGATGTTCTGCTCCATCTCCGGGAGGCGGGGTTCTATCTGCGCAATCTCTTCACGAGCCATCTCGCGCAGGTCCTCGTCCTTCTCGTTCATAAGGATGTCCTTTGCCGTAGCAATCTCTTCCAGCATACCCTTGTACTCAAGACCTGCCTTGATGATGGGCTGCAGCTCCTTGTAATCCTTGTTCAGCTGCACATATTTCTTCATATCAGCGATAACCTCGGGATCTGAAAGCTGATCCTGAAGTTTCTGATACTTGTCCTGCAGGCTGAGGACCTTCTCCAACAATGTATTGTTTTCTGCCATATTACAAATCTAATAATCGTGCAAAGTTACGAAATTATTCGGTATCTTTGCAACATTACATAATAACCGGACTATGAACAACATTACAAAGATGATTCTTGCTTTAGGAGTTTGTTCGCTGGCAGCTTCCTGCAGCGGGCAAAAAGAGGAGTTTAAGTACACAGTAGATCAGTTTGCAGACCTTAAGGTTATGCGCTACAAGGTTCCCGGTTGGGAGTCGCTGTCCCTGCAACAGAAAGAGTATGCTTACTATCTGGCAGAGGCCGCAAAATTCGGCCGCGACATCACCTGGGACCAGTATTGCAAATACAATCTCCCAATCCATCACGTTCTGGAGACTATCCTGAACACCTGGCAGGGAGACCGTACAACCCCCGAATTCCAGGAGTTTACGGTATATGCAAAGAGGGTTTTCTTCAGCAACGGTGTGCACCATCACTATGCAGAGGATAAATTTATCCCCGGCTGCCCCAAGGAGTATTTCGCTTCGCTTATGGAAGATACCAAGTGTGCCGATGGTGCCCTTTTGGACTTCATTTACGATGCATCTGCATTCGAGCAGCGCCGTTCCACATCCAAGACCGGAGACATTGTGGCACTGTCCGCAGTGAATTTCTACGACGGAGTAACCCGCGCAGAGGTCGATGCCTTCTACGACAGGATGGAGAACCCCAAGGATCCTACGCCCATTTCTTACGGCCTTAATTCCAAGGTGGTAAAGAATGAAAAGGGCAAGGTGGTTGAACTTCCCTGGAAGTCCGGCGGCATTTACGGCCCGGCAATAGACAAAATCTGCGAAAACCTTGAGAAAGCTTCGGCCGTTGCAGAAAATGAGATTCAGGCCCGCGCCATAAAGATTCTCATAGAATACTATAAGACCGGCGACCTCCGCAAGTGGGACGAGTTCAACGTAGAATGGGTAAAAGACACCATCGGCCGGATAGACTTCATAAATGGCTTCATAGAGAACTACGACGATCCTCTGGGCCGCAAAGCTACCTGGGAGGGCTATGTAAACGTGAAAGATTCGGCAGCATCGGCCAGAACAGAGATTCTCAGCGCCAACGCTCAATGGTTCGAGGATAATTCTCCCGTTGACAACCGCTTCAAGAAAAAGAATGTCAAGGGAATATCGGCAAAGGTAGTCAATGCCATTGCTCTTGCCGGTGCCACCTATCCTTCTACCCCCATCGGCATCAACCTGCCCAACGCAGACTGGATTCGCAAGGATCACGGTTCAAAGAGCGTAACCATCGCAAATATCACCCATACATACGACCTTGCAGCCCTGGAGTCGCCTAGGAGCGTGCTCACGGAGTTTGCCTGGGATCAGGACGAGATTGACACCGCCAAGAAGTATGGCGACTATGCCGACGAGGTTCATACAGACCTTCACGAGTGTCTTGGACACGGTTCAGGCCAGCTGCTGGAAGGAGTATCCGGCAATGCCCTGGGCGAGTATCAGTCCGCTCTTGAAGAGGCTCGCGCAGACCTGTTCGGTCTCTACTACATTGCAGATCCCAAGATGGTTGAGCTTGGCATCATCCCTGACAAAGAGGCCTACAAGGCTCATTATTCCGGATACATCCGCAACGGTCTCTTTACCCAGTTTACCCGCGTAGAGCTTGGCCGTCCCAATACCGAGGCCCATATGCAGAACCGCAAACTCATTGCCGAGTGGTGTATGGAGAAGGGTGCCAGCCGCAACGTTATTGAGAAGAAGGTCCGCGACGGAAAGACCTACTTCGTGGTTAATGACTTCGAGGCCCTCAGGGACCTCTTTGCGGAACTTCTTGCAGAGATTCAGCGCATCAAGTCAGAAGGTGACTACGAGGCCGGAAAGGCTCTTATCGAGACCTATGCTGTCGATATCGACCCTGCCCTTCACAAAGAGGTTCGCGAGCGCTATGCAGCCCTTAACCTAAAGCCTTACGGCGGCTTCATCAACCCGGAGATAGTGCCGGTTGTAGAAGATGGCAAGGTGGTTGATTATCAGCTTGTTTATACCGACGATTACCTTGGTCAGCAGCTTTATTACGGCGACAGGTACAAGACTCTTTAGCCTGGAAATTTATGGACGCTGACAGGTTCAGATATTATCTACAGTTCGAGCGTAGGATGTCACCCAATACGGTGGCATCCTATTGCTCTGACGTAGATGGTTTTCTGGACTATTGCGGCCTTAGCCCGGAGGCCGTCAGGGCAGACGATATACTGGAGTTTCTCCAGGCCAAACCTATGTCTGAGCGCAGTCAGGCACGGCTCCTCAGTTCCTTGCGGGCATTTTTCAAGTTCTGCGTGCTGGAGCACGTCAGGGAGGATAACCCTTGCGACAGGGTGCTGTCTCCCAAACTTGGCCGCTACATCCCTTCCGTTTTGTCCATAGAGGAGGTCGAGGCCATTATTAACTCTGTCGATACCGCTACCGCCAAGGGAAAAAGGGACAGGGCCATTCTGGAGGTTCTGTACGGATGCGGGCTCAGGGTATCGGAGGCGGCAGGGTTGCTTATTTCCGATATTTTCAAGGAAGAAGGCTTTATCCGCGTCAAGGGTAAGGGAGACAAGCAGAGGCTGGTCCCGATAGGGGAGCCAGCACTGGAAGCTATCGACTCCTACCTTCTGGATGCCCGTCCAAGGGGAGGAGACGTTCTCTTCCTGAATAAAAACGGCAAGCCCCTTAGCCGGGTTTCAATCTTTAATATGGTAAAGGAACAGGCCCTGGCCGCCGGCGTACGCAAGGAGATCTCTCCCCACACCTTCCGGCATTCCTTTGCCACCCACCTTGTAGAGGGCGGGGCAGACCTTAGGGTTGTACAGGAAATGCTGGGACACGAGAGTATCCTTACAACGGAAATCTACACACATATAGACCGTGCCACCTGGCAGCAATCGGTCCTTTCACATCATCCCAGAAAATAAGCCTCCGAGGCTATTTCTTCATCTCGAACAGCAAATCGGCGTCATCGGCAATATCCTCATACTTTAGGGTAGTGCCCTTTATTTTCTTGCCATTGAGGTAAACGGCCTTCACATACACGTTAGCGGGACTCCAGTTCTTTGTGCGAACGGTAAGGGTTTTGCCGCCTGAGAGTTTTACGGTTACTCCGGGAAGGCAGGGGGAGCCAAGTTCGTACTCGTTGCTTCCGGGGCAGAGCGGATAGAAGCCCAGGCAGTTAAAGATGTACCACGCGCTCATCTGGCCGCAGTCGTCGTTGCCGCTAAGGGCGTCGGGAGTGTTTCCATAGAAATGATCGGCCACGTAGCGAACCCACTTCTGGCAGCTTTGCGGCTTGCCCAGTTTATTGTAAAGGTACAGGACGTGATGGCAGGGCTCGTTCCCGTGCCAGTATCCGCCAATCCTGCCCCAGATATCGTGGGCGCCGGGGATATCGTCGCTCATCTCAATGGTGAACATATCGTCCAGACGCTTGCGCAGGAAGTCCTTGCCGGCAATGTCCATATAATCCTCGAAGGCGTGGGGTACTGTCCAGGTATATTGCAGGGTGAAGCCCTCCGTAATATCGCCCCATCCGTTAACGGAACCCGGGCCCTCGTAGGCTATGGGAGCAAAGGGAGTACGCCAGTTGCCCTGAGAATCCCGGCCCCTCATATATTTTGTCTCCGGATCTATCAAGTTCCGGTAGTTGCGGCTGCGGTCAAGGAAGAACTCATAATCCTCTGTATGCCCCAGGAGAGCCGCTACCTGGGCAATGCACCAGTCGTCGTAGGCATATTCCAGGGTCTTGGATACCGATTCCTTCTCTTTGTCGAAGGGTACGTAGCCAAGGGCCGTATATTCAGGCAGGCAGTCGTAGTTGGGATTGGTGGCTGTCTGCTTCATTGCCTGATAGGCCCTTTCGTAATCGAAGCCCTTCACTCCCTTAACTATCATATCCGCCAGGACAGATACTGCGTGATATCCTATCATACACCAGGTCTCTCCTCCGTAGAAAGACCAGATTGGAAGCATCTTCTCCGTACTCTTGTCGTAGTGCTCCAGCATAGAATTGGCAAGGTCGGCCTGCAGGGGCTGATTTACAAGGTTGAGCAGGGGATGGAAGGCACGATAGGTATCCCAAAGGGAGAAAGTGGTATAATTGGTGAAGCCATCGGCCTTGCCGATTGTGCCGTCGTGAGCCCTGAAGCTGCCGTCTATATCCTGGAAAAGGAAGGGATGCATTGCAGTCCTGTAAACGCTTGTATAGAAGGTCTCCCTGTCTTTCTGGCTGCAGGAAGGGTCCAGCTGATACCTTGACAGTTCCTCTTCCCAAAGGTCCTCCGCCTCTGCCCTTACGGTCTCGAAATCTTTACCCTCCAACTGGGTAAGGTTTCTTAGCGCGCCGTCGGTACCAGTGGCGGACACGGCAACCTTAATGCTAACCTGCTGCCCCTCTTCCGTAGGGAAGGCAACCACAGCCTTAAGATCCTGGCCCCAGGCCTCCTTGCTGCTCCTGAAGCGATTGGTATTGTAAATGACAGGCTTGCCTTCCTTATAAATGGTAAGATTCTCTATCTTTTGGGAGAAACGCGCGGCAAAATATACATATCTATTTGGATTCCACCCATTTACCAATTTACTCCCAATCAAGGTATAATCATCTGCCTGACGCACCGATGCCCAAATGCACTTCCACCTGAGGGTATGTTTCAGGTCGATGGTTACGATTGACGTGTCCCTTTTGGGATAGGTAAAGCGTAATACTCCGCTAAGGGACGATGCCGTCATTTCTGCCGTAACACCACTGTCCTCCAGAAAAACGCTGTAGTAGCCGGGGCCGGCACTCTCCTTCTCGTGGGAAAAGCGGGACTCTCCGGGGCCCGGAGTAAAAAGAAAATCTCCCAGGTCCGGAATGCCTGTACCGCTTAAATGCGTAAGGCTGAAGCCCATAATCGTGGGCTTGGTGTACTTGTAACCGGAAGCTACGTCATAATCGTAATCGTCGGTATCCGGGCTAATCTGAATGCCCCCGAACGGCACCTGAGCGCCGGGATAGACGTTACCGAACCCGGCTGTGCCAATGAAAGGATTCACATACTTGTTAAGGGATTCATCCCCAGAGCCTGCAAAGGCATTGATTCCTGCTGCAATGGCCGTAACAACTAAAAATGAACGTATAGACATAGCTTTGAATAATTTGTGTCGTTGCACAAATATACAAAATGAGAAGAAATAATAAAAGCGTTCCGCAGGGGAACGCTTTGTTAGAAGTGCGGGTGAAGGGACTCGAACCCATACGCCGGAGGCACTAGATCCTAAGTCTAGCTTGTCTACCAATTTCAACACACCCGCAGGTGCCTTCCGGAAGGCAGTAACATATGCCCATCGCCGAAGGTGACCTTGGGAAGCTGTCACAATCTGTGTCCGAAAGGGATGCAAAGTTAATGTTTTTTTCTTATTCTACAAATTCGACATCATGGAAGAACTGTTCTATGAAATACCGGGCGCCATCAGGCGCCGGCCGGAACGTCAGGGAGACTTTCGAAGAAAGTCGAACCAGTGGAGGCCAGGGGGGAAAGTAGTTTAATTAGAAACAACGGCAACTGAATCCTGGACGGGAAGGAGGGCTGTGCTAAGGGAATCCAAAGACACCGTAGTAGAATCTATCTGGAGGAGTTCGTGCGTGGAAAGGGTATCGGAATCGTCAGCAACGCTGTACTGTGCCCCAAGGCGCGATACCTCCCTGCGATTCTGCTCCATAGCCAAAGCCGCACCCCTCTCGAAAATAGACCTAATAGAAGCAATAAGATTGGTACGCGCGGTATCAAGTTGACGAACATATACCGGGGTGTCGATGGTTTTGTATCTAGGCTTGCAGAAATGCCAGGACCAATCGTCAAAATTACCCTTAACGCTAATACCAAACTTAAACGGAGCCGGCGACTTAAGAATAGAAATATGATACTTGAAGGTATTGTCAAAATTCTGCACCCCGCCAACCGCAAGCTTATACCTGTCCACAGCAATATCGAACGGGAAAATCTCCAGCGTATTATTCTCTATAATACCCCTCATAGACATCTCGCTTATATAGCCCGTCTTCTTATTCTTGAACTTTAACATCTTGGTAATCTTACGGATAGCATTATTCTGATCAACCACCATATCCCGCCCGGTAATCTGCATAAGACCGGACATAGACTTTGTGATAAAGTTCATATTGGTATCAAGAGAAGAGGTAAGGGCAAACTCACAGTCGATATTCCCCCTGAAAGACCTAAGCAGCGGAACCAGCGTATCCATCTGAGGAAAAAGACCAATCACGTCCTGAGCCGTAACATCGTCCAGCCAAAGATCGAAGCCAACCCCCAGATCATTCTTATCCCTGGAAGAATAGAACCCCTCCAGAGACATATCGCCCATATTTGTAGAAGCCGTGGTACCGGCCAGCTGCATACAACCATCCTTCATTATTATCCTTGATGTGAAAGCACTTACGGTAAGAGAAGAGAAATTGATTGTATCTCCCTGTATGCCGATGTTTACGTTGATATTTTTGGGAATCGCAATGTAAGGAATCTCCGTAAGAGTATCCTGCAGCGCCAGAGTATCAACCGCTGTTTCGCTTCCGGAACTGGCAAGGGCGTTAAGCAACTCGTTGGCATTGAGTTTTTTGGACTTGACGAACAAATCCAGATTGATAATACCCCTCCGGAGCAGCGCCCTTCTTAACCCGGACACTGATGCCCAGGCACCGACGTCAGACTGCCCGGCCTTTACGCCAACCGAATCGATGATAATCTCATCATTGTTAAAGTGGCTGTTGAAGGCCGACATCCTTGTCCTGATAGGGAAGGCCGGCGAATCTGCCACGCCGCCCAGAAAACTTAAAGAACCATCGATACTCCAGGAAGTAAAATACTTGGCAATGGACTCATCCAGCCTGATATCGATGTCCTGAGGGTTGATGATTCTCTCTACCCTTTGTCTGGTTTGCGGGGACCGATGCTTCCCGGAACCCTGGCCAAAGTGATGCTCCTGCCCCTGGGGCAGTTTGCTGCCGCTGGTATATATGTTCACCCCGCGAAGCGCAAACTTATGGCTTCCGCTGCGCATTATAAAGCCCTCATTCTCTGAATTTACGGCCACTCTGTTAAGACTTACGCTGTCCTTTGTCTTTATAGTGCCCACGGAAATATGGGACTTGGACCCCCTCAGGGCTACAAACAGGGAATCCTCACCCTTGAGGGAAAGCCTATCCGCCTGGATATAAGCTTCCATATCGTCCACCATAAGGTCTATGTTGGTACCCCTAATCCTGGTGGCGTGGCCTATGTTTGCCAAAACGGTATCCACGCGGCCCTGCACGTAAAAGCGTCCGTTGCCCCTTCCCATACCCTTTCTGCTGAATAGAACGTCCGTGCTGCCAAGGTAAGCCTTAGCCGCACCATCGTCATAATAAAGGGAATCGGACAGGAAGGTGACCTTAAGATTGCCGCCGTCGGCTTTAATCTTTGTATCAACCCGGCCCCTGGCAATCATACCCTCCGGAAGGAAGGTAGAAAACTTCTCCAGTTCTGCCACAGCCGTGGCCTCCAGGGAACCTTCCGCCTTGTTGCCAAGAAGATCCTTTGTCTTGAATTTGGCATCCATAAAGGCGCCCGCGAACTTGAGCGTAAGCGTCTTGGCCTCTGCGGCTAAGCGCCCGGCATTGTCCATAGAAAAACTGATGTCCGCAGCTATGCGTCCGGCCTCCGGCAGGTCTGTGTAACTGATTTTAGAATCGGGAACCTTAAGATGAGCCTTCAAGGCAGGGAAGCACAGCGGTTCCGGAGAAAAGATTCCGTCGCACTCGAAGTCAAGCGAAAGATCCGCGTCGGAGTCAAGTTTTTTAATATCATCGCTAAGCAGCGGAGCAAAGTCCTTCAGAAGAGACCTTGCGTTGCAGCTGTCTATTGCACCTTTGGCCTTGACCGATATGGAATCTCCAATGAATTCAAGGTCCGTGTAACCCCTTAGGCGGAACGATGCCACCATCATCTGAAGATCCCTTACGGAAATCTTGTCTCCGGTGTTGCCGGGAAACCTGACTTTTCCCTCCAGACTCAGGGGCAGCATCATTCTGCCCGTCTGTCCAAGGGAGACAAAGGTTTTGGCTCCGGCCTTTATCTCGTGAAAGCGCCTGTGCTTTTTAAGGCTCAGGCGCTCTATTGCAGCTGCTATCGTATCTGCTCCCGCCCTTCCCGTCACAAACAGACTGTCTATGTCCATATTAAGCCGCGAAGAAAGCGGCTCCTGCAGGGACAGTTTGCCGTCGGCGCTTATGTTACGCACCCCAAAGGCCGCAAAGATGCTGTCCCGGGGGCTTACATACACGCCAAGCGTCTTTCCCCTTATGCTTAGCTTTCGCAGCAGCAGGTCGGGGAGGGAAGTCTGGGTTGTATCGGTACTGGGAGAGAGGAATTTAAGAACCTGCCAGTTGCCCCTTAGGCTGTCCAGCTGACGGGCAAAGATCCTGGGGTCTTTGAATGACAGGTTGGAAATATCTATCTTTCCCCGCAAAAAGGCAATATAGGATACCGATACCGACAAACTGGAGAAGCTTGCCAGGGTATCCTCCACAGCGCCTCTGCCTGCATTCTCCAGACGATTGTGAGCAGTGACAAGACTGTCGTATTCTGACCACTTGTCGTGTGGATAGGTAATGCAGAGGCTGTCTATGGTGACTTTAAGATTGGGAAAATCCTTGAATGCCGAGGCGCTTATCTTGCTGTATTTTACTGTGGCCCCTTCTACGTAATCCGGGATTACCTTGTCCGCCATCTTCATAAGGAAGCTGTCGGTGAAGAGAATCTGCAGCAAAATGATGATGACCACCCACAGTGACAGAATCACGATGGCCAGCACCTTGAGCATCTTCAGGATTATCCTTAGTATTTTTCTTGCCGTTGCGTTCATCCGAAAGACGGAAGAATTAAATCATAAGGGCGCCTACAAGACCAAGGATGGCGTAGAACTCAGGAAGAGCGGCGTAGATAAGGGTGTTGGTGAACACGTCGTGTCCCTGGCTGATGCCAACTACACCGTTTGCGCAAACCTTTCCCTGACGGATGGCGGAAAGCATACATACAAGACCTACGCTAACGCCGATACCAAAAATCATAAGTCCGAGTGAAGGGTCTGCCTTAATCTTGCCAAGAAGCATAAAGAAGGCTACGAAGCCGTAGATACCCTGGGTTGCAGGAAGGGCAGAAAGCACCATATAGTTACCTGAACCCTCGGGATTCTTCTTAAGTGCACCTTCGGCAGCGTTACCGGCGATAGTTGTGCCAATTGCGCTTCCGATACCAGCAAGAGCCAGAACAAGGCCCAAACCAAGATAACCAAGAATTGTTTCGAGTGTCATAATTAATTAATTTTTATTTGTTTATATTATTTTTCAGTTGTGTTTTTAAGAGGATCGTAAATGCGTGCTCCACCCTCGTAGCCGGAATTCTTGAAGAACTCCAGGAAGTTGAGTCGCAGAGGATGAACGAAGGCGCCGAGGGCAGCCATCGCCATATTAAGTACGTGACCGATTAGCACTATCAGCACGAAGAATATCCAGTTTGTAATGGCTCCGTCGCCCAAAACCTGGCCTCCAAGGTCGTTGAAGGCGTAGCCAAGCATCGCGCCTGCAAGCCCAAGGGCATATAGACGCAGGTAGCTCAATACATCGCCAAGCAGACCGGTGGCCGTGTTGTAGGTCTCCCAGAGGCCCGCGCCAATGTTCATAAGCGGATTGCGGTGCAGGTCGTTAAGCAGGAAGATGCCAAGGGCGGACAGGATTCCGATTACTATAATGATAATCTTGGTAAGCGATGCGTCCAGGACTCCGCCGAGCGAAAGGCCTCCCACGATGATGCCGCCTACGATAAGCAGGGTCCATCCCCAGGTGCCAAGCGAGCCAAGGAAACCCTTGTTCTTTGTGGCGTAGATTGTCTTTACCACAAGGGCAAGGCAGATATGGACGATACCTACCAGGATTGCCAGCACCATCGTCCCGTCATAACCTGCAATCTTGGAGGGGAGGAAAATACCCTTGAAGGGTTCCATACTCTCCCAATTGCTTATGTCGATGGAGAAGAAGGTGTGGAACAGGAATCCTATCACTATGGTGGCTATGCCAAGGGTTACCACAAGGGGTGCCAGGGAGGCGAAGCCCTTGGCCTTGCGAAGCAGCAGGCCCACCAGGGTAAGCGCTATTCCATAGCCCGCGTCGCCCATACAGAAGGCGAAGAAGAGCATAAAGAATACGGAGATGTAGGGGGTAGGGTCGAACCCGTCGTAAGCCGGACGTCCGTACATATCCGTGAGCACGGTGAACATACGGGTGAACTTGTTGTTCTTCAGGCTGATAGGGGGACGGTCCTGGGCCGTGGCCTTTTCCTGTATGTAGTATATAGGCATATTGTCAAAGGCCTGGGCAAGCTCCGCGTCTTTTTCCGTAGGAGCGTAACCGGTGTAAATGCAAAGCGCGTCTTCTGCGGCAGTCTGCACCGTAACGTCTGCAAGGTAGCGGTCCAGGTTCAGAAGCACGGCGGCGTACTGCTCTTTGAGAGCCGGCAGCATATCCTTCATCTTGCAGAGCCTCATTTTAAGAAGCTCTATGCGGGACTCGCTCTTCTCTATGCCGGCGCGCAGTTCTTCCACGGTCTTGGAAGGTGCTTCGCAGGGAGACTCGGGGAAGGAGTAATCCTCGTCGTAAGAAGCGGTTACAAAGCGTACACGGTCCTTGTTCTCCCATACGACCTCCAGGGCCTGGAGATTGGTCCAGTCCGGGTTGAACTTTTTGCGGGGAACATCGTAGAAACGTATGGTACAACCGCTTTCTTCCAGTTCCTTAATCCTTTGGGGATTGTAGGAACCCCAGAGCGCGGTGTCTTCCAGCTGGGCCTGAAGCTCTTTTTTATCCAGCTTTTCTATGCTCAGCTTGGAAATAGTCTCAAAAATCTCTTCCGGAGTGGCAACCTCGCCTCCGGCAGGGGCCGTGTCGTTTTCCAGGGCCTCAAGGGTGGCAATGGCCTTTTTAAGCTCGTCTGCCTTGGTGAACAGGGCGGTTGAACGCTCGTCAACAGGCTTGGAACTGCGCACTATATCTACCAAACCAAGATCTCCAAGGTCGGTAAGGAAGTTCTCTTTATCGCCGGAAAGCAGGATAAAGGAGTATTTTGTCATTTTGGATATCATAGCTGCTCCTCCTCCTCTTCTTCTGCCGCGTGACGGCTCTTTACTATTTTGGACGAAGCCTTGCTAAGGTTTTCTTCATCCTCCATATAGCGCTTAATCTTGCGGATAGCCTCTTTGTAGCCCGGAATCTGCACTTTCTCGTAAAGATTTACCTTCTGGGTAGTCTTTTTGCGCTGATACTCCAGGATACGGCTCTTTTCTTTATAAATCTCCGACTCTATGCCCAGACGGGAAATATCCTTAAGAATGGCGACTCCGTCGGCGAACCAGCCAGGCTTGGTAAAGGCGTTAAAGGGCGCAATCTCGTAGATTATATCCTTGAGCGCCGGAGTCTTTACGCCGGCCACCTTGACCGTTGTAAGCTCCACGTCCTTTATGGAAATGAGTCCGGGGTCGAACTCGTTCCACAGCGCGGCCAGATAGTCGTAGCTGTCAAGGGCCCTTCGGAGTTCCGTTTCAAGAGCGTCGGACTGGTCCTTGGCCCGCCTTACCTCAAGGCGCAGGGCACTCTCCTTGTTCTGTAACGTAGGAAGCGCCTTCTGCCTTACCTTAAGCTGCTTGCCAAGGTTGTTCAGAGATGTCTTGTTATATTGAAACTTAATTGCCATCAGGGAACTTAGTTTTTCCAGTATTTATCGATAAGGGCCTGACGGATACCGGTTTCTGCCTTTGAGAAGTATTTTCCGAAGAGCTCCCAGGCAGTATCCAGCATCTGGTCAATCTTAATGTTTACATCTATGGAAAGCAGCCTCGTAGCGTATTCTTTTGCGTATTCGAGGCAGCGGTGGTCGTAGTCGGAAAGGTCAAAACCGTTCTCCAGCTTGGTCTTTGCGTTCTGGGCGTCGGCATAAAGACGTACGCCTGCGTTCATAACCTGGCTGTGGTCCTCGCGGGTCTTCTTGCCCTGAACCAGCTGTTTCAGACGGGACAGACTGCGGAAAGGATCGATAATTACCTTGCCGGTATCGGAATCTGCCCTTAGGAAGAGCTGACCCTCGGTAATGTAACCGGTGTTGTCCGGGATGGCGTGGGTGATATCGCCGTCATTCAAGGTTGTAACCGCGATGATGGTTATGGAACCGCCGGAAGGCAGCTGCACTGCTTTCTCGTAAATCTTTGCAAGATCGGAGTAAAGCGAGCCAGGCATACTGTCCTTAGACGGAATCTGGTCCATACGGTTAGACACGATAGACAGAGCGTCGGCGTAAAGCGTCATATCCGTAAGCAGCACAAGCACTTTCTCGTTCTTGTCAACTGCAAAATACTCTGCGGCTGCAAGGGCCATATCCGGGATAAGAAGTCTCTCTACAGGAGGTTCCTCGGTGGTATTTACAAAGGAGATAATCTTGTCAAGCGCACCTGCGGCCTCGAAGGAGTGACGGAAGAACAGGTAGTCATCGTTGGAAAGGCCCATACCTCCCAGGATAATCTTGTCAACATCGGCCCTAAGGGCAACATCGGCCATAACCTTGTTGTAAGGCTGGTCCGGGTCTGCGAAGAACGGAATTTTCTGGCCCGATACTATAGTATTGTTCAGGTCGATACCTGCGATACCGGTGGGGATGAGTTCGGAGGGCTGACGGCGCTTGTACGGGTTTACCGAAGGGCCGCCGATCTGCCTTTCCTCGCCTTCGATTTCCGGACCTCCGTCGATGGGGGCTCCGTATGCGTTGAAGAAACGTCCGGACAGCTGCTCGCTAACCTTCAGGGAAGGGGGAGCGCCAAGGAAACGCACTTCTGCGTTTGTGGGGATGCCTTCTGTTCCGGAGAAAATCTGAAGGGTTACGTTGTCTCCTTTAGTGCGCACTACCTGCGCCAATTTTCCTGCCACCAGGGCCAGCTCGTCGTTCGAAACGCCCTTGGCCTTAAGTGTGACTGTGGCTTTTGTAATAGCCTCCAACTGGGTGTAAACCCTCTGATATGCCTTATTTGCCATTTTCTTCTAACAGTTTGGAGAGTTGTTCACGATAAGAGTTAAAGTCATCGCTCTGCCACTGCGAGTAGTTCATCTGGCGGAGGATATTGATAAGATTCTTGAAGTAGTCGCGGCATTTCTCGTAATCCTCGAAGGTGAATTCTTTGTCGCAGATTTCAAGAATGAGGTCCAGCATATATTTCTGCCTCTCGAGAGGGCAGAGGGCATCTACGGCGTCGAATGCGTCCTGCTGCAGGAAGCAGAAGTCCACAAGCTCGCTCTTCCAGAAGGTCTCGTGATAGCTCATAGGAACGCCGTCGTCGCCAAGGATGTTGATCTGGTCGTAGGCTTCGCGGCCGCGGAGCACTATGTTCTTTGCCTTGGAGATGCGGCCTACCCAGCCTTCTTCAACAGCCTTGTCCAGATACTCGCAAATCTCCGGATACTCCAGATATTTTGAGTAGGAGTCGATAGGGTTCACTGCCGGATAGCGCTTCTGGTCCGCACGGTTCTGCTCAAGTGCGTAGAAGCAGCGGGCGGCCTTCTTGGTAGATTCCGTTACCGGTTCCTTAAGGTTACCGCCGGCAGGGGATACTGTACCTATGAAGGTAACGGCTCCCTTCTGTCCGTTGTTCAGCACTACCATACCGGCACGTGCGTAGAAGTTGGAGATAATGGCAGAGAGGTCAACCGGGAAAGCATCGGCACCCGGAAGTTCCTCCATACGGTTACTCATTTCCCTCAGGGCCTGTGCCCAGCGGGAGGTTGAGTCTGCAAGGAGAAGGCACCTCAGACCCATCGCCCTATAATACTCGCAAATTGTCATTGCCGTGTAAACCGATGCCTCTCGGGCTGCTACAGGCATATTGGAAGTATTGCAGATGATGGTGGTCCTTTCCATAAGGTGGCGGCCGGTGTGGGGGTCGATGAGTTCAGGGAACTCCGTAAAGATTTCCACAACCTCGTTTGCACGCTCTCCGCAGGCTGCCATAACTATTACGTCGGCCTCGCCCTGCTTTGCAATGGCGTGCTGGAGCACGGTCTTTCCGCAGCCGAAGGGGCCGGGGATGAAGCCCGTTCCGCCCTCTGCTATGGGGTTGAAGGAGTCGATAACCCTGACGCCGGTTTCCATAATGCGCTCCGGCCTGGGTTTTTCCTTATAAGCCTTAACTGCTACTTTTACAGGCCATTTCTGAGTCATTGTTACGGGAACTTCCTCGCCTTCTTCATTAAGGAGCACGGCGATGGTGGCGTCTATGTTGTATTTGCCTTCCGCTGCAACGGACTTGACAGTGTACTCTCCCTTGAAGGAGAAAGGAACCATTATTTTATGAGGCAGCCAGCCTTCCTTAACCTCGCCGAGCCAGTCTGCGGCGGCAACCTTGTCGCCTGCCTTTGCAAGGGGAACAAAGTCCCAGAGAGTCTCGTGGTTAAGAGGGTCTGTGTATTCTCCTCTCTTGAGGAACACGTCCTTCATTGTGGTGAGGTCGTTCTGCAAACCGTCGTATACGCCACGGAGCAGGCCCGGCCCCAGAGTGATTTCCAGCATCTTGCCTTCGAACTCTACCTCGTCCCCATTCTTTAGACCGCGGGTGCTCTCGAAGACCTGTACCTGGGCATATTTGCCGTTCACCTTAATGACCTCTGCCATAAGGCGTGTTCCGGCTACGGTAATGTAGCAGATTTCGTTCTCGGCAACCGGACCGTTGGTAAGAACGGTAACCAGGTTGGAAAC
The DNA here is from genome assembly GCA_045224955.1 of Candidatus Cryptobacteroides sp. GTDB lineage: Bacteria > Bacteroidota > Bacteroidia > Bacteroidales > UBA932 > Cryptobacteroides. The sequence goes on from JBGVAW010000002.1 coordinate 17,670, forward strand.
GATGCCTGTTACTGTGCCTGTTGTTTTTGCCATATCTGTTATTTTTTTGTTATTCTGTGAATCATATCGCGGAAGAGCTGCCTTCCGGTTTCCTCGTCAAGATTGCTCCATCTCTGCACAATGTGAAGCTTTGCCACGAAAGCCAGCACAGCGTCCAAATCAAAGTAGTTGAAGATGGTAATCTCGTCTATTTTCTCCCAAAGAAGCTGGTCTATAGCTCTTTCCTTGGCCAGAATGTCAGGGTCTGAATAAATCTTGTCCAGGGTGGATGACAGTTCCGGCTCGGTCTCCGTCTCCATAAAGATGTCCATCTTCTCCGGACGGCCGAGTGCCCTGTTAAGATGAAGCACCTTGGCGTTGCGAACCTGAAGGTCAAAGCCAAAGTACTCTCTTATGAAGCGGTTTTTATCCTGCAGAACCTCTGTGTAGAATTCCTCTCCCAGTTTGTCCGGGTTAAGACTGTCCACAAGGATATCCACCTTCTTCCTGTCGTTCTCTTCCAGCTGCTCGCAGATAAAGTCTTTAAGTTCTTCAAGGGTATCCCTGGAGAGCGGCTTATCTGCGCCTATTACGGGAAGGGACGCTATGATATACTCGTAATTACCCATTTCAGCCTACCCAAAAAGGAGTTTCTTGGTAGAAGGACGCATATATTCGCCAATCAGCTCTGCGAAGGTCTCGTCCGTAAGGGAAACGAAGTAGCTGCCGTCTGCGGGGCCTATGGTAAGCCCGCCCGCAATCTTCTTTGAGAAGGCAACCTTAACCTCCTTGCCAAGAACCTTTGCAAGCTCGTTCTTTACAAAAGGCTCAAGTTCTTTCTGAAGCCCCTCGGGGAGTACAAGTGAAAGGTCTGCGCTCTCCTGGGTGCTGAATTTCTTTGCCACCTCCGAGATAATCTCCTTAAGGAACGATGCGTCTGCGAGAGCCTTCTTTACAGGCTCCTGTGCTATCTGGGCAACGACCACGTTCTCTATATCCTTCTTTGCGGCCTGAAGCGCCTGAGCCGATGCCATCTTTACATCGCTCTCTGCCTTATGCTTAAGATCAGCGGAATCTGCCTTAGCCTTCTGGATAATCTCTGCGGCCTCTTTGCGTGCATTTTCCAAGAGCACTTCTGCTTTTTTCTGAGCCTCGGCTACAATGGCCTCGCCCTCTTGCTTTCCTTTTGACAGACCCTCATTGTAGAGTTTGTCTGTAAGCTGTTGCAATTTGTCAGTCATATAGTATGTGTTAAAATATTCAGTCTCTAAAGATAGGGAAAATTAGCCGTAGTATTTATATTTTTTTGCCTTTTTATTAGTTTTTTTGATTTTTTGGCAAAAAGTTGGCCGATTTTAATTAAAATTGCATACAACTTGTAACAGGAGATAGAAAACTGGTATAAATATGAAAAAGTATCTTATGGTTTTGGCATCGCTGCTGCTCTTGATTCCCGCAGCTTTTGCCCAGGATGAAACCCCTAACAAGATTAACAAGAAAAACCTCGTCATAAAGGAATGGAACTCAGACGCCAAGTCCAACAAAAAGGTGCTTGACCACGTTACAACCTACAATGCCGAGGGTAAGAAGATAGAAGAAATAGAGTACGGTTCAAACGGCCAGAAATGGCGCAAGCGCTTCGAATGGGGAGAAGACGGAAAAGTCTCCCGCGAACTTGTCTATGACGAGCGCAACCGCCTTGTTAATTACAAGACCTTCGACTACAACGAGTTCGGCCGCAAAAAGACTCAGTACACCTATAATCCGAAAGGTAAACTGCTTACGATAAAAGTATTCGAGTACTTGGCAGAGGATGTCCAGTAGCGAGAACATATCCATCTGCAAAGCCCTTGAAGCATTGGAGCCCGTCACTCTTGAAGAGATGGACTCCATTAAACTTATGAACCGTATCGACACAAAATACCTTACGGACGAGAAAAAGCTACTTGGGTTTTTGGCCGATGCCGCCGCTGCCGGCTACAGGGTCCTGGTTACCCGGGGAATGAGGATAAGCCCCTACAACTCTGTATATTATGACACTCCGGGGCTGAAGATGTTCACGGACCACAGGAACCGCCACCTCACAAGACAGAAGGTAAGGACCAGGGTATATGAGAACTCCGGCGACACCTTCCTGGAGATTAAACGCAAGAACAATAAGGGACGCACCAAGAAAAAAAGGATGACCATCCCCGGTGGGGAATTGATGGATTTCAGGGCCGATACTGCCGCAACCCTCTTCCTGGAGCAGAAATCTGCCTTCACCGCCGATATGCTCTCTCCCGTGCTGTCTACAAGATTCCGCAGGATAACGCTGGTGAACCCATCGCTCACGGAGAGGCTCACCATCGACACGCACCTGGAATTTCATAACTTCCGCTCGGGGAAAGACGCAAACCTCAAGGATACCGTCATCATTGAGCTAAAGCAGGACGGACGCGAGGAAAGCAAGACCAAGAAAATCCTCCTTGCCCGCAGAATCAAACCGGTAAGGGTAAGCAAGTACTGCGTAGCCGTCACGCTTACCGCCCCCGAGGCCAGACCAGGCAGATTCAAGATGAAGATCAGAAAGATAGAGAAAATCATCAATAGTAAAATACAATCAGAATAAACAATTACCGATATGATAGATTCTTTAGCCCAAAACTTTGGCAACATCGACCCTCTGGCAGATGAAAACATCTTCGATGACATCCAGTCCATCACCGATGCAATGATGACTACAACCCAGAGTCTCACCGAACTTGGTATCCGGTTTTTCCTTAACCTCCTGGTTTGCTGGGTGATAGTAAGGTGCTTCTACTATAATAAGAGCCGCAGGCGGGACTACTTCTTTACCTTTATGGTATTCTCGTCGGCAATGCTTATGCTGCTCTATATAATGGGCAACGTTGAGGTTGGCGTGGGTCTTACGCTGGGCCTCTTTGCCATATTCGGTGTGATAAGGTACAGGACGGAGACGGTTCCTATCAGGGAAATGACATATCTCTTCGTAATTATAGCCCTTGCAGCAGCCAACGGCCTTGCGCCCCTTTATAAACTTATAGGAGCCACTACCAACAGCGCACATTACGAGCTTGACCTTGGCGCAACCCTTATAACGGTGCTGGCCAACCTGCTTATAGTGCTGCTTATCTGGTTCCTGGAGAGCGAGCGTCTGCTGAAGCATACCACAACCAAACTTGTGCTCTATGACCGTATAGAACTCATCGTTCCCGAGCGCCGCGCAGAGCTTCTGGAAGACCTCAGGAACAGGCTGGGAGTAAAGATAGACAATGTTGAGATTGGCCACGTAGATTTCCTGAAGGACGCCGCCTTCATAAAGGTTTACTATACTCTTGAAAAGGGGGAGTCCAACACCATCAACACTCTTACAAAGGCTAAGGACTTTGTAGCTTAACAGTTTAACAATCAATATAACCGCTATATGAAAAAGACAGTCCTCCTATTATTCCTTTTGCTTGCAGGGGCAGCGGCAGCATCGGCCCAGAGAAGCAAAATAGTAAGCGACACTCTTAAAAGCAACATCCTTGGCGAGGGTGTTCCCTACAATGTTTACCTTCCCGCGGGGTTCAGCGCAGACCGGAAATACCCCGTTGTTTATCTTCTTCACGGACTTTATGGCGTAGAGACAGACTGGCAGGAGAAAGGAAGAATGAAGGACGTGGCAGACCTGCTTTCCGCTTCCGGAGAGATTGGCCCTCTTGTAATCATTATGCCTTGCGCCGGACACGAGGACGTTCACAACGTACAGAACGGCTACTTTAATATGCCCGGACGCAGTTACGAGGACTTTTTCTTCAAGGAACTACTCCCCCAGGCAGAGGAGAAATACCACTGCATAGGAGACAAGGCCCACCGCGCGATAATGGGACTTTCTATGGGTGGCGGCGGCAGCACGGTTTACAGCCAGAGGCATCCCGATATGTTCTCCAGCTGCTATGCTATGAGCGCCTGGCTGGACCAGGAAGGGGAGAGAGATTATGTCGGCGACAGAGAAAAAGACAAACTCTACATAGTTGCAAAGTCCGTTCACGACCATTCCGCCCTTGAATTTGTTGACAAGGCCGATGAAAAGACCGTGGAAGACCTTAAGAGCGTGGCCTGGTTCTTTGACTGCGGAGACGACGATTTCCTCCTTAAACTTTCCGTAACCCTTCACTTCGGTATGATGGAAAAGGGTATTAAGAACGAGCTCCGCGTGCGTGACGGAGCACATACCTGGGAGTATTGGCACACTGCACTTTACCAGTCGCTTCCCTTTGCCTGGAGAAATTTTGGCAAGTAAACTTTCAAATATTATATTTGTAGGATAGGTTTTGTGATATGAAAGTTTCTCTTATACCTGCGGCCATAGTGTCATTAGTGCTTATGGGACAGTTCCTCCATTCCTGCGCCTGCGGGGAAGGCGGTACTGACGACATTCAGACAGAGAAAAAAGACACGGTTTACCCTCTTGGATTCTGCACTGATTCCTTCGAGGTTACAACCGGCAGCGTGCGTAACGGAGAAAACTTTTCTGCACTTCTCTTCCGCCTTGGACTCGACTCCAGGGATGCCTATAACCTTGTCCAGAACAGCGACTCCATCTTTGACGTAAGGAAATTCAGGGCCGGAAACAACTGGACAGCCTACAGCGACTCTTCCCGTTACCGCTACCTGGTTTACGAGCAGGACCGCATCAACCTGATAGTCTTCTCCCTGACCGACAGCCTCTACGCCTATAACGTCCAGAGGGAGGTAAGGGTAGAAAGGAAGGCGGCCGACATAACAATTGACGCCTCCCTCTGGGTGGATATGACCAATGCCGGCGTATCCCCGGTTGTAATAGCCGATCTTTCCGATATCTACGCCTGGACGGTAGATTTCTTTTCTCTGCGCAAGGGCGACAGGTTCAGTATCCTCTACGATTTAACTCTCTGCGAGGGAGAGCCCATAGGATGCGCAGGCATCCCTTATGCTGTTTTCAGAAGAGACACATCTGTCTATCAGGCAATTATGTTCGACCAGGGAGACAATGGCAACCGCTACTGGAACGAGAAAGGCCAGAGTATGAGAAAGGCCTTCCTAAAGGCTCCGCTTAAATTCACCAGGATTAGTTCCGGCTTCTCCTATCACCGCAGACATCCCGTTCACGGCACCGTCAGGGCGCACACAGGCGTGGATTACGCCGCCCCCACCGGCACTCCGGTAATGAGTATAGGCGACGGAACCGTGATAAGCAAGGGTTGGAACGGAGGTGGCGGCAACACCGTAAAGGTAAGACATAACTCCGTTTACACAACTGCCTACCTTCACCTTTCCAAATATGCCAAGGGCCTCAAGGTAGGAGACCGTGTGCACCAGGGACAGGTAATAGGTTATGTTGGAATGACAGGAACCGCTACCGGTCCTCACCTTGACTTCAGGGTTTGGAAGAACGGCACCCCAATAAATCCGCTTAAGATGGAATCACCGTCCGTAGAGCCTATAGACCCTTCCAATATGGCAGGTCTGGACTCCGTAAGGGTTGTGTACTCCGCTATGCTGGACTCATTGATTGTAAATAACTAGACTTTTCTATCATATGAAAAAATTCCTCATCTTACTTGTCATTGCAGTAGCGTCCTTCCTTTTTATCCGCGACTGCAATCAGGCTCCTGACGTAAAGCCTACCAAGAACCTTATAGTAATGATTACCGATGGTACCAGTACCGGCCTCCTTTCCCTGGCCAGATGGTACAAGCAGTACAAGGACCCTCAGGAAGACCTTAACTCACTGGCCATAGACCCCTATATCTGCGGCCTTGTAAGGACTTTCAGCTCCGACGCCCCTATGGCTGAATCTTCAGGCTCTATGTCAGAATATATGACTGGAGTTCTTCAGCAGGGAAGAAACCTTTCTGTCTATCCGCACGCAAATCCTCCCCAGGACCTTGTGCCCATAGATATGTCAAGGGAATTCCAGCCCCTTGCCACGGTGCTGGAGGCTGCAAAGATACAGCAGGGCAAGTCGGTAGGTGCTGTTGTCACCTGTTACTATCACCACGCAACCCCGGCTGCGACAGCGTCCCATACTGTAGAAAGGAGCCACGAATACGAGATTACCCGCCAGATGGCTTCTCAGGGACTGGACGTTATGTTTGGCGGCGGCACCAGGTACATAACCGATGATGTCCGCCAGATATTCCAGGAACAAGGGATTACCTACTACGATAAAGACATAGAAGGCTTCCGCAACCACAAGGAAGGCAAGGTATGGGCCCTCTTTAACGATGATATGCTTGAGTACGAGCTGGACCGCCCCGAAAGCGAGCCCACACTTACAGAGATGACTCTCAAGGCCCTGGAGCTCCTGTCCAAGAACAAGAAAGGCTTCTTCCTTATGGTAGAAGGTAGCAAGGTAGACCTGGCCGCCCACGGCAACGACCCTGCCGGTGTCATTACTGAGTTCCTGGAGTTTAACAACGCCTTCCAGGCAGTGATAGACTTTGCAAAGAAAGACGGCAACACAACTGTAATAGCAGTGCCGGACCACGGAACAGGCGGCGTGCAGATGGGAGAGCGCTCTTACAGGGGCTACACCAAGAAAGGCCTGGACTCTATGTTCATAAACCTTAGCCAGTACAAGGCTTCCGGAAACGGCCTGGACAGGATGCTTAGTAACTGCGCCATAGAGGACATCGAGCCCCTGTTCAAGGAGTACACCGGCCTGGACCTTACACCCAAGGAACTGGCATCTCTCAAGGCCCAGAGAGGCGTAGTTGCCGCAGACCATATGAGCATTGACCTCTCTCCCAATATGTACGGAGAAATAAACAAGATTCTGCTTCGTCATACCCACGTAGGCTTCCTTACCGGAGGCCACACCGGAGAAGACGTGTTCCTGGCCGTTTACAACCCCAATGACCAGAGGCCTCAGGGTCTTGTGAAGAATATAGACCTTAACCGCTATATGAGGAAGGTTATGGGCCTTAAGGAAAGTCTGGAGGATATGACCCAGAGACTGTTCGCACCCCATTATCAGGTATTCAAGGGATATGATTATGCCCTGGCCGATGGTTTCGACGGTCCCTGCCTCAAGGTTACCTGCGAAGACGTTACCCTTGAAGTTCCTTCACACAGGTCTTATGTCCTGCTTAACGGCGAGCGCCGCGATATTGGCTCCGTTATCCCTTATATCGTAGAGAACAAGACCTTCTATCTTCCCAAGACTGTGCGTAACCTGCTTCCCCCGATAGCAGAGCCGGAGCATAAGGACATTCCTGTTTATGCCTGGTGCTCCGTAGGCCCCAAGGACACCCCCGAGACCTTCAAGGCCTATCTTCAGGGACTCAAGGACAAAGGAGTTACCGGCGTATGCGTAAACTCTTCCATTCACGACAGGGAGAAGATTGCGATGGCCTCCAAGGCAGCCCACGAGGTGGGTCTTGTATATCACGCCTGGATTCCTTCTATGCTCCAGGGCGGAATGCCTCATTCCTGGTATGCAGTCAACGCCCTTGGCCAGAGAGCAGACACCCATC
>JBGVAW010000003.1:0-4656 GCA_045224955.1 Candidatus Cryptobacteroides sp.
CAGGAGGCCAGGGGATACAGCCTTACCGAAGCCGGTGCTATTGTGGGAGTTAATCCTATCTTCGGCGTTCTTGGTACCGTTATTTCAGGATGGCTTTCAGATGCATTATTCAAGGGAAGCCGCAAATATCCTGCATTCGTGGCAGGTATCCTTGAGGTAATCGCCCTTGTTCTCTTCCTCTTCGGAGGCCCTCAGAAGTGGGTTGCCATTACTTCGATGGTTCTCTTCGGTATCGCAATCGGAGTTCTTATCAGCTTTGTCGGCGGTCTTATGGCTATTGACCTTGTGCCCAGACAGGCTACGGGCGCAGCCCTTGGTATAGTGGGTATGGCATCTTATGCTGCTGCCGGTTTGCAGAACGTAGTTACCGGTCAGCTGTTGGACAAGCACATTGTCGATGGTGTCCACGACTTCACCTATGCCAGCTGGTTCTGGATTGGCGCGGCGCTGATTGCCTGTCTGCTTCCTATCCTTAACTGGAGAAGAAAGGTTAAGCCGATAGAATAAAGCCGGGCTACTTTTGTTTTCGCATAGCATCAGCGGCCCAGTTCAAATACATTTGGGCTTTGTCTGATGCTTCTTTTGCATAACGCAGCTGAGTGTAGGCCTTGTCGGCCGCATTGGCTGCGTTTCTCTGTGAGTTTGCGGCCCTGTCGTACTCGCCCCTGCGTATGCTGTAGGAGGCGTCCCTTTCGTAACTATCGGCCTGATTCATATAATATGTAGCGTCGCGTCTGTAAATGTCGGCCTTCTTCTGATAATACTCGGCCTCGCGTCCGTATTTTTCTGCCTGGCGGCGGTAGTAGTCGTCCTGGGCGGAGGCGCCTATGGCCATAAATACCAACAGGGTAGTGAGAATAAGGTGTTTCATCTGTCAAAAGCTTGTTAATAAAGCAAATATAGAAAAACATTCTTTATATTTGCAAAAGCTCAATCAGAATCCTATGAAAAGAATACATCTCCATATCATTGCTGTCGCAGCTGTTCTTGTGGCAGCCTGCGGTACCTCAAAGACGGAAAAGTATGTAGTTGCCTATGTTACGGGCTGGGGAAACGATGTGATCCCCGACGTCAGCCTTATGACTCATATAAATTATGCCTTCGGGCACGTTAACGAGACTTTTGACGGTGTCATAATACAGAACGAGGAGCGTTTCCGTCTTATCGCTGGACTCAAGGAACAGAAGCCGGAACTCAAAGTGCTTCTGTCCATTGGCGGATGGGGCTCCGGGCGGTTCAGCGAGATGGCCGCCACTGCCCGGAATAGGGCTGCCTTTGCTGCAGATTGCAAGAGAATCATCGATTCGTACGGTATCGACGGTATCGATATAGACTGGGAGTATCCTACCAGCCGGGCCGCCGGCATTTCTTCCAGTCCGGACGATACTGCCAACTATACTTTGCTTATGCAGGCTATCAGGGAAGCGATAGGCAAGGATAAACTTCTTACATACGCTTCTGTATGGAGTGCGCGTTTCATAAATCACAGGGATATTTTGCCCTATGTAGATTTTGTGAATATTATGTCTTACGATATGTCTCCTGCGGGGCGTGGCATTTCTTCCGGCCTGCATAATTCTGCCCTTACCGGTCCGGGCTCTACCGAGTCTGCGCTCAGGGCCCATCTGGAGGCAGGCATCCCCAAGGAGAGAATTACCATCGGTCTGCCTTTTTACGGGCGTGGAAAGGCTTCCGAGTATGAAGATTATGCCAATTACAGACAGATCGATTCCAGCCGCTTTACCGTTCTCTGGGACGATGTGGCTCTTGTTCCGTATTTTGTAAACGAATCCGGGGACTTCGTATTTAATTACGAAAATCCCCGGTCTATGAGGCTTAAGTGCCAGTATGTCGTTGAGTCAGATGTCCTTGGCGCAATGTACTGGGACTATGGCGCCGATGACGATAATGCTACTCTTGCCAAAATCGTCGCATCCTATATGCTTGAGCAGTAATTCTTTATGTGATTAGTCGGGGCCTGTGCCCTTCGAGAGGCATGCCGCCCACGGCAATGTGAGTGGGGGGACCGCCGACCGCAAGGTCGGTGGTGGGATAGCCCCGAAGGGGCGTACCGGGTCGAAGGGCACAGGCCCTGACTTACAGTAAAAGGAGCCTCTCGGCTCCTTTTACCATAATTATTTAGTTGAAATACTTTACTTAGCCATCTTGAATTTGGCGGAAGCTTTGATGTCCGTTGAAGATGCTCCAAAAAGGGCCGTGTAGGTGCCGGGAGCTGTTTCCCAGGCAGAGGCGTCCTGATTGTATGAAGCAAGTTCGTATGCAGTTATCTTCATTGTAAGCGTCTGGCTCTCGCCGGGTGCAAGGAGTTTGGTCTTTGCAAAGGCCTTGAGCTCGCGCTCGGGCTTCTTAAGTCCGCCTTCGGGAGCGCTTACATAAAGTTCTACAATTTCTTTACCTGCTACGCTTCCGGTGTTTGTTACCGTAACCGTGGCTGTAACTTCTCCCTTGCCGGAAACCTTAACTATCGGCCTGGAATAGGAAAAATCGGTATAGCTCAGACCATAGCCGAAGGGGTATGATACCGGCACGCCGGCCGATACATAGTACCTGTAGCCTACAAATATATCTTCCTGGTACTTGGTGTATTCTATATTCTTGGCCTTATCGCCATTTGAACCAAGACCGTCGGGGAAGTTGGTGGCCGATGGTACATCGACATAGTTAAGAGGGAAGGTCATAGGGAGCTTGCCGGAGGGGTTGACTTTGCCGGTAAGTATGTCTGCAATGGCGTTTGCGCCTTCCTGTCCGGGTGTCCAGGGCAGAATTATGGCATCTACCTTGTTCTTCCAGGAAGCGGTCTCTATTACGCCTGCTATGTTAAGGATAACCACAACTTTCTTTCCCTGGGCGTGGTAGGCCTTGCTTACGTCGGAGAGCAACTTCTGCTCTGTTGCGGTGAGCTCGAAGTCGGGCTCTATTTTGCGGTCCGTGCCTTCTCCTGACTGACGGCTGAGAACCACTATGGCTACATCGTTATTGCCGGCCTGAAGGTTGATGGCTTTTGTGGGAAGTTCCTCGTCTTTCCAGTCCTTGCCGCCCCACCAGTTGTACTCGGTGCTTTCTCCGTTGATGCGGCGCACTGCATCCATATGCTGGCCGTAGGCCTTGTAATAGGCTGCGAGGGCCTCGTCCAGGGTAAAGCCTGCGCCTGTAAGTGCTTCCGGCATATTGACTACGTAGGCCTTGTTTACGTGGCCTGAGCCTGTGCCGCCTGCAAGGAAGTTGATTGCTGATATTCCGTAGAGGGCTACTTTCTCGTTACCCTTCAGAGGCAGGGCTTCATTGTTGTTCTGGAGAAGGATTATGGATTCTCCGGCGGCCTTGCGGGCTACTGCTGCGTGTGCGGTCAGATCCGGGGCGTTGCTGAATTTGTATCCCTTGAAGCGGGGAGTTTTTACGATGTATTTAAGCAAGTTGCGTACGTTTCTGTCCAGTTCTTTCTGGCTGATAGTGCCGTTATTCACAGCCTCCAGCAGCCTGTCTATCTCTTTCTGGTGGCCGGGCTCCATAAGGTCGTTTCCTGCTTTGGCAGATTTTACGGTTCCTTCCTTGCGGCCCCAGTCGGTCATTACGATACCATCGAAGCCCCAATCTTCTCTGAGGACCTTGGTAAGAAGGTAGTTGGACTGCTGGGTGTATTCTCCGTTAAGCTTGTTGTAGGAGCTCATTACGGTCCAGGGCTTGCCTTCCTTTATTGCAATCTCGAAGTTACGCAGGTAAATCTCTCTTAGGGCGCGCTCGCTTACCTGGGCGTCGTTTTCTACCCTGTTAATCTCCTGGTTGTTGGCTGCATAATGCTTTACGGAAGTGCCTACTCCGTTGGACTGTACGCCCCTTATGTAGGCTGCCGCAATTTTGCCGCAGAGAAGGGGATCTTCTGAGAAATACTCGAAGTTTCTGCCGCAGAGCGGGTTGCGGTGAATGTTGATGCCAGGGGCCAGAAGAACGTCTACTCCGTATTCCAGAACCTCGTTTCCCATTGCGGTTGTCATCTCTTCTGCGAGTGCTGTATCCCAGGAACTTGCCAGTAGGGTACCTACGGGGAAGGCTGTGCAGAAGAAGGTTTTGTCCGTGTCTTTGCGGCGCGGGTCAATCCTAAGACCTGCAGGGCCGTCTGCCAGAATTGTGCCGGGAATGCCAAGGCGCTCGATGGCTCGGGTTGCTCCGGCGGGGCCGGCAACATCGAAGGTGCGTCCTCCCACAAGAAGCGTTACCTTCTCCAGCGTAGTCATTGCCTGAAGGACTTCTTCTATATTGTCTTCTCTAAGACGGGGCTGTGCAAGCAGGGAACTGCCCGCAAGGACAGCTGCTGCCAAGGTTAATGCGATACGTTTCATAGTATTGAAATTTGTTTCATTAAACTCAGAGTTATCCGTTACTGCGAATTTATTAAATTTTTACTGCACTTGCAATAATGGACATTACTCTTTCTTTTTTGCACGGGAAAAGTCAATCCTTGTCATCAATAAAAGGCCGGGGAGGATAGCCTTTGTTTGGAGCCGGACATCATATAATATTTGACATAGTTATTTTTAATCTGAAGTGAATCGCACTTACATTCTATTCATATTTTGACGAGAATAGTTGTAAGATTCGCTTCATTTACTTATTTTTGCGGAAAAATGTGCGAAAAAT
>JBGVAW010000004.1:0-13499 GCA_045224955.1 Candidatus Cryptobacteroides sp.
GGTGGGTGAGTGGCTGAAACCACCGGTTTGCTAAACCGACGTACGGGTCATTCCGTACCACGAGTTCGAATCTCGTCCTCTCCGCAAGCCCAAGAGGGCCAAAGGCACCGCTGCGAAAGCAGCGGTGTTTTTTTGAATCCCTGAGCGTCAAAAACTTGTTTTTGTAAGCGAAGGGATGAGAAAAACAGGTAGGCCACGTAGTGGCCGCGGTGCCTTTGGTCAATAACCAGCTTGCAAGGACCCCTCCGGGAGGAAAGAGATGTCGGAGGGCGAAAGCCCGACGAAATCTCGGAGAGGACGAGATTATTCAATGGGAATCCGCTTCTAATCTCATTCAATTACTGAAAGTATCCTAAATTTTTGAAGTTAACGAAAAAAGGACTAATTTTACATCAAATGTGGTGTTCCCGGCTTCTTCTTACAGGTATATCAGCATCTATGCAAGTTATTGGATTACTGATTCGCCCCGAGCTTTCTTCTGGTGCGCTACGCCAATGAGTACAGAAGCCAAGAATCACAGAAGGGTGGCAACCTTGACGGTACCAATCCCGAGGATTTTGACACTGACTACTGGAATTAACCTTGCTTTAATATGAAAAAGTTTCTTATCCTTTTTGCCGCTTCGCTATTTTGCCTGTCAGCCTGTACTTCAGAAGGCTCCAAGGCTCCGGAGTACGCTTCGCGTGCCGATGCCATCGTGGCTCACATCCACAATCCCGCATCCAAGTACGTAATAGTTATAAGCCATCGCGGAGACTGGCGTAACTATCCTGAAAATTCTATTCCTGCAATTGAGAGTTCCATCAAGCACGATGTGGATATTGTAGAAATAGATATTCATATGACGGCCGATTCTGTCCTGATTCTCTGTCACGACGACAATGTAAACCGTACCACTAATTTCTCCGTCGTATTCCGTGACCAGAAGGGCAAGAGCTCAAAAATCAAGGACCTTACCCTTGCAGAAATCAAAAAGCTCACCCTCAAGAGGGCACACGGTGTTACAACTGACACCCTGCGTATGCCTACTCTGGAAGAAGCGCTTCTCTGCACCAAAGACAGGATTTGCGTAAATATCGACAAAGGATATGACTATTATGATGACGTTATCCGTCTTTGCGAAAAGCTTGGCGTTACAGACCAGGTACTTATCAAAGGCAAGAAATCCATCGAGGTCGTTGCAGAGCACGAGGCTCCTTATGCTCACAACGTAATGTATATGCCTATTGTAGATATTCAGAAGGAAAATGGTATCGCACTTTTAAATTCCTATCTGGAACAGGGCGTAGTTCCCCTGGCCTACGAAGTTTGCTGGCAGAACAATGACGACGGCGCGTTCCCTGAAGCTGCCCGCAAGATAATCGACCAGGGCTCAAAAGTATGGGTGAACACCATCTGGGCTTCCCTTTGCGGCGGACTGGGCAATGATGACGATGCTGCCTTCGAGGAAGAAGACCCCGGAAAGGTTTATCAGCAGTATATAGATGCCGGAGTGTCTATGATTCAGTCTGACCGTCCGGAAATGCTTATTGACTGGCTAAAGAAAAATGGTCATCACGACCTTTAACATCTAATACCCAATAACGAAAAACGCTAACTCATTGAAAAATGAATTAGCGTTTTTTTAGTGCCCGGGGCCGGGCTCGAACCGGCACGTCTTTAAAGGACACAGGATTTTGAGTCCAGCGCGTCTACCAATTCCGCCACTCGGGCATTAAGACGGGATGCAAAGGTAGTAAAAAATTATTTATATTTGCAAGTTATGGTTCAGGTGAATAATATTTCCAGGCTGGAATTCGGGGACACAATCTCCGAAGCCCCCAGGTTTTTGCCCGATGGCTTTTTGCAGGACCCGCCCTCCGGCCAGGTTTTTCTTTTGGCCGATACTGCCGTAAAGCCCCTGGCAGAAGAGCTTGCAGCCACGCTTGGGCACGTTATTACCCACTTTGTAGAAGGAGGAGAGAAGGTAAAGAGCGTCAGTGCGGCAGAAGGAATCGCCTCCTGGCTGCTCAGCCATAAGGCCGGAAGAGAAGACATCCTGCTGGTTTTAGGCGGCGGATCGGTCTGCGACGCAGGAGCCTTTGTGGCCAGCATATACAAACGCGGGATGCGCTTCGCCCTTATTCCCACCACCCTCCTGGCCCAGGTAGATGCCGCAATAGGAGGCAAAAACGCTATCAACTTCGGCGGCGTCAAAAACGTGCTGGGTGCCTTCAGAATGCCGGAATTCACCTTTATCTGCCCCGAGCCCCTGAAGACTCTTCCCCGGGAAGAATTCATAAGCGGCAGCGCAGAACTTGTAAAAACCCTGCTGATAAGCGGTCAAAACTACAAGGAACTTATAGCCGCACTTTCTCTACGTAAGGATACAGCACAATCGGCCAAAGAAGGCTCAGCCCTACTGTCTCCCTTCATAGCCCAGGCCGCAAAGACAAAGGCCGCCATAGTAGAAAGAGATTTTTTTGACAAAGGGGAAAGGAGAGTCCTTAACCTTGGCCACACCTTTGGCCACGCCCTGGAGGCCATCACAGGTCTTTCCCACGGAGAAGCCGTAGCCATAGGTATAATCCTGGCCGCCAGAGTGGCCGGCAAAAAAGGACTCGCCCCCGCAGACTTCGCAGAAGAACTCAGGAGCGACTTCCGCTCCGCAGGCCTGCCCACGGAATGCCCAGTACCGGTTAAAGACCTGAGGGACTTAATGCAACAAGACAAGAAAGCATCGACCGATAAAATAAAATTCATACTCCCCATCGGCATAGGCCAGACCACAGAGGCAGAGCTCAGCGCCGATGATGCAATTGACAGCCTACTATGATTTGTGTATCAATAGCCGATAAAGATTTGGATGGCATCCTGAAGGTGCTGGAGCTGCCTCAGGTACAGATGGCGGAAATCCGTCTGGACCGCTGTTCCCTTACCACTGAGGAGATAGAGGACCTGTTTGCCAGCGTGGACAAGCCCCTTATCGCCACTTACTCTCTTGGCAAGGACCAGTCCCGGGCGGCAGAGGCAGAGTCAAAACTGCTTACAGCCATAGGAGCGGGCGCGGCATTCATAGACCTTGACGTAGATGCTCCCGCAATGATGTGCAAGCGCCTGCGCCGCGAAGCCCGCGAGGCCGGAACATTTCTTATCCGCTCCTTCCACGACTATGAAGGCACAGACTCTGCAAGGGCCCTGGCCGCTGTGGCGGAAAAATGCCAGCATCTTGGGGCCGATATTGTAAAAATCTGCACTACAGCCAATTGCAAGGCCGATAATGAAAAGGTTCTTTCCTTATATGGTCCCGTGCCCCCTGGAAACCTGGTTGCCTTTTGTATGGGCGATGCCGGCCGCGAATCGCGTATAGACTGTCTTAGAAAGGGCGCACCCTTCTCTTATGCCGCCGTCAGCGCAGAAGAGGCCACGGCCCCCGGCCAGATGACCCTTGAGGAGATGGCAGAGGCAGTTTATGGCAGCAGCCCCCTGAACCCTATGAGAAGTCCCATAGGCTCCAGCCTTATAGAAAGCGTATGCTCCAAGAGTTACGCCCAGAGAGCCATTATCCTGGCCGCCCTGGCCGACGGTGTCTCTACCCTTGAGGGTTACACCTCCTGCGGGGACAACGAGGCAGCCCTGGAAGCAGCAAAGGCAATAGGCGCAAAAGTATCGGTAGAGGGAAAGACGGTTAAAATAGAGGGAACCGGCGGAAAGGTGAAAAACCCCGCCACTGTGCACGCCGGGGAATCCGGCTTCCTTACCAGAATGCTGCTCCCGGCCCTGGCCGCAGCGGGCAAAACACCGGTAACCATAACAGGAGAGAAAACCCTGCTCCAAAGGCCGCTTCCCGGCGCAAAAGAGATGCTGGGCTGCTTTGGAGTACAGATAGATAAGGAAAGCGTGCCAATTACAGCTCAAGGCACCCTTCTCCCCGGCAACCACACAATAGACGGCAGCAACGGCTCCCAGCTGGTATCCGGCCTTCTGGCCGCCCTGCCTCTGTGCCGCTCCGGCAACAGCCAGATAAGACTGGAAAACCCCAAGAGCATACCCTACATCTTCTTGACCCTGGACATTATGAGGCAGTTCGGGGTAAACGTAGGCTGCGAGATGGAAGGAGGAGAAGAATTTGCCCAGAGCCAGGAAGACTGGTCCCTTTGCGAGGCAATGACCTTCCAGGTGCCGGGAGGCTGTAACTATCGGTCCGCAAAAATAAAAATAGAGGCAGACTGGAGCGCAGCGGCCAATTTCCTTGCTGCCGGTGCCATATTCGGAAAGGCAGACCTAAGCGGGCTGGATACAAAATCCCTCCAGGCAGACCTGTCCATCCTGGACATACTCCCTACGGCAGGCGCCGCAGTGTCACAGGAAGAAGAGAGCGGCATCATTCACGTTGTCCGCGGCCCGCTCAGGGCTTTTGACCTGGATGCCTCCAACTGCCCGGATCTGGTGCCCATTATTTCTGTGCTGGCCGCCTTCTGCCAGGGCAGGAGCAATATAACCGGCGTAGCCCGCCTGGCCACAAAAGAAAGCAACCGGCCCGGAGTAATAGTTGAAATGCTTACAAAGATGGGCGTTCGGGCCTCTCTCCGCGGGGATAAACTATCCATAGAAGGCCATAGCCTTGAGAGCCGCCTTCTTGGAGGCCACCTTCTTAACGGCGGCAACTACTCCGCCTACGGAGACCACAGAATAGCAATGGCCCTGGAAGTAGCCGCAATAGGCGCAAAAGAGCCCATAATTATAGATGACAGGGAATGCGTATCCAAGTCTTTCCCGGACTTTGACTCCACCCTCAGAAAATACAAATCGCTATGAACAGCTTGGGAAGAATATTCAGAGTATCCTTATTTGGAGAATCCCACGGACGCGGAGTAGGCGTAGTAATAGACGGAGTGCCCCCTGGCCTTGAACTTACCATAAAGGACTTTGCCCAGGACATACGCAGGCGCGCTCCCGGCGAGTTCGGCACCACTGCCCGCCGCGAGGACGACATCCCCGAAATCCTTAGCGGAGTATATAACGGCCACACCACCGGAGCCCCTCTTACCATACTTTTTGTAAACAGAGACACAGAGAGCGACGACTACGAGCTCTTTGGGAACACACCCCGTCCCGGCCACGCAGATTTTACTGCTTCTTCCAAGTTCCTTGGCTTCAACGACCCTTCCGGCAGCGGACACTTCTCCGGAAGGCTTACCCTGCCCCTTGTGGCAGCCGGCGTAGTGGCCAAGAGGGTTGGAAGCTACGGGATCAGCGCAAGGATAGTGGAGCTGGGCGGCATCCGCCGCGAAGACCTTCCGGAGAAGGCCCTGCCGGATGGCAGCATCCAGGAAAAATCTACCGACGCCGAACTCTGGCACGATGCCCTGGCAGCCGCCAAGGCCGATGGTGATTCTCTTGGCGCAGTGGTGGAATGCACGGTAAGCAATATGATTCCGGGCCTTGGAGAACCCTTCTTCGACAGTGTAGAATCCCTTATCTCCCACGCCATCTTCTCCATTCCCGGTGTAAGAGGAATAGAATTTGGCGATGGTTTCCGTGCTGCCGCTATGAGAGGTTCCCAGCACAACGACCCCTTTGTGAACATACAGAACGGCTGGGCTCAGCTGGCAAAAAACGGCGCCGGCGGAGTTAACGGAGGCATCTCCAACGGAGAACCCCTGGTATTCAGGGTGGCCTTCAAACCCACCTCCAGCATAGCCCGGCCCCAGACCACTTATAACAAAGAAGAGGGCAAGATGACCCGCCTGAGCATACCCGGAAGGCACGATGTCTGCTTTGCCCTAAGAACCCCTCCTATTGTAGAGGCAGTGACGGCAATCGTACTTGCGGATTTAACCCTATTGCAGTAAATTTGCAGTCCCTAATTGCAGCAGATGGCTAGTGAAGACAAGATAATAAAGGAATTTACCTCCGGCGAGTATAAAGAAGGCTTTGTTACCGACATTGCCCAGGACTACGTGCCCAAGGGACTTAACGAGGACATAATCCGCACTATATCAGCCCTTAAGCAGGAGCCTCAGTGGCTGCTGGACTTCAGGCTGGACGCCTTCAGGCGCTGGCAGTCAATGCCGATGCCCACCTGGGGTCATCTGGAAATGCCTCCAATCGATTTTCAGGACATCATCTACTACGCTGCCCCCAAAAAAGACAGTGACCGCCCTAAGGAGATAGACCCTGAGTTGGAAAAAACCTTCGAGAAACTGGGTATCCCCATCAATGAGCGCAAGGCCCTTGCCGGCGTCGTGGCGGTAGATGCCGTGTTCGATTCCGTATCGGTAGCCACCACCTTCCGCAAAGCCCTTGCAGAAAAAGGCATAATCTTCTGCTCTTTCTCGGAGGCAGTACGCGAGCACGGAGACCTTGTAAGAAAATATCTGGCTTCGGTTGTTCCGGTAGGCGACAATTTCTACGCAGCCCTTAACTCCGCGGTCTTCAGCGACGGCTCCTTCTGCTACATCCCCAAGGGAGTCCGCTGCCCTATGGAACTAAGCAGTTACTTTAGAATTAACGCTTCCGGCACCGGACAGTTCGAGCGCACCCTTATCATAGCCGACGAAGACTCATACGTAAGCTATATGGAAGGCTGCACGGCCCCTATGAGGGACGAGAACCAGCTGCACGCCGCCGTAGTAGAGATAGTCGTAGAGAAGGGCGCGGACGTAAAATACAGCACGGTACAGAACTGGTACCCAGGCGACGCCCAGGGCCGCGGAGGCATACTTAACCTGGTGACAAAAAGAGGTCTTTGCCGCGGAGAAGGCAGCCACCTTAGCTGGACCCAGGTAGAGACAGGATCGGCCATAACCTGGAAATATCCGTCCACCATACTCAAAGGGGATTACTCCTCGTCGGAGTTCTACTCGGTAGCCGTAACCAACAACTACCAGCAGGCAGACACCGGCACAAAAATGATTCACATAGGCAAAGGCACCAAGAGCAGGATAGTAAGCAAAGGTATATCGGCCGGCCACAGCCAGAACAGCTATCGCGGTCTGGTAAGGATCAATCCCGGGGCCGATGGTGCCAGAAACTTCTCCCAGTGCGACAGCCTTCTGATAGGCCCGCTCTGCGGAGCCCACACCTTCCCGCACATCCACAATGCCAACCCTACGGCAACGGTAGAGCACGAGGCCACAACCTCGAAGATATCGGAAGACCAGCTCTTCTACTGCAACCAGCGAGGCATAGCCCCGGAGGATGCGGTGGGCCTCATCGTAGGCGGCTACGCCCGCGAAGTCCTTTCCAAGCTGCCTATGGAGTTTGCCATAGAGGCTCAGAAATTACTGCAAGTTTCACTTGAAGGTTCTGTAGGATAATGAATTGGATAGACATAGTATCATCTGCCCTTGGGCTTGCCTGCGTAGTTCTTGCGGGCAGGCGCAACAAGTATAACTTCTGGGTAGGATACGTTTACAATATATTTCTCTTCTGGCTTTTCTGGCAGCAGCAGCTCGTGGCCGCAATGATTTTGCAGCCCGTAGCCTTTGCAATCAACGCCTACGGACATTGGCGCTGGACTCATCCCGCACCGGAAGAAACCAGTTCGGAAGACGGCAAGTCCCTTAAGGTAAGCGGCCTCTCCCCAAGAGGGATGACGGTGTCCCTTCTTGCCGTAGCCTTCCTTGGCACAGCCTGGGCCTTTGTGCTAAAATTCAAGACGGCAGATCCCCAGCCCTGGCTGGACTCTTACGTGCTTATGCTTACGTTCCTGGCCCAGTACCTGTCGGCCCAGAAAAAATGGGAATGCTGGATTGTATGGATACTTGTAAACATAGGAAACTGTGCCCTGTACCTGCTTGCAGGCCTCAAGTTTATGCCTATAGTAAGCTTCCTTTATCTTGCAAACGGACTTTGGTCTCTATATAGTTGGAAAAAATCTTTCAATGATGAAAACCGCAATTCTTGATATAAAAAACCTTCACGCAACAGTAGAAGGCAAAGAAATACTTAAAGGAGTAGACCTTACCATTCTTCCCGGCGAGGTTCACGCCATAATGGGCCCCAACGGAGCCGGCAAAAGCACGCTTGGAGCAGTGCTCACAGGCCGCCCCGGCTACGAGGTAACAGAGGGCACCGTTCTTTTCTGCGGCAAGAACATCTTTGAAATGTCCCCGGAAGAAAGGGCCTGGGCAGGACTCTTCCTCTCTTTCCAGTACCCCATAGAAATCCCCGGCGTAACTTATACCAACTTCATAAAGGCAGCCCTGGCCGCCAAGAGAAAGGCCCAGGGGCTTGAGCCCCTTAAGGGAGGCGACTTCCTTAAGCTCCTCAAAGAGAAGATGGCCTTTGTAAAGATGTCCCCGGACTTTGCCAAGCGCGAGGTTAACGTAGGCTTCTCCGGCGGCGAGAAAAAACGCGCGGAGATTTTCCAGATGGCAATGCTGGAGCCCACCCTCTCCATTTTGGACGAGACCGACAGCGGCCTTGACGTAGATGCCCTCAAGATTGTGGCCGACGGCGTAAAGGCCCTCCGCACAGAGGAAACCTCCACCATTATAATAACCCACTACCACAAGCTTTTGGAATACATTGTGCCCGATGTGGTTCACATCCTAAAGGGCGGCCGCATCGTAAAGACCGGCACCAGGGATCTGGTGGATGTCATCGAGGCCGATGGTTTTGATAAATTTTAGGTCGATGGCTACGCGGAATCACATACTGGTTCTTACCCCGGGCCTTGTGGCTCCGGCCCCTCTGGCCATATCCGCCGGGGCAGGGGAGAGCATAGACATAAGAGTGCTCGTATTCCCGGAAGTATCGGCCGATGTAGATATAAAAGTCGATTTGACAGGGGAGGAAGCCTCCCTTAATATATCCGGTTTCTACCTCTGCGGAGCCGACGAAAACGTGGCCATCCACACGGAAGTAAATCACAAAGTGCCGCGCTGCCGGTCCAATCAGATAATAAACGGAGTTGCCGGGGGCAAGGCTAAGGCCTCGTTCTACGGAAAGATAGTGGTTGCCCCGGACGCCGTTGGTACAGAGGCCTTCCAGACCAACAGGAACCTGCTCCTGAGCGAATCAGCCGTTATAGATACAAAGCCTCAGCTGGAAATTTACGCAGACGACGTGCAGTGCTCCCACGGAGCGACGGTGGGCAAACTGGACGAGCTGGAACTCTTTTATATGCGCTCCCGCGGAGTGCCGCTGAAGGAGGCCCGCATAATGCAGATTTATTCCTTCCTGTCTCCCGCCCTTGCCGGAATGGAGGAGGCCGGGCGATACGCTCAAATGCTTGAGGAAGCCCTTAGGACTATATGATAGTTTATCCCAACGTAAAGGTTAATCTGGGCCTTGCCGTAATAAGAAAGCGGCAGGATGGCTATCACGACCTCGAAACTCTTTTTGTGCCCTATGAGGGTATCTCCGACGTCCTGGAAATAATTCCTGCCGACGACTTCGGCCAGACCATCTCCCATATCCAGGCCACCTATGCCGGCCGGGAAGAGTCCGGAATTCCCAAACTGGCTCAGGGAATATCGCCGGACGGCAAGCTTATGATTACTATTGCCGGGGAGCAGGGCATTGACTGGGACCCTCTTAAAGACCTTACAGCAAAGGCGTACTATCTTCTGGATGCAGAGTACGGCCTTCCGGCAGTTAAAATCTTCCTTGAAAAACGCTCGCCCGTAGGGGCAGGCCTCGGCGGAGGTTCCGCCGACTCAGCCTTCGCCCTCAAGGCCCTCGCGGCCCTCTTCGGGCTCAGCCTGCCCGCCGCCACCCTTGCGGCCCTGGCCGCCAGGCTTGGCAGCGACTGCCCCTTCTTCATATACAACCGCCCGATGATAGGCCGCGGCAGAGGAGAAATCCTCACCCCCTACGACCTCCCGGCCTCCTTCTTCGAGAACTATCGCCTAGAAGTATCGGTCCCCAAAGGCATAACCGTATCAACCGCCCAGGCCTACAGAGGCATCGTCCCCCGCGAAGCGGCGGCATCGGCCCCAAGTAATGCCGGCACCATCGGCCTTGAAGAAATACTTGCCCTCCCCGTAGAAAAGTGGCCCGGCCTTCTGGTAAACGACTTCGAGGCTACCGTATTCGCAGAGCACCCCGCTCTTGCGGCCCACAAAAAGGAGCTTTACGAGCGAGGTGCCATCTACGCGTCAATGTCCGGCAGCGGATCGGCCTTCCTGGCCATCTACCGCCGCTAGACCTTACATTCCTGTACTTATCTGACCGTTCTGAATGCCTTCGTTGGAGGCAGGCTTGTTAAGAATGTCGTCGTTCTCTACGGAACGGTCTGCCTTCTTAACCTTTGCGCTTCCAGCTGCGCCAAAGGACCAGCTAACGCTTAGCATAACCTGGCGGAGAGGAATTTTTACGGCAGAGTTCATCCTGTAATTGTAGTTCTCCGAGTAGGTCTTGAAGTTAATTTTGCCATCCTTGTTAAGAGGGCTTATTACGTTTACGGAGAAATTCAGCTTGTCGTTCAGGAAGGACTTGGAAATGCCAAGCACGCCGGCCTGGAAGCCGGAAGTGTAACCCTGAAGGTTGTACTGCTTGGGGTTCAGAATCAGGTTCTCCGACAGGCGCAAATCCCAGAAGATAGTCTGCTGGGCGCCTGCGAACAGGTTGCTGTTCCAGTGGGAAGCTTTTAGATTCAGGACATCGCTCCTAAGGTCGTCGTAATTAATGCTTCCGTTTAGGTAAACCCTTGTTGTGCGGCCCAGGTTCAGGTTTACGAACATACGCAGGCCTGTGTTCCGGGACTTGAGGATATTGCCGTAGGTTGTGTAAATAACATTCTCGTCGGCATAGGAATACTGGGAGATACCGCTGTTGCCCCCGCTGTGGTTCAGGGTTGCGCTCAGCATAATTATGGGTGAATAGAAATTATAGACGAGCGACAGATTGTGGTTCTTGGCTACGTCCAAGTCAGGATTACCGTACTGTACCTGGGTAGGATCCGATGTGTTCCTGTAAGGGTTAAGATAGCTTATACCAGGGCGGCTGATTCTTACATTGTAACTTAGGCCGATGTTCTGGGCCATTCCAATGTTGTACTGGAGGCTTGCCGTAGGAATAAGGAAGCCATAGTCGGTGGAAAAATCTTCGCCGGCCTTGTTCCTGTACTCGATGTCCTGCCAGGTGTGCTCGTAACGGGCGCCGGCCTTGATGCCAACTTTGCCACGAGTGAGGCTGTACTCTGTGTAGGCTGCACCTATCTTATTAGTATATAGGTAATCTACGCTTCCTTCGGGGTAAGGGCTGAGGCTTCCGTCAATTGCAAGCTGCATATCCTGCACGGACTTGTTCTTCCTGTAGGTGTACTTGAATCCGCTGGACAGGGTTCCGCCCCAGAGCGGGCCGGTGTAGTCTGCCTGCAGGGTATGGCTGTCAGAAGAGGTGCGGCCGTCGGTAAGCTGCTGCCTTATGGCGTAGTCTCCGTCAAAGCGGCTGTTGTCGTAACTCTTATCCGGGCTCAAACCTCCTCTGTAAGAAATAGTGAGGGTTTTCCCGGGAGCGTTTGCAAACTTGTGCTGCCAGTCTGCGCCAATGTCAAAGTTCCCCGACTTGTTCTTTGTAAGGTTGTCGCGGGTATAACTGGTGGCAGGAGTTAAGAGCCCCGGCAATGAAGAGGACGTGGTAGAAAGCGAAGGCGATTTTTGCCCGAAGTACATTCCGTTCACGTTTACGGAAATAAGGTTCAGGGTATCAGGCTCGTAACTGAAGGAGAAATCTCCCCAGGCAAAAGGAGCCCTCATCTTGCCGGCGGCTGTGGTGTTGATGGCCATTCCGGTTTCGCCTGTTCCGTTTTCTATGGAAGTCTGGCTCTTGATATTGTTTATCCAGTTGTAACCTACGTTGCCGTTAAGGCTGAAGGAAATCTTGCCTCTCTGGGCGGTTAGCATTGCTCCGGCGTTTACGTTGGTGTTGCCGGCAGTAAGGTTCACGTTGCCATATTCGCCGTCGCCCACAGAAGAGGAACCTCCGCTTGCTCCGGCCTCGGTAACAAGATTAAGAACGCCACCTACACCCTCCGCATCGTACTTCACGCCAGGGTTGGTAACAACCTCTATTTTCTTTATGGCAGCGGCCGGCATCATCTTGAACACCTTGGAAGCGTTGGTCGTAAGCATCTGGTTGGGCTTGCCGTCAACTGTTACCAGGAACGAACTGCTTCCGTTAACCGTGATGTTGTCCTGAGCGTCCACGGTAACCATCGGCACCTTGCGCAACATATCCAGAACAGTGTAGCTCTTGCTGTCAATGTCGTCCTCTACGTTGTAGGTCATCTTGTCCACCTCCATCTTTACAAGGGGGCGCTGGGCTACCACTGCGGCTGCAGCAAGTTCGTTCTTGTCATCTTCTATCAGTAACTCTCCCAAATTAACTTCTTTGCCGGGAGTCGCCTCAAAGGTCTTCTCTATAGTCTTTCTGCCAAGGTTGCTTATGCTTACCTGGTAGGTCTTACCTTCCGGCAGCAACTGTACAAAGTTGCCTTCGGTGTCGGTAGAAGTAAATGCCAACGGCTTTGTGTCACCATCGGCAATAAACTGAATAATGGCCCCGGGTTCCCCCTGGCCAGTCTCGGAATCAATCACCCTTCCGGTAATTTTTGTCTGGCCCGATGTTTTTTGGGCCGATGCTGATGTTCCGCCGGCCAGGAATATGGCCAGGGAAATAAACATTAGAAATACCGTCTTTTTCATACAATAATTTTTATTCCTTTGTCAAAAGACGGTTCAAATATATACAAAAATCCGGCCTTGAAAAAAACAAAGCCGGATAATTTTCAGGGTAAAATGTTTTATAAATTGGGATTACTCTTCTTCCACTCTGAAACGGGAGGAACAATGCCCAGGGAAACAATCTCGTCGCGCATCTTGCAGAGGTGCTGGTAAGAAGCCTCAAGAGCTGCCATTTCCTCGGGGGTACCCTCAGGATTGGTGTAATGAACACCGGTAGCGTCGATAACGGTAGGCATAGCCATCATTACGTTCTGATACTTCTCGTTGTTAACGTAAGTTCCTGCAGGCCAGGTGAATTTCTCGCCGCCCATAGCTGCCTCTATCATCTTAACGGCATTGTAGGCAGGGCTCTGGAAGGAGCTGCGTCCGCGAAGCTTGATGATGTTGCTTCCGCCCTGGATTGTGTTGTGCTTGATTTCCTCAAACTTCTCTGCAGAAAGGTTCATCTCTGCGAGGGGCTTGCCGTCAATCTTAACCTTTGATGCGAATACTGCCATAGCCTCTCCGTGACCGCCGTAGGTGTAAGAATCGGAAACCTTCCACTGAGGAACGCCGAACTCCTTGGCAAGAGCCTCCTGGAGGCGGGTGCTGTCAAGAGCTGCAAGGGATGTGAGCTGCTCGGGCTTAAGGCCGGAGTGGATAAGTGCTGTAAGAGCGGTAACGTCTGCAGGGTTGAAGATAACTACAACGTGCTTTACGTCAGGGCAGTACTTGCGGATGTTGTCTCCAAAGTCTGCTGCGATCTGGCAGTTGCCCTTAAGCAAATCTTCACGGGTCATTCCCTCTTTGCGGGGTGCTCCGCCGGAAGAGATGATGTATTTT
>JBGVAW010000005.1:0-4126 GCA_045224955.1 Candidatus Cryptobacteroides sp.
ATGATGAGGGAATTGTCGGTATCGGTCGTTATGCTGAAAAGCCCTGATGTCCAAACCTTTACGCTGCGCAGTGATGCGGCCGGGTTGCTGATGGATATTTTCTTGTTCCTGTCGGGGAAGTAGAGCTGTACCGGTATCAGAAGTCTTGGATTGATGCCCATCTTGTATGCAAATCCTACTCCTACAAGGGCCTGGGGGATGTCGCCTTTGGACAGGGTGGATTTGCCGTCTACGATTCTGTCTGCAATGGGAGATGCGGCTTCCCAGAGACTGTCCACGCCCTTGGCTACGGCCACTCCGCTTACACCGTCGTAGGTGATGAAAATGTTTTCCTGAAGGGTTTCGCTGATGGAGGCTATGCCTTGTATGCCTCTAAGCCTGTCTGCCCCGGCTTCCTGGGGAGCAAAGACCTTGGCCTGCGTCTTTTCTACAAGGAGGTCCGGCTCCAGTTTGCTGACTGATTCCGCTACAAGGCTGCTGAAGCCGTTGTAAACTGCCAGAATCACTATCAGGGCTGCCGTGCCTATAGCCATTCCCACCGCGCTTATCGCAGAAATGATGTTTATTACATTGTGCGATTTTTTTGCGAACAGGTACCTTTTGGCTATGAGGAGGGGCAGTTTCATCGTGCCGCTAAGACTCTTTAAGCAGGTCGTCTATGTGCTGGGCGTAATCCAGCGAACTGTCCAGCAGGAAGATGAGCTCCGGAACTATCCTGAACTGTTTTCCTACAATGCGTCCAAGTTCGCCGCGGTAGATTTTAAGGTTGTCCTGCAAGATTCCCATTACTACTTCTGCCTTGGAAGAGGGGAAGATGCTCACGAAGACTTTGGCTACGCTAAGGTCGGGGCTCACGCGCACCTCGCTAACGGTTACCATCGCTCCGGCGGTGTGTGCCATACCTTTGCTGCGGATAATCTCCGCCATATCTTTCTGTATTTCCCGTGCAACTTTAAGCTGGCGGGTTGATGCGGGTGCGTCCATACTAGTCTTCTATGTGAATGAGGAAGTAGTTCTTCTTGCCTTTCTGGGCAAGGATGTATTTTCCGTCAATGATGTCTTTCTCGGTTACTTCGTAGGCGATGTCTCCAACCTTGTCTTTGTTAAGGCTTACGCCGCCGCCCTGAACCATCTTGCGGGCCTCGCCCTTGGAGGGGAAGAGGTTGGTCTTTACTGCCAGAAGGTCAAGGATGTTGCAGGGGAGTTCGTTCTTCTTAAGCGTGCCGCCGGGAACGCCGTTGAATACTGCCAGGAATGTGCGCTCGTCAAGGGCTCTGAGGGCCTCGGAAGTAGCGTTTCCAAAGAGCATCTGAGAAGCGGAAATGGCCTTTTCGTATTCTTCCTGGCCGTGGCACATAATGGTAACTTCCTTTGCCAGGACTTTCTGCAGCTTGCGCTGGCCGGGATCCTGCCTGTGCTCTTCTATGAGGGCGTCGATGGTGGCCTTGTCAAGCATTGTGAATATCTTGATGTAGCTTTCTGCGTCGTCGTCGGCTACATTCAGCCAGAACTGATAGAACTCGTAGGGGCTTGTCTTCTCAGGGTCCAGCCAAATGTTGCCCTTCTCTGTCTTGCCGAATTTGGTACCGTCGGCCTTGCGGATAAGAGGGCAGGTGAGGGCGAAGGCCTCTCCGCCGTCCATTCTTCTGATAAGTTCTGTTCCGGTGGTGATGTTGCCCCACTGGTCGCTTCCGCCAAGCTGAAGCACGCAGCCCTTGTTCTTCCAAAGCCAGTAGAAGTCGTAGCCCTGCATAAGCTGGTAGCTGAACTCTGTGAAGGACATACCCTCGCTGGAGTCTCTCTGAAGGCGCTTCTTAACCGAATCCTTAGCCATCATATAGTTTACAGTGATGTGCTTTCAGATGTCGCGGATGAAGTTGATGAAACTATAGTCCTTCATCCAGTCGTAGTTGTTTACAAGCTCGGCCTTGTTGGGAGCGTCTGACTCAAAGTCCAGGAAACGTGCAAGCTGGGCTTTGATGCAGGCTACGTTGTGGTTCAGGGTTTCTTCGTCAAGAAGGTTGCGCTCTGCGGACTTCATTGACGGATCGCCAATCATGCCGGTTGCGCCTCCTACAAGAGCGAACGGCTTGTGGCCGCAGTTCTGGAAGTGCTTAAGAATCATTACACTTACCATATGTCCGATGTGCAGCGAGTCTGCTGTGGGGTCAATGCCAACGTATGCGGCCTTGGGGCCTTCCATAAGTTTCTCTTCTGTACCGGGCATAATGTCCTGAATCATCCCTCTCCAACGGAGTTCCTCTACGAAATTCTTCATATCTAAATCAATGTTATTATCTACTTTTCATTTAACCTGCAAATATACTCATTTATTTGTTTCTATAAAATCCGGAAGGCTTTGTTAAGAAAAAGAGAAAATTTTTAAAAAATCTTCAAAATCTCGGCAACGTTTTGATTATAACTTGCATCTATAGTGTAGGTTTAGGTTTTAGTACACATTGAATCGCCGTAACTCTGGTCCCAAAGGGTTGCGGCGATTTAAAATTACGCCCTAACCAAAAAATAAGTATCTTTGTGCCATACAAAGTTATGGCCAGTTATCTTCAAATAGAGAACATATCCAAGAGCTACGGGCCCAAGGTCCTTTTCAAAAACATCGGCTTCAATATAAACGAAGGCGACAAGGTGGCGCTCATTGCCCCCAACGGCACGGGCAAGACCTCATTGCTAAGGATTTTGGCCGGGGCCGATGGTTCCGACAGCGGCGGAAAGATTCTTTTCCTCAAGGATATTCGCATTGCCTTTCTGGAGCAGGAATATGCCTTCGACCCCGATAAATCCATCATCCGTCAGATAATGGACAACTCCGTCAAGTGGACAGATCATCTTGACCAGGACCATTTGTGGGAATATGAACTTAGGGTGAACCGCCTCCTGAGCCAATTTGGTCTGATGGATAAGGAAAAGCGTATGGGAGATCTTTCCGGTGGGGAAATAAAGCGTGTGGCGCTGACCCAGATGCTTGCTTCCGAGGCTGATTTCTACATTATGGACGAGCCTACCAATCATCTGGACATCGATGCCATAGAGTTTTTGGAGAGTCATCTGCGCCACAGCCGCTGCACCCTTTTTATGGTAACTCACGACCGATATTTCCTGGACAGGGTGTGCAACACCGTTATGGAAATGGACAGGGGCGGTATCTACGTCTATCGCGGCAACTATATGAATTTTCTGGAAAAACGTCAGGAGCGCATAGACAACTACAATGCAGAGACAGAGAAAGTCCGCAATATCTACAGACGGGAACTTGAGTGGATGCACGCCAGTCCCTGCGCCCGTACGGGCAAGGCCAAATATCGCAAGCAGGCTTTCTGGGATATAAAGGAGAGGGCGGAGGACAGTTACATTGTACGCAAGGCCGATTTTTCCGATACCCAGGCTAAGAGTACTTATCTTGGAAATAAGGTTATCAATTGCAAGGATGTCAGTTTCTGGTGGGGAGACAAATGTTATCTCAGTCACTTTACTTACAACTTCCAGCGTTACGAGAGGGTTGGTATCGTAGGTGCCAATGCCTCAGGGAAAACCACCTTCCTTAACCTTATCACTGGCGGCAAGATAGGAGGTGAGGGCAGGATGCAGGGCATAATCGAACTTGGAGAATCCCTGAAGATTGGCTATTACCATCAGTCCGGAATGGAATTCAAACCGGGGCAGACCGTGTTGGAAACAGTTAACGACACTCATCTTCTTAGCCGTTTTCTTTTCCCGCACGATATGCTTTCCAATCCGGTGGAGAGGCTGTCGGGAGGGGAGAGAAGGCGCCTTTATCTCCTGACTATTCTGATGCAGCAGCCTAACTTCCTTATTTTGGACGAGCCTGCCAACGACCTTGACATAGTTACTCTGGATATTCTGGAGGAGTATCTTCTGGAGTTCAAGGGTTCTCTTGTAATAGTATCCCACGACCGCCATTTCCTTGACAGGCTTGCCGATCATCTTTTTGTTTTTTGCGGCGATGGTGTAGTGAAGGATTTTGTGGGCAACTATACCGAGTATCGTACCTTTATAAAGGATTATGAGGCGCAGCAGAAGAAGGCTTTGGCTCCGGGACCGGGGCAGCAGGCTGCAAAGGCTCCCAAGACGCCTTCCAAGCGCAAGT
>JBGVAW010000006.1:0-12150 GCA_045224955.1 Candidatus Cryptobacteroides sp.
GGCCCGGCGGAAGAGTTTGGGCTTGATGATGCACCGGGACCCGAACCTGTGCGGCGCACGATGATGGAGCAGAGGCCGGCGAAGGCCGGAAGTTCCTTGCTGTAGAAAGGAATG
This sequence comes from Candidatus Cryptobacteroides sp., assembly GCA_045224955.1. Taxonomy (GTDB): domain Bacteria; phylum Bacteroidota; class Bacteroidia; order Bacteroidales; family UBA932; genus Cryptobacteroides. The sequence goes on from JBGVAW010000006.1 coordinate 115, forward strand.
TGGCTGGTGGGGTCGCCGGCATCGGCAGCCACAAAGGTGCCGCCTCCGGTAACCTCTATCTTAAGCAGATTGGCTGCATCGGGCACAATACGGCCCTTGATGTCCTGAATCTCTGCGCGCACATAAACCAAATCCTCCCCGATAAAATCTTCTTTAAGGTAAACCTTGTACGGCTTGCCTGTTGTCTCAACCTTATCGCGGGCCCACTCGGCGCCATCCTTATAGGCCACAACCTCTACGATACCCGGCTCATAGACAACATCATCCCAGCGAAGACGATAGGTCAGCGGCTCCTTTGTCTTGCGGCCCTTTGAGACACCGTTAATGAACAATTCTGCGCTATCGCCCGAAGTATAAACGTGCACCGGAGTAACCTCCCCCTCGCGGCCCTTCCAGTTCCAATGAGGAAGGATGTGAGCCATAGGAAGAGCAGGGCACCATCTGGCCTGATACAGCCAGAACCTGTCTTTAGGGAAGCCTGCAAGGTCTATGATACCAAAATAAGAACTTCTGGAAGGCGGAGGCGTCTGGGCCTGCTCACGAAGCAAAGCCTCCACGCGCGCACGCTCCTGAGGATCGTGGAAGTTGGTAAGAATGGAATAATCCACATTATAAGGAGTAGGCTCGCCCAGATAATCAAAACCGGTCCAGACAAACTCGCCGAACACATAAGGAGCCTGATCCTCGTAATACCACTCGTAATCCGGACAGGAAGCCCAGCCCGGAGCATATAGGTCATAGGAACTAACCTGGAAAGGCGCACCCTCCGGCCAGCCGGACCCCTTGGGCTCGGTTACAGGGAACTGATACCAGCCACGGGTAGAAATACAGGAGGCCGTCTCGCTGCCATATACAGGCTGATGCGGCCTTGCCTTGTGGAAGGCCTCATAAGCGTGAGGCTTATAATTAAAACCGTATATGTCGATGGTGGCGGCATAAGGCTGGGAAGCAGCCCAAAGATTATCGTTGCCGGCAGTAGTGGGACGGGAAGGATCTTCGCGGTGGCAGATATCGGAAAGTTTAACAGGCACCCACCAGCGAAGGGTATCCCCCTGCTCGCCGCACTCGTTGCCAATACTCCACATCACGACCGAAGGATGGTTCCTGTCCCTCTTAATCATAGCCACAAGGTCCTTTTCTGCCCACTCCTCAAACAATGAAGCATAGCCATTGGGCTTCTTGGGATAGGTCCAGGTATCGGTGAACTCATCTATCACAATGAAACCCATCTTGTCGCAAAGGTCAAGGAACTCCGGTGCAGGAGGGTTATGCGAAGTACGGATAGCATTTACACCCATCTCTTTAAGAAGCATCATCCTGCGCTCCCACGCATTCCTGTTCCACGCAGCGCCAAGAGCACCGGCATCGTGATGAAGACAAACGCCCTTAAGGAAGGTCTTCTCCCCGTTAAGGAAATACCCCTCCGGAGTAAACTTTGAATCCCTTACGCCAAAAGGAGTTACATACTCCTCTACATAAGTGCCGCACTCCACCTGAGTAAGAGCGAAATACATCACAGGATCTTCCGGGCTCCAAAGACGGGGATAATCCAAAGTCATTTCCTGAGGCACCACAAGCCCATCGGTAATATCCTCAACCTCCGTAACAGCCTTGGCCAAAGGCGCAAGACGGCCGGCACCCCTTGTAACATCGATGGGATAGATGGCCGTAGTCACCCTGCCGGGATAACGCCTTGTGGCAGAATCATCCCTTTTAGGGACGGCATTTCTAAGGGTTATGCCGATGCTTACGTTAGCCTTGTCTTCCGATACCGGAGCGGCAACAACGTACGTCCCCCAACGGGCGATGCCCACAGGATCTGCGATATCGAGCCACACATCCCTGTAGATGCCGCCTCCCGGGTACCATCGGCTTGAATTTTCAAGATTATCCAGGCTGATGGTTACCTCATTCTGGCCCTCCCTCACATAAGGGGTGAGGTCGGCGGTGAAGGAAGCATAGCCATAGGCCCATTCGCCCGCAAGCGAGCCGTTACAATAAACCTTGGCATTGGAAAAGGCGCCATCGACATAAAGATAAAAACATTTCCTTGCCGATATCTGCCATCCGGGCACCTGGAATTTTTTGGAATACGAGGCCGATCCCCACCACTCCAGCTTCCCCGTCTCTCCGGGGAAAACCTGTACGAAAGGGCCCTCTACGCCCCAGTCGTGAGGCAGGTTAAGGACACGGGACTGCCCATCTTTCGTAAAAGTCCAACCCTCGTCGAAGTTTTGCCTTGTGGTGGTCTGAGCCTGCGCCGCAACGCAAAAGGCCAGAAGGAAGAGGAGTGAAGGTATCCGTCTCATAAATTAGTCGTTGTTAAGCTCTTTAATGTCTGCTTCTCCGCGCTTTGAAGAGCCCAGCAGCCACTCGCTGAAGTAGTCTGCCAGCCTGTAGAAGAAGTACTCGTTCATATCGCCGAAGCCGTGTCTCTGGCCGGGAAGGACAAGCAAGTCGAAGCGCTTGTTGGCACGTATCAGGGCATCCACAACCCTGATGGTATTGGCAGGATTTACATTATTGTCGATATCGCCCGTAACCAGCATTAGATGACCCTTGAGCCTGGAAGCAATTTTCTGGTTTGTATCTATCTTATAGACAAACGTAGTATCGCCGTCCTTCACGGTCTCCTTAATTCCGTGATGCTGCTCGCTCCACCAGCGGTTGTAAATGCTGTTGTCGTGGTTGCCGGCGCAGGAAACGGCTGCCGTGAAGAAGTCAGGATACTTAAGTATGGCCGCAGTGGACATAAATCCGCCGCCGGAATGGCCGTGGATGCCCACCTTGGAACCATCGATATAACTGTGACGTCCGGCAAGCTGCTGGATGGCATACTTCTGATCCTCCAGACCATAGTCCCTAAGGTTGCCGTAGCCATAGTTGTGATACCACTTGGAACGGTTGGGATGGCCGCCCCTGTTACCTACGGTAATAACGATAAAGCCAATCTGGGCCAGACGGTCCGTACGCAGGAAGCCCCTGCTCCAGGAGATGTTGTTAGCCTCAACCTGTGGGCCGGGATATACGTAATCGATGATAGGATAGGTCTTGGTGGAGTCAAAGTCGAAAGGCTTGTACATTGCACCGTAAAGGTCTGTTATGCCATCGGCAGCCTTGACGGTGAAACGCTCCGGGAAGCGGTAACCTGCAGCAAGAAGAAGGGAGAAGTCCGCCTCTTCAAGCTCGGTGATTTTGCGGCCCAGCACAGCGTCGTAAAGAGCTACGGCCGGCTTGGCGTCAACCCTTGAATAGTTGGCGACGAAGTATTTTCCGTCCTCGCTTACATCCGGCGATACGTTCATATCCTTCATATCCAGCTGCTTGATCGGGCCTCCGGAAAGAGAAACCTTGTAGGTATGCATCTGGTAAGGGTTCTCGTCCTTGTTTACGCCGCAGGCGGTAAAGACTACGTATCCGGCAGTCTCATTGACAGCCTCAACGTCCTCTACGTGGAAAGCGCCCTCGGTAAGGTTGGAAACCAATGAGCCATCGGCATTGTAAAGATAAAGATTGGCCCATCCGTTGCGCTCGCTCCACCAGATGAACTGCTTTCCGCCCTTTATGAAGTAAGGCTCGCGGGTCTCCACATAGGTATTCATCCTTTCCTTGAGGATGACGTGGGTAGAGTCTGCGTTAATGCCAACATAGCAAAGGTCGCGACGCTTAAGGTCGCGGCTGGTCCTAAGCAGATAGAAGCCGTTGGCATCTCCCAGCCAGCGGTTGCTCCTGAAGTCTTTGTAGAACTCCTCTACCGTGGCGTGAGGGGAGCAGAAAGAAACGTCCTGATCCTTGAAGGCGTGGCTGGCAACCCTGTGAGGCTCTCCGCCGTTTACGTCAAAGATGTAAAGCTCGCCCACTGGGCCGGGCTCTCCGGGCATCTGGTATTTGTAAGTCTCCAGCTTGGGACGGGGATTGGCCACGGAGTTTATTACCCAAAGTTCGTTTACTTTGGTCATATCCCAGCGGACGGTGGCAAAATGACGGCTGTCAGGGGCCCATACCACCCTGAAGGCAGAAAGCCTCTTGGTAGTATCGGTCTGGGTATCACCCATATAGTCGTCGCCGTTCCAACTGTGATTTGCAGTACCGTCGGTGGTGATGGCGTGCTCTACGATGGTAGAGTCTTTATCGTCCTTTGCCATCTTGCGAAGCGACGTAGAGTCTGCCCACCAAAGATTGTGATTCTTGATGTAAACACCTCTGGTGCCATCGGGCGATACGTTTACAAAACCAGGATATTTATCCTCCTCCTTGTCTTTGAGGGCAACGAGTTCGCCGGTGGCGATGGTGTACTTGAAGTGATATGTAGAATCAGCAGAAGACTTGATGTCAAAGGTGAACCACTTGTCCTCTTTGAGCTCCAGGCTCTTGATAGGGAGGTGCTTTGCCTCGAACGGGTCCTTTACCTTCTCTGTAATCTGCATCGCCAGGCGCTCCATATCAAAAATCTTGGTCTTGCGGCCTGTGGCGGGATCTACGATGTAATATTCTGTTCCCTGAGAGGTCTTCCAGGAATACCAGAACTTGTTGCTGTAACGGAACCAGTTGGGAGAAATCCTTGTAGAGAACACCATCTGGTTAACCCGCTTTGCAGAAAAGCGGGATGCAAGGTCATAATTCTGACCCTCCGCCGTAAACAGAAGCACAAGCATCGATACAGCGGAGAATACAAACTTTCTCATAGGTCGTGACTAGTTTTTCTTGGCTTCCTGTGTAGCAGCGTCGATCATAGCCTTGCTGGCATAGATGTAAATCTCTACGCGGCGGTTCTGAGCGCGGCCCTGGGCAGTCTCGTTGGAAGCAACGGGATCTCTGTAGGAAAGACCCTCTGTAGTCATTCTGGAAGTGTTGATACCATACTCTGAAAGGAAGGTGGCAACAGATTTTGCTCTTTCTGCAGAAAGCCTCTCGTTAACGGCGTCGGAACCGGTATTGTCGGTATGGCCGTAAATCGCGAGATTGGAATCCTTCATATCATTCATCTTCTCTGCAAACTTCACAAGCTGCTCCTGAGAAGCTACGTTAAGGTCGCTCTTTCCGGTAGCGAAAAGAATTCCGCAGTCGAAGGTAACCTTTATGGCATTGAGACCGTTGGCATCTTTAACCATATCAACCTTTGTATTCTCAAGGGCTGCCAGTTCCTCTGCCTTCTTATCCATTTTGTTTCCGATGATGGCTCCGGCACCTGCACCGACTGCAGCACCGATTGCAGCTCCGATTGCGGCACCCTTAGCGTCGTGACCAATGAGAGCACCGATAATGCCTCCGGCTACAGCACCGCCGCCGGCACCAATGCCAAGGCCCCTCTGCAAATTAGACATAGTTCCGCAGCTTGTCGCAAGTATAACGCCACAAAGCAAAAATGAGATAATGCGTTTCATAGTGATGTGATTTATTAGATTATAATTTTATTCTTTAACGATGGCTTCCAGCAAATCTGCGCAATGGCCGGGTATTATGATATGATGGTTGCCGATAGGGTCTGTAAGGAAGTACTCTGCATCCTTAGGCTCCAGTTTCACCAGCACCTGGGTGCGGCAGAGGTTAGCCTCGTACTGATTGCGCACAAGTTTACCCTGGGCGGCAAAGCAGCGCTTGAGGTCTCCCGATACCTTGAACACGGTTACTGGACCTTCCGGCAGTTCTCCGTGAATACCGATGCCTATTCCGGACTCGAAATGGGTGGTGTACTCATAAGACTTGGTCATATTGAAGGGTACCGTGCAATGTGCAAACAGAATTTCTCCGGTAAGCGTATTGATTCTGGCGGGATTGGCCTGGAACCCGGAAACGCCCACGGCCACATATGAAATGAGCATACTAAGAAGGGCGGGCACATCTCCCTCGCAGGAGGAGGGGACGCCGGTAGAATTAAGGGCGGCAAGCGCCAGGCAACCTGTATTCTGAACGGAGGTTATAAGGTCGAAACAGCGAAGCGTGATAGCAGTAAGACCGTGATTCTGAATAACTTTCTTAAGCGCGTTAAGGATTCTTTCGGCACCCTGGAAGGAATCCATCGGCAATGGCTCGGAATTGATAGTATCCACCAGTTCCGTCATAGGGATATCCTCGATGGTGGCACCCAGTTTTTCCTTTACAATGGCAGCATCGGCCTTGCTGGCAATGAGCCAGTCCGACGGCTTGCCGATTACTCCTATCTTATGGTTCTTTAGGTTGAACTTTGCCACCTTGGCCCGCATTAGCACGTCTATCTTGTAGCCAAGATAGTCCTCCGGGCCGTGAAGAACCTCACCGTCCAGCCCCTGCTGCTTAAGGTAAGACAGAATCTCCAGCGAGGCGGCAAGCGAGTTGCTGAGACCGGAAGTCAGGAGATAAAACTTCTTTGCTCCCTTTTCCAGCATTCCGGGCAGCAGTTCCTTGAAGGTATTTTCTGCTCCTCCGGTCCTTATGTAGATAAGGTCCAGCAGATGAGTCCCGAACGAAGAGAAGTCCTGAAGATAAAGGTCGTATGTTGGAACCTCCCCCGGGAAAACAGCTTTCAGGAAGCTGTCCGATATCTGGGAAACGGCTGCGTTGTCGTGAAGACCGGATGTTATTGTATAAACGGCAATATTGTTCATACGGGCAATAGTTAAGATTCAAATCACACAAAAATAACTTGTATTTTGCTATAAAGCAAGTAAATTTGCAGTTAAGAATAACTATGAAAGCGAAAAGTAAAGTACAGATTAGCAATCGAAGAGCGTCTTTCGACTATGAATTTCTGGAGACATTCACAGCCGGAATCCAGCTGGTTGGTACCGAGATTAAGTCCATCAGGGCCGGAAAGGCTTCCCTGGTGGATGCTTTCTGTTATTTTGACACCCGTGGCCAGCTTTACGTAAAGGGAATGAACATAGCCCAGTACTTCTGGGGTTCCTGGGGCCAGCACGAGCCCGCGAGAGATCGCAAGCTGCTTCTTACAAAACGGGAATTAAGGCATCTAAGGCAGGACGTAAAACTTAAGGGCAACACCATCGTAGCAGTGAAACTCTTCATTGCAGAAAACGGTTATGCCAAGCTTGTGATTGCCCTTGCAAAGGGCAAGAAAGAATACGACAAGCGCCAGTCAATCAAGGAAAAAGACATCCGCCGAGAGATGGAAAGGGACTAACCTATCCTATAGATCCGGGATGGCAACGCTGTGGCGAGGCCCCTCTACCGAACGCCAGTAATCCGCATCAAAATCTTTAGGGCTGACTATGGCAGCATCGGCCCCCTGTGGCAGGGTAAAGCATAGATATTTAATCTTGTAACCCTGGCGGCTGAACATTGTCTCATAGTAGGTATGAACCTCGAATACCTCTGGTCTTATGGCCGATGGTGCCGTGCCTTCGGCGGAATAAAGATCGTCTGTCGATGCCAGAACGGGAAGGTTGTTTTCCTTGCATAGAGCCAGGGTGTACTGGTATAGGAAGGTACTGTCTGTCTTAAGATGAATAAGGCCTCCCGGAGCCAGGAACTTACGGTACCTGTTAAGGAACATCGGGGAAGAGAGGCGGGAATTCTCGTGATGAAGCTGAGGGTCAGAGAAGGTAAGCCATATCTCCGAAATCTCTTCAGGGGCAAAGAAGGCCTCTATGAATTCTATCCTTGTCCTTAGGAAGGCTACGTTCTGCATCTTCTCCAAAGTGGCCTGCTTGGCTCCCCTCCAAAGCCTGGCGCCCTTGATATCGACTCCAATGTAGTTGCAAAGGGGATTTCTGCGAGCCAAATCAATGGTGTACTCTCCCCTGCCGCAGCCAAGTTCCAGCACGATGGGGCGGGAAACGGGGAACATTTCTCCGTTCCATTTTCCCTTTATGGAATAGTCTTTTAGTGCGAAGTCTTTACCGCGCCCGGCCAGCACATCGGACGGCAACGGCTGGAGAAGACAAGAGAAGGTCTCGTTCTCTGCAAATTTTCTAAGCTTCCCGTGGCCCATTCTTCCTGTGGTGCTTGCCCCCGCGGGACTTTTTCTTCTTCTTTTCGGAAACGTCGAACCTGGTTATGCTGTCGTCGCCCACTGAGGTTACAAACTCCGGAACTGAGGGCTCCGGCTCAAGTTTAAGCGACTCGGGCTTGATGCCGTTGCGGTTCATCTTTATGATTTCCCTAACCTCATAAGCATCCAAAGGGTAAATATCGGCCAGGGAATTCTTATCATAAGAGAAGTACATAAGCTCGCGCAGGATATCTGTCTTGACCAGATAGGCAAGGCCGTCCTCGAACTCCAGAGGGGAATTCACCCTTGGCAGACGGCTCTGGGCATCAAGGTAATTGGACACCTCAAAGTTAAGGCAGCACTTTAGCTTGCCGCACTGTCCGGCCAGTTTCTGGGGATTAAGAGAGAGGTCCTGAACCCTGGCGGCGTTTGTTGTGATAGACTTGAAGCGAGTTATGTAATTTGCGCAGCAAATCTCGCGTCCGCAAACGCCAAGGCCTCCTATGAGGCCGGCCTCCTGACGGGCTCCGATTTGCTTCATTTCAATCCTGATACGGAATTCTTCTGCGAAAACCTTGATAAGCTGGCGGAAGTCCACACGGCCGTCGGCAATGTAATAGAAGATTGCCTTGGTACCATCGCCCTGGAATTCGACATCCCCTATCTTCATCTCCAATCCAAGTTCCGCGGCTATCTGGCGGGCTCTGATCATAGTGTCCTGCTCGCGGGCTATGGCTTCCTGCCACCTCTCTACGTCTATCTGGCGGGCCTTACGGTAGATTTTCTTGAACTCGTAAGTTGCGGGGTCTATGCCTTTGCACCTCATCTGGCGGCCTACTACAGGGCCTTCCAGGGTAATAATGCCAAGGTCGTGGCCGTTCTGGGCCTCAACAATAACCATATCCCCCATCTTGACATTCTGTCCCGATGCATTTATGTAGATGCCCTTGCGGGTATTCTTGAAGCGAACCTCGTAGTAAGGGTCGAACTGCTCCTGCTTTATACCCTCAAGATAGTCGTATGTTTCCAGCTTGCAGCAACCACGCCTGTACTCGCACTGGACCTGGTTTTCTTTGTCCGTGGTCACTGTGCATCCGCGGCTGCAATCGAATATTTTATTTTCGTTGTCGTTCATAATAAAGCCTGGTGACAAGATTGCAAAAAACCATTTTTGCAGAGACGTTTCTCTCTATCATAGAAGCGGCGCGGCCTATGACGGCTCCGGCTCCTGCGGCAAAACTCTGCGGGAGTTTCCCGGCCACCTCGCGGTACCAGGGAGCATCGGCGCCAACGCCCGATATTTCCCCAAGTCCGCGGCCATAAAGCATAATGGCGCGCACGGCTTCTCCGGCAAAGATACAAAAAGCTTTCTGTTTTTCGCGGGATTCCAGTCCCGCAAGGGCCTCGCCCACCTGGAGCGCGGCAGATAAATCATTACATATAAGACTGTCTATCAGCGACTTGAACAAATCGTCAAAGACAGAAGTCTCGCCCTCGTCAGACAGCCTCTGAAGGGCTGCCCCGATGCTGCCTCCGGAAATTGCGGCAACAGAAACCGCCTCTTCCCCGGGGACATCGGCAAGAGACTGCACTGCCTCGGCAAGTTCTTCCTTGCCAAGAGGCAGCACCCTTATTCCCTGGCAGCGGGAAGAGATTGTGGGAAGCACGCTCTCCGGGCTGTGGGTGATAAGGATGAAAATTGTTTTTTCTTCCGGCTCCTCCAGAGACTTAAGCAGCATATTGGCCGTGCTCTGGTTCATTTTTTCCGGGAGCCAGATAAAAATGCCCCTGTAACCATCGGAAACCGGCGCCAGGGAAAGTTTGTTCATTATTGCGCGGCCCTCGGCAACGGTAATGAGTCCGCTTTTCTTCTCTATGCCAAGGGCAGAAGTAAGTTCGTTTTCTGTAAAATAAGGATTCTTAAGCACCTGCTCCTTCCAAAGAGGGGCGTAACTGTCGCAGGTAAGGGTCTTGGCCTCGCCGCTCACCTTTGTACCCGATGTTATAGGGAAGGTAAACCTGAGGTCCGGAAAGGTAAGCTTGGCAATCTGCTTGCAATTATGGCACTCCCCGCAGGAATCCCCGCCGTTGCGGTTCTGACAGTTAAGGTACTGCAGAAAAGCCAGGCCAAGGGCCAGAGCTCCGCAGCCGTCGTTCTCGAACAGCATAAGAGAGTGCGGCACTCTGCCGCTCTCTACCATATTAAGCATAGCCTGCTTAATGCTCTGGTTGCCAGGAATTTCTGCAAATTTCATATTCTAATAATTTCTATCCCCGACATAATAGGCCAGACGGAGCAAATGCCGCTTTGCCGGGCTTTCCGGGAATACGCCAAGAGCCTCGCAGGCCTTGTCTATATAAAGCGCCACCTGCTGTTTTGCCGCGGCGCATCCGCCCTTTTCAGCCACATAATCCATTATCTCCTCTGCCACGGAAGGGCCTCCGGCAATAAGTTTCTCCCTGATAGCCTTTTCCCCGGCCGGGTCGTCCTTAAAGGCGCAAAGAAGCGGCAGAGTTATTTTCTTCTCCCTGATATCCTGGCCCGTAGGCTTGCCCAAGGCACCATCGCCCACATAATCAAGGATATCATCCTTTATCTGGAAGGCCAGCCCGATGTATTTTGCATAGGCCGATGCTGCCTCTTCCTGTTCCTTTGTGGCCTGGGCCGATATTGCCCCTGCCAGCGCTGCGGCCTCGAACAAAGAAGCCGTCTTGCTATAGATAATCTGAAGGTAATCATCCTCCGTGGTTGCCCCGGAAGAAGCCATCTCCAGCTGAAGCATCTCCCCGCGGGAAAGATCGCAGAGAGTCTTGCAGTAGCAGTCCAGTACCCTGAATGCATCTTTGCCGCCGCCGGCAATCTCCGTAAGTCCCTTTGCCAGCCAGTAGTCTCCCAGCAAAACCGAGGGACGGGGGCCCAGCATTGCGCTCACTGTCTTGGCTCCGCGCCTGGACGACGAACTGTCAACAACATCGTCGTGGAGCAAGGTGGCATTGTGAATAAGTTCGCCGGTGACGGCGAACCTTATCGTGTTATCGTTGCAATCTCCCACCGCCTTTGCCATAAGCACGGTAAGAATGGGGCGCACCATCTTGCCCCCATTCCCCATAATGTGCTTATTGCAATCCTGCAAAAGAGCGATATCGGACCTGAGCAGCCTCTCCATAAGAGAGGCTACCCGGGCGATATCGTCTTTGATAAAAGCCTTAAGTTCCTGCATTAAAAGAAATAAACCACAGAGATGGCGATACCTCCGAAGTTCTCTTTGTTCTCTATCAATGAACCGGGAACAGAAGCTACGCCATTCTCCAATTTGCCAAGGTTACGGAAGTATTTTACTGCAACCTGGAAGTTCATTATGTCGGCACCGAAACCGTAGGCATAACCATACTCCCATTTATTCTTGGCCTGGGCATAAACAGATTCCTTGGAGTCAAGGGCGTATCCGCCGTAACCCTCAAGCAATACGTAAGGACGAAGCAGGATAAGGTCAAGACCCCACTGAAGCTGTAGAGGAACCTCAAGATAACCGTACTTTGTCTTAGCGGAATTAATGGTAGGGCTGTCGGCCTTGAGACCCTTGGTCTGATAACTGAGACCTGTCTGGAAGGCAAAGCCTGTAGGAAGGTCTATCTGAGCTGCGAGACCAACGTGATAACCTGCTATAGACTTGGTGTCTACATTCTTGATAGAAGCCTCGGAAGAGTTAAATCCGGCGCGTACACCAAATTTAAGCTGAGCAGAAGCCATTACTCCGGTAATAGCCATCAAAACGACGGCGATGAATAGTTTTCTTTTCATAACTTTATAAATTAGAGGAGTTTGGAAATTTTTGCTTCAATCTCGGACTGAGGCACTACGCCCACCGTCCTGTCTACAACCTGTCCGTTCTTGAAGAACAGAAGTGTAGGGATACTGCGAATTCCGTACTCTACGGCTATTTCCTGACAATCGTCAACGTTGCACTTGGCAACATCAACCTTTCCCTCAAATTTCTCTGCCACGTCGTCAACGGTAGGAGAAAGAATTCGGCAGGGACCGCACCATACGGCCCAGAAATCTACGATAAGAGGCTTATCGGTTGCCAGTATTTCCTTGAAATTATTTT
>JBGVAW010000007.1:0-35871 GCA_045224955.1 Candidatus Cryptobacteroides sp.
TACCCTGAGGAGCCATACCGGACTCAAGGGTATAACTGTTCCAGCGCTCCCAGATAGTAGTTGCACCGTTATCTATGGAATAAAGCCAGCTTGGATTCTTCCTCTGGAAGAGAAGGTCATAGGCGACATCGGCCATACCGTTCTCCGTAAGGGTTCCCATAAGTATGGAGGTTCCCAGGAATCCGGTCTGCAGGCAGCCGTCGTGATCCAGGAAGTTCTGTCTCAGTCTCTCCAGCATAGCCTCCCTGGCCTGTCCCTGCACAAGTTCATTCCTGAGTGCAAAGAGGGCCGGAGTCTGCATAGTATTGAGTATGGGAGTCTTAAAGGTGCCATCCCCGTTAAGGAAGTTCTCTTTTAGATATGCCCTTGCCTCTTCCTGCATAGACTCATACTTGGAAGCGTCCCTGCCGGTACTCAGGGCCATATCCTTCATCATTCCGGCATCGATTGCCCAGTAAGAAGCAGACAGGTACTTCCAGTAAACCAAGGTCTCCGGCCTTACAGCCCAACGGCCGTTTGCATCAGTATAGTGAGAACGTCCGCTGCAGCTCTCAAGGGGCTCGTAGCTTAGCCAGTCCGCCCACTGATAATTCAGGTTTTCGGCCACAAGAGCCTCGTGGTCATATTTTGTCTCGTTAACGTGGGTGATAAAGCGCTCCATCGCCTCCCAGTTCTCATCCACTATTGCCTTGTCTCCGAATTGTTTCCAGACAGTCCAGGGAACGATAATTCCTGCATCGGCCCAACCAAGACGCATCATCTCGTCGCCATACTGAGCCAAGGGAGCAACTCCCGGGAAGCCGCCCAGAGGGCTCTGGCTGTCGCGAAGGTCCCTTGTCCACTTATGGAAGAACCTGTCCGTATTGGCAAAGAAGGTTCCGGTCTCGGTGAAGACCTGAGTGTCCGCAGTCCAACCAAGACGCTCGTTACGCTGGGGGCAGTCAGTAGGAACAGAAAGATAGTTGGATCTCTGGCCCCATACGGCATTGGAAATAAGGCGGTTTATAAGGGCATCTCCCGTGGTGATGGTTCCGGTTTCCAACTCCTTCTTTATGGAGGTGACAGGGATGGAGGTAATGGATTTGATCTGTACCGGACCATCCGCGGTGATGGTTACGAACCTATAGCCAAAGAAGGTACATTCGGGGTGATAGGACACGTAGTCTTCTTCTCCCGCAAAGGTGTAATAAAGACGCATTGCATTTTCAGGAGTACGGAGGTTGGCCCTGTGGCCGCTGCCCTCCGGGCCGTCCATTCCCCTGGACTTGGCTCCGTTCCCGTCGTTCAGCAATTCGCAGGGAAGGCAGATAAGTTTTGTGCCGGCGGCTGCCTTAAATACGAATGAGGGCACTGCCGATGCATTTTGTCCAAAATCAACCTCAAGGGTTTCTCCCGGAGCAAGGTCTATGGTCTGGCCCTTCTTATACTCTCTTTTGATAACTACCTTTCCGTATTCTCCTTCTTTACGGCCTTCTACTTCCTCCCACACATACATCCTTACAGGACTAAGTTCTATATCCTTGCGAAGGCTTATTTCCGCACCCTGAGAAGGCAGGATTTCGCCGGAGAATTCTGTGTTGAGTTCGGGAGCCTTGAAGTCTGCCACACGCTCGTAGCCGGGAAGTTCCCTGGCATCGTATTCCTCGCCGTCAAAAATGGCTGCGTGGGTAACGGGGCCGGCCACACCTGCTTTCCACTGCTCAGTGTCTGTTCCTATCAGTTCTCTGGAACCATCGGCATAAACAAGTTCCAAAACTGCGCGGAACGCGCATTTGGTCCCGTTCATACCCTTCTGGCCACCGGGGGTCATAATCTTGTCTGCCCACCAGCCGGGGGTTACCTGTGCAGAGAGTACGTTTTTCTCTCCGTTTCCCTTGGCAAAGGCCTTGGAAATGTCGTACGTGAATGAATACTTTGTCTTTTGCGGATGGGTGAAGCCTGGCTTCAAGAAATCGTCGCCCACCTTTCTGCCGTTAAGGTAGAGGGTGTAGACGCCAAGGCCGGCGGTCATCCATTTTGCGCTTACCACCTTGGCCTTGTTGCTGTTTTCCAGGACAAACCAGGAGGCTCCGTCTGCAGAACGGCATTCGGGAACGTCGCCGTTGTTGGTAATGTCTGTCATTACCGGTGCGTCCACCGCCGAAATCCACGAAGATACATCCCACGAGCCGGCCTCCAAGCAACCGGTACGAACTCCTACCGTCGTAGAAGAATCGGTGCCGCAGGAATAAAGTATTGCTGCGGCACTAATCATTAAGACTTGGAGATAAAAGCTGAATCTTTTCATATTCTCCTTTTTTATGTTTTTTGTGGAGATGGGCGGACTCGAACCGCCGTCCAAACACCGCACCCGGCGGCTTTCTACAAGCTTATTCTTCCTTTGATTTTAGAGGAGGGGCTGCCGGAAGACGGGCCACCGAACCCTTAGCCTTTGAATCTTAGCCGGTTTTAAAGGCATCCACCGGTGCGTCCCGTTCTTGATGATACCCCTGAATCGGAAAATAACGGGCGGAAGTTCCGAGGGATACTCGTCGGCGACGCAGCCTTGGCGTCGCGGATTAAGCTAATAGACTTGGTCTAATTAGGCAGCGAGTGCATAGTTGTTGTTGCCAACTGAATTTTTGAGGGTCGGGATTTACGGGCCGCCCCACAGCGCCCGGCTTGCTTACCGACAGACATCAATGCTGTCAAAACCAAAACATCCCCATTTGCGATGCAAATTTACTGTTTTTTAGGCAATTTGCACCGGTTTTATTTTTAATTTGAGTAAATCTCCGTTATTTCATTTCCGGTCTGATTGCTATTCTGACCGGCCTGATTATTCTGATTTGTCTGATTGCCGGAAGGTTTGCCCTCGGTAGTGTTGTTGGGCTTGTTGCCGCTGGTACCAGGTTTATTGTCTTCCGTAGCCGAAGGTTTTTCGTTCTCGTTGGCCTGATCTATCTTTCCGCCTTGATCTGCGGCAGCGCCTCCCTGGGCGGGCTGACTTGCCGTTGCGGGCTGGGAAGGTGCCTGTGAAGGGCTCGGTGAAGGCTTGGGAGGTTTGTTGGCCTGTGGCTTGGGAGGTCTGCTTTCCTGAGCCGACGATGGAGTTGGAGCCGGCTCCGCAGTACCCTTTCCTCCTATCAGCAGAAGGGCCAGTACGGTTGCAACCACAATGGAGACAACAACGCTTATAATGATTACAAGCTTATTCTTTCCCTTAGGGGCAGGCGCAGGGGCGAGCCTTGTGGGCGCAGGCTGTGCTGCCGGGGTGGGTTGCGGTGCGGGAACCGGGGCAGGCTGAGGTGCAGGTGCAGGCTGAGGTGCAGGCTGAGGGACTACCACGGGAGCCTGAGGGCCTTCTACCAGTTCACAGAGAATACAGGTTACGTTGTCGTACCAGTCTGCTTCCCGGGCAGCTTTCCAGAGAGCCTCCCTGCAATAGGTAGGAGTCTGCCTGGATTCTGCTATGATGTCCTGCATTGTCTTGTCGCGCAAGACTCCGCTGAGACCGTCGCTATTGAGCATTAGTATATCGCCCTTGTAAATAGGGAAGGTGTGGCTGTCTGCCTGTGCCGCCTTGCTGGGATCTCCCAGAGATCGGGTAATTACGTTGCCGTAAGGATGGCCAAAGGCCTCGTCGGCCGTAATTTTGCCTGCATCCACCAGACTCTGAACATAAGAGTGGTCTTTGGATACCTGACGGAGTCCGATGGAAGGGCGGAACAGATATGCCCTGCTGTCTCCGCACCAGGTAACGGTAGCCTCGTTTCCGCAGAGCCATATCATAATGATGGTGCTGCCCATACCGGAGCATTCAGGATCAGCGGCGGCCTTTTCTTTAATGGCAGTATCGGCCTGAGTCACAACCTTTTCCATAAAGGCCTCCCTGGCCTCGTAAGACGATGCGTCCAGGGATTGGGCTTCCTGTGAGCAGAACATTGCCTGGGCGGTTGATACCGCTATCTGGGATGCCACCTCGCCGGCATTCATTCCTCCCATACCGTCGGCCACCATAAGCAGGGTGCCGTGAGGGCCCAGATCCAGTACGCTGTCCGGGACAAAGGGCTCCGGAGACAGTCCGGGGAGAACAAGCATATTGTCCTCGTTTCCATACAGGGGGGCTATGTCATTCTTTTTTCCGGCAGGATCACTGCAAGCCGTAAGTCTGTACTTAATCTCTGTCATATCTGTAAGTCTCTAATTCATTGTGTTGTTATCCCAGGTTCCGCTGGTAATGTTGCCGGATTCGGAAACATAGAAACCTGAACCCTTTCTTACGCCATCTGCCCAGAAGCCGAACCAGGCGCCGCCGTCGTGCCACAGATATAGGCCGAATCCATAAGGACGTGAACCGTCTGTTTCTCCTACAAACAGGTCTCCGTTGTTGTACTCAATTACCAGCATAGGAGAAGTGGTAGAGAATTTAGGATACTCGTTTTCCGGTTTGTCATTATTGAAAGAGCCTATGTAAAGCATATTTCCGTTCTCGTCATAAACACGGCCGCTTGTCTTGGTGTCTCTTTCATAATAGCCGGCAAAGAACTGTCCGTCAGTAAGATTCCTGATTTCATATCCGTCGGGACATAGATACATTCCGCCTCCGTCAAAGTCGCCGCGACGCCATTTTCCTACGTATATGGTACCGCTGCTCCACTTATAAATTCCCCAGCCGTGCCTGTAACCGTCGGAATCCTTTTCTCCCAGATAACGGTCGCCGCCTGTCAGAACGGATGCGTTCCTCATAATGTCGTCCAGGAGTCTCTCCCATTTACCGCCTCTGATAGGGGTTGTCCTTCCGCCCTGGTTATAGGAAGAATTGTTGTTATTGCTTCCCGAGCCATAATTGCTTCCGGAAGAACCACTGCCGGAGGAACTGCCGGAAGAACTGCTGCCATTACCGGCATATACGTGGAAGGACTTGCTGTAGAGCCTCTTGTTCTTATACCAGAACTCCATTGTATAGGTACCCTCTGAATACGTGCCGCCGGAAGAGTTTCCCCAACCGAGCAGTTCTACGGTATTGGAACTGCCGGTTTTCATAGTAATCTCCGAACTGTAGGTGTATCCGTTGGGAGATGAGCCGGAGAACAGCATATCGCCGTCCGGCTTAAGTACCTTAACGTTTAACTTGATTTTCTTTTCGCCGGAAAGGTGAGAGGTATAAGTAACCTTGGGCTTTACATACTTAATTTTTCCGGCATAAAGCGAAGAACCGTAAGGATCTATGACGGTACCTTCGTTGGTAACGTTGCAGAATACGGCATTTGTAATTTCTATGGTAACTATCTGCTCTTCGCAACGTTTGATCCAAAGGTCAAGTTCGTTGTCGGCAGGCTTGTCCGGGCAGGACTTTGCCGCTACAAACTGAGTCTTGGCCTCTGCATACTTACCGTGATTAAAGAGACTCAGACCCTTTTTGAAGGTCATCTCATAGCAGCTCTGAGCCACGATGGACTCTGATGGGGCTTCCTGTGCGTAAACTGATATAACGCAGAGGAAAATCGAGAGTAATAATACAAAGTACCGTTTCATAACTTACAGGTCTTTTGCTTTGTTAAGTTTTGCTATATTCTCGTCAACCTTTCTGGCATAATCGTAATTGCCGGCGGCACGCTGTGCCTTGGCGGCCTCTTCCCAGGCCTTGGCTGCAGCTGCGGCCTTGCGTTTAAGGACAGACAGGATTGCGCTGCCTCTCTTGTATCTCTTGTCGTCGGGATAAGAATTCTCGAAATCTCTTACTGCCGCATAAGCGTCTATTGCAGATATAATAGGGTCTATCCTGTTGTTCGCACCAAGATTTACAAGGGAATCCACCACGTTGCAGGCGGCCTCGTAACGAGGAAGGTCTTCATCGGCCTGGCTGGATGACATTCCGGGAAGAACAAAGATTACAGCAGCGCCAAGGGCGGCGGCGACCAGGAAGCAAATAAGGACGATGAGTCCGGTTTTCTTCTTTTTAGGCTTAGGCTCTTTGGGCATCTGCGGCATATAAGGAGACTTGGGAGCCTGAGGCGCCTGAGGCGCCTGAGGCTTCTGCGGTTCAACCGGTGAATTTGCGGCCGATATTATAACCGTGGATTCCATACGATCGTCCCTTACAGGGATTCTGGGCTGCGGTGCGGGAGCCGGGGCAGGAGCAGGTGCAGGTGCTGGTGCAGGAGCTGGAGCTGGTGCAGGAGCAGGAGCAGGTGCTGGTGCAGGTGCAGGCCTGTGTGCCGGACTTAAGTCTGTCTTTGGAATATTGGATTCCGGAACTCCCACCATAAGGCGGGTTGCAGGTTCTTCTTTCTTGGGTGCCGGCGCGGGAACCGGTGCAGGTTTTGGTGCCGGTGCAGGTTTTGGTGCCGATGCGGGTTTTGGTGCCGGTGCGGGTTTTGGTGCCGGTGCTGGAGCTTGATTCTTGTCAGGAATATGTTGCCAGGAAGGAACGGCTTCCCTGCCGGCCACTTTGGCCGATGCATAGGCACTGAGAGCAGCAGCCTGTGGACGGTCCCAAGGCTCCATTGCAAGACAGTCTCTTATTACCTGCTTAAGGTCGTCCGAATAATCTCCCTTAACCTGAGGGACGTCGGCGCCACGGCCAAGCATTATGCCGCCCTGGCCAAAGAAAGGCAGTTCGCCCACTGCAATCTCGTACAGAGTTGCGCCAAGGGCCCAGATATCGGTTGCTTTGATGGAAACAGGCTCGGAAGTGAACATCTCGGGACCCATATAAGACAGGGCGCCTCCAAGAGTACTGCCGGCATCGGCATTACGCCTCAGGGTACTGCGCATATTTGTGCTGATGCCAAAGTCTGTTATTACGAAATTTCCGGCAAAATCTCTGAGGATATTATCCGGTTTTATATCGTGATGTACTACATCAACAGAATGCAGATAGGCCAAGCCGGAGCTGACGTCCATAATGAGTTTCCACAAAAGAG
Source organism: Candidatus Cryptobacteroides sp. (assembly GCA_045224955.1). GTDB lineage: Bacteria > Bacteroidota > Bacteroidia > Bacteroidales > UBA932 > Cryptobacteroides. Next base: position 6,909 of record JBGVAW010000007.1, read on the forward strand.
GCTCGTCGCACTTGCCTACGAGGGTCGTAGAAGATTCCGGGCAATAAGGCATTACGAGGAAGGGTCTGCGACCGTCCGTATCAAAGTGGGTGGCGTGCAGAAGATTGGGATGATTCAGATTGTAGGCATTGCGGAATTCAGCCTTGAACTCCTCTATACCCCTGTCATCCAAGGCAATGTAAATTTTCAAAGCCACATCGATATCCAACTGTGTGTCCTTTGCAAGCCATACTTCGCCAAAGGACCCGCGGCCCTTTTCTTCCAGCAGAGCATAGCGTCCGCCGAATATTGCACCCTTTACAAGTTCCTGTTCCATATATCAAGTTTTTTGTTTTCTAATATCCTTCCACCCTGAGTTTCACGTCTCCAATGGAGATAATATCTCCGGGACCAATCGGAATTGCCGCCTCAAGAGCCTCCGAAGAATTTACATAAGTGCCGTTGAGAGACGGAATCCATTTTCTTTCAGCGGGATTCCACTGTCCGTCCCTGATGTACCACTGGCCGGAAACCGGATCTTTTTCCAGAGTACAGTGTCTTCTGGAGACATAACAACTCTGAATCTCCCTTATGGGTATTCCGCCATTGGGACTGCCGTCCGTGCGGCCCATAGGAATCAGCCAGCGACCACTCTGCAGGCACTGGTCCAGATAATAAACGGCCCCGTATTCCTCTCCCTGCATCACTCTTAAAAGCACACCGTTTACAACCCTCATATAGGCCTTATCCTCATTACGCAGAGAATCGTACAGACTTCCGGGGATAAGCTCCCTCACCTGAGCGGCGCTCTGGAGGCGCTGCTTGAAGTCCGGCTGCAGGCAGCCCTCTATCAGAGGTGCCCAAGCCGCTCCTCCGGGAACGGAATTTAGCTGTTCCCTGTCCCAGTTTCCGGTGCTGCTGTTGGTAAGGTAGATATGAAGAGTCTCCATCGACATCGGCCCAAATGGGAGCTGACCGGTAATGATTTCATACATCATCACCCCGAAAGAGAAAATATCTGTCGTCGGCAAAACGGTGGCCTGGCTGCCACGCGGAGGATTAAGCTGCTCCGGGGGCATATAGGGATAGGTTCCAAAAAGCTGCTGAGGGCCGCCTCCTGCCGCTCTTTCCGTCATTCTCTTGTTTCTGTCTCCGGAGATGCCGAAGTCTGTAAGAACGGCTGTTCCGTCCTCCTTCATAAGCACGTTTTCCGGCTTAAGGTCCCTGTGAACCTTTCCACTGGCGTGAAGATCTGCCAGACCGCCAAGAATCTGTTTGGCAAGAAGGGACAGGTCCACATCGTGACTGAGCGAATAAGTTTTGAGGTCTCCTCCGGAATAAAGTTCCATCAGAATGTAGGGGTTTCCCATAATCTCCCCGTAAGAATAGGAGTGGGCCAGGTACGGGCTGTCGATGCGTCCGGTATCGAACTCCATCTTGAAGCGGTTCCGCAGATTTTCACATTCCGCGGCCGACACCTTCCACAGTTTTAGTATCTTCAGGGCAAATTCCTTCCCTTCCACGTTATGGACGCGGTAAACATCGCCAAAGGTACCTCCGCCAAGACGGGAAACAACCGTAAGGCTACCGTCAACTATGTCTCCGGGATTGAATATGCACTGCTGGGGAACCATAATCCTTATGCCTTGAATTTGAAGAGTCTGTTTCCAAGCAGAATAACGTCACCATCCTTGAGTTCCCTGGGCTCGCTTAGATAAATGAACGTAGTCTTAAGGGAACTGCCGTCGGATATGATCCACTTGCCGTCCTTGTTTACGATTTCTGCCTGTACCTTGGAAGTAATGCTGGGATTGCCGGGTTCCGTGTTGGCCCTGTTAAGCACTATCTTTTCTCCGACATAACTGATTCTGCCTGCAGGATTGTCCTCCCCTGCCATATTTACCGGTTCAAGAGAGAAAGAGGGACCTCCAAGAACGGGAATCTCCGTTTTGACGGGTTCCTGAGGGGCCTGATCCTTAACTGAAGACAGGGTTCCGCTTACAGGATCCTTCATTCCACCGACAGGTTCCCTTGCTCCGCCGACAGGCTCTCTTCCCGGGATTGGGGTGCCGCAGCTCGGGCATACCGGGCCCGGATTGGAAAGCGGATAACCGCAGTTTGCACAAAAAGCCTGATTGACCGGAGGCTGGGGAGCGGGAATCACCGCCAGCTTTGTTCCGCATTTTTCGCAAAATACATTGGAGGGAGTATTGTCCCAGCCGCAATTACTACAAATCATATGATTATTTGACAATTATCGTGTTCCCCACAAATTTACAAAAAATATTTCGTACTTTTGCAAGTGTACAGTGATATGAATTCCAATTTGATATAATTATGAAAAAAGTACTCCGTTTTACAGCTCTGGCAATAGTGGCGACATCCCTGTCTCTTGCTTGCGGCAAAGATTCAAAAATAGAAAACAACAATACTCAAAAGCCCGAAGAAGGAACAGGAGAGACCGTTACCCATCCCGCCTTCTATTATGGAGCTGACGTTAGCTGGGCCACGGAGATGGAGCACGACGGCAAGACATTCAAAAATGCTTCCGGCGTTACCCAGGACATCTTCGTAATCCTTAAAGGCCTTGGACAGAACATTACAAGGCTAAGGATTTGGGTTGATCCTTCCCGTGACGGCTGGTGCGGATTTGACGACGTACTTGCAAAGGCCAAGAGGGCAAAGGCCGCCGGTCTGGAGATAATGATAGACTTCCATTACAGCGATTTCTTTGCGGACCCCGGAAGGCAGGACACCCCCGAAGCTTGGCAGAGCCTCAGCCACGCCAATCTGGTTACCAAGGTGAGCGACTACACCAAGGAAGTTCTTACCGGACTTAAGCAGCAGGGTATCACCCCCACCTACGTTCAGGTAGGAAACGAGACCAGGCTTGGAATGCTATGGCCGGACGGAAAAATTGCCAATGCAGGAAACGCAAGCAACTACGCCAACTACGTAGCACTGAGCAACGCCGGCTACAACGCAGTCAAGGCCATATTCCCGGATACCAAGGTTATAATCCATATGAACAATGCCTACCAGGACCTTGAGTGGTGGTTCAACAACTTTACCGCTGCCGGAGGCAAAATGGATGTAATCGGCCTCTCCCACTATCCCCAGGGAATAAACAATTACACCTGGCAGCAGGCAAACGACGGAGCAATTGCCAACATCAACAACCTTATAAACAAGTTTAACAAGGATGTATTTATTGTAGAAACCGGAGTAAAAAACAACAACCTGTCCGAGGGTGTGTCGATACTTACGGATTTCATTACAAAGATACGCCAGATAAGCCGCTGCAAAGGCATACTTTACTGGGAACCTGAGGTTTACGGATGGTGGAAACCTGCCATCTACACCACTCTGAACTGGAACTCCTACGATATGGGAGTATTCAACAGCGACGGCTCTCCTTCCGACGTAGTAAAACTCTTTAAACCCCAGCAGCAATAAAAGAGTCAAAGGACATATTGCTGCAAAGCATAAGATTAGGGACGGAACTCAGCACAAAGCAGCAGTTCCGTCTTACTATGTTGCTTTGCGGCCCGGCCATTATAGCCCAGCTGGCCTCCGTGATGCTGCAATTCATAGACGCATCGATGGTGGGCAGCCTTGGAGCCAATCCGGCAGCATCGATAGGTCTGATAGCAACCACAACCTGGCTCTTCGGAGGTTTCCTGTTTGCATCTTGCCAAGGCTTCTCCGTACAGGTAGCCCACCTTATAGGTTCCAATGACTTCCAGGGAGCGCGGCAGGTTTTCAGGGAGGCCATCACCTCCTGCGTGAGCCTTAGCGTGGTACTGGCTCTCTGCGGTCTGCTTATCAGCCCCCATCTCCCCGGATGGCTTGGCGGCAGCCAGGAGATAACAAGAGACGCATCCCGCTACTTCTTTATCTTCTGCCTGTGCCTCCCCTTTATGCAGATTACCTGGCTGGGAGGCACTATGCTGCAATGCAGCGGCAATATGAAGCTGCCCAGCCTCCTGGACGTAGTAATGTGCCTTCTGGACGTGATATTCAACTTCTTCCTGATTTTCCCCACAAGACAGTTCCATATTTTTGGCGCGGACATCACAGTTCCCGGCGCCGGAATGGGAGTTACCGGAGCCGCCCTGGGAACCGGAATAGCGATGGCCATAACGGCCATACTGATGCTTTGGTTCTCTGCCGTTCGCTCCCCCGAACTGAACCTGTTCAAAGAACGAGGCAGCTTCAGACCCAAGGCCCGCACCATCAAGAACGCCTTTGGAATTACAGGGCCGATGTGGCTGCAGAACGTAGCGATGCGCGGGGCACATATAGCCGGAACGATGATAGTAGCGCCCCTTGGCCCGGTAGCCCTTGCGGCCAACAACTTTGCCATCACCGCCGAAGGCTTTTGTTATATGCCGGGGTACGGTATGGCCGATGCCGCCACAACCCTTGTAGGGCAAAGCATCGGCGCAGCCAGGAAGAGTCTTGCCCGCAGTTTTGCCAAGGTGACGATTTTATCAGGAGTGTCGATAATGACCTTCCTGGCCGTCATAATGTTTATCTTCGCTCCCCAGATTATGTCCATCCTGAGCAGCGACCCCGACGTAGTATCGATGGGCGCACAGGTTCTTAGGATAGAAGCCTTTGCAGAAACAATGTACGCCGCATCGATAGTAGCCTACGGCGCCTGCGTCGGAGCCGGAGATACCATTATTCCAAGTATTCTTAACTTTGCAGGAATGTGGATTGTGAGAATAGGCCTTTCCCTGTGGCTCACAAGAGGTTGCGGCTGGGGCCTTGAAGGATACTGGATTCCGATGTGCATAGAACTTAACCTCAGAGGAATCCTCTTCCTCTTCAGGATAAAAGGAAACGGCTGGATGCAGAAAAACCTGATTTCAAGCCTAAAAAAGACATAGCTATTAAATTATCATATGGAAAAGGAAATCATAAGAAACAGTGAATTCGGCGGCGAACGTCCCCTCTACTGCAAACACCACCTCCAGTTGGAAAACGTAATAATCCACGCCGGAGAATCCGCCCTCAAAGAAACCTCCGACATCACGGCCACCAACTGCCGCTTCGAAGGCAAATACCCTCTCTGGTGCTGCGACGGCTTCAAAGTAAAAGACTGCATCTTCACTGTAGGAGCCAGAGCCGCCCTCTGGTACTCCAAAAACCTTGTGATGGAAGACACCATAGTAGATGCACCCAAAATGTTCCGCGAAATGAGCGGAATAAAAATCAAGAACGTACTGATAGGCGCCGCGTCCGAAACCTTCTGGCACTGCTCAAAAATAGAAGCCCGCGACCTTGTGGCAGAAAGGGCAGACTACATATTTATGAACTGCCGGGACATAGTACTACACAACTTCCGCCTAAGCGGCAACTACTCCTTCCAGTGGAGCAAAAATGTAGAAATCCACGACTCAGTACTGGACACAAAGGACGCCTTCTGGGAAACAGAAAACATAACAGTTTATGACTCGGTAATTAACGGCGAGTTCCTGGGCTGGCACTCAAAGAACCTGAGGCTGGTACGCTGCAAAATAGGAGGCAGCCAGCCCCTCTGCTACGCAGAAAATCTAATCCTGGAAGACTGCACCTTCCTTCCCGATGCCGACCTGGCCTTTGAATACTCCAGCGTAGAAGCAACCGTAAACGGCCACATCACATCCGTCAAGAACCCCCGAAGCGGCTTTATCAAGGCAGGATCGATCGGGGAAATAATAATAGATCAGAACATAAAGGCCCCGGCCTCCTGCAAGATTACTACGGACCGATAGTTACAATTTAAAGAGAATAAAGAGCCGACGGCTCAGTTCTGGGAAGGGGTTGCAAAAGAAGCGACCCCTTTTCTATGCCAATACTCTCCAAAGACTCCAAAGAAGCATTGTAAGCAGCCTTGGGAGTATTATTGTTCTCGCTAAGATGGCATAGGAAAACAGCCTTGAGCCCCGGATGCCAGAAACGCGTCAGCGCCTGAGCGCACTCATCGTTGCTTAGATGCCCATTTCCCCCGCAAATCCTCATCTTAAGTTCGTGAGTATAAGGCCCGCCCATAAGCATATCCATATCGTAATTGGACTCTATCACCACTACCTCCGACTGGGAAGCCAGAGAGACAGCCTCGTCGGTAACGCGGCCCGCATCGGTCATAATGAAAAACTTGCGTCCCCCGGCCGTAATGGCGAACCCGCAGGTATGGGTAGCATCGTGAGGCACGGTAAAATACCGCACCAGCATACCTCCGACATCATTCCACTTACCTTCCTCAAGGTCCTTTCGGCAGGCGGAAATATAATCGGCGGTAAAAGTATGGCGGGAAAGGGCATCGTGCAATCTGGATGACGCATAGACGGGTTTACCCAGCCTCTTGCAATAAGAACCAAGATTGCGGATATGGTCAAGATGGTCGTGGGTAACCAATATGGCCGATACTTTCTCAAGAGAGAGCGAATTTGCCAGCATTGTTTTCTTAAGAGACCTTATGGAAGCGCCGGCATCTATAAGCACGGCCTTTCCGCCGCACTCAAGATAATAACAGTTACCGCAACTTCCGCTGGTGAAACTAAGAAACTTAAGCTCCGTGCTACAACTACTTGTCATCCTTCTCCTCGCAATATCGGCTTATAACACTGTAAGCATCGGCAATACCAAGCTCTCCGGCATAAGATAAATCAATACATCCCTTCTCCTTATCCTTGAGATAGATAAGCACAAGCCCGCGGTTAAAGTAAGCATCGCCCAAGGCGGGATAAAGTTTTATGGCCTTGGAATAGCTGTCTATGGCCTCTACAAGCTTGGAGGACAGGCAAAGGAGATTACCCAGATTAAAGTGGATGTAGGGGAACTCCGGCATAATGGCCGCTGCCTCCTCAAGGTCGGAGAGGGCATCGGAATAGTCGTAACTGTGACTTACTCCCTCCTTTACCCTGGCCCTGGTAGTGCCACGGTCGTCCATAGTTAGGGTCTGCACATTGCTCTCTATGGAAGACAGGAAGTCTATCATCTCCGCCCTCAGCACTCCGCGGTTCATAAGATAGAAGGCCTTGTAGAATTTCCCATAACGGTCGCCCTCGGAAGACTTGGTCACAGCCTGGCCGTAAAGGGCCAGAGCCGCATTGAACTGTCTGGAAGACAACTCGTAAAGGGCCTTTGCGAACTCCCCTTCTCCCGGACGGGCCTGAGTGGCAGCTTGGGCAAGGTCGGTGTAATCCACCGTAGCGGAAGTGTCGCGCGAAGTCAGCGCAAGAGGAACGGGAGATTCACGGAGGAACTTATCCAGAAGGGCGTTCTCGTACCTCTGGCTTAGCGCAATCAACCCAAGATTCCTGTCCTTAGACAGCACAAACTTGTACAGAGGGCGCAAACGTATGTCCACATCGCGGTGCTGGAGCAACTCGTCGTCAAAGTCCTTCTTGGCAAAATCGGCATCCAGAGAAAGCAGGGAACTGTATTTACGGGTAGTATCGGCAAAAGAGCCCTCGGAAACCGAGGTCTTGTCCCTGTACTCGGATATCTTCTTCTGGGCCGTATCGTAGTCCATTTTTGCCAGGGCATACTCGCCCATCTGCCTTAGGGCATAGGACCTGTTCATATAGGCCTTGGCAAAATCAGGATAAATCTCTATGGCTTTGTCGTAGTCTTCTATTGCGTCCTGCCACCTTTCCATCTGCAGGAAGAAGGAGGCCCTGTTGAAGTAAGCCAGCACATTCCTGGGATTGATATTGAGCACCCTGTCCATATCTTCCAGGGCTTGCTGATAGTTCCCGGTTATGGCGTAGATAAGGCTCCTGTTGTAGAGGGTAAGGGCATTTCCCGGCTCGTCTCTGAGAACACGGTCCAAATCCTGCATAGCAAGATTGTAATCGTTTGTCTCATAATACATAAGTGCCCTGTTAAAATAAGCGAAGGTAGAGGTGGTATCAAGAGCGATGGCCTTGTTCATATCCTCTATAGCCTTTTTGTAATCGCCCTGGAGCGCAAGAAGACGGCCCCTGCGCACGAAACCCTCGGGCTCGAACTTATCCAGTTTTATAGCCTTGTTGTAATCCGTCATAGCCTTAAGCGTATCTCCCATATAGAGATAGCTGGCACCCCTGTTAAGGAAGGCGGCAGGGTCCTTAGGCTGCTTGCGGATGTACCAGTCGAAATCTGCCACTGCCTCCTGGAAACGCTGGGCCAGGAAGTAGGTTACGCCGCGGCTGAAATAAAGGCCTTCATAGCCAGGACGCAGAGCCAGTGCCTGCTCATAGTCAGAAAGAGCGGCCTCGTAATCTCCATAACGGCTCTTGGTAATGGCTCTGTAATGGTAGCCGGAGGTAAAAATGGGATTAAGGCGGACAGACCTGTCAAAATCTTTCTGGGCGCCGCGGACATCGCCCAGATTGTACTTGGCTATACCCCTGTAAAAGAAGGTCCAATAGTCCGTACTGTCTATTCTTGCAAGGATGTTGAAGTTTTCTATGCTCTGGGCATACTTGCCGTCTGCAAGTGCCTGACGCCCTCTCATATAAAAGACCTCCCTGTCGTACTGGGCGCTAAGGCTCAGGCACGAAAGCAGAAAAACTGCTGCGGAAAGGAAGTATTTTAAAAAAAACTTCATAATATACCCGATTTTCACTAATTTTGACAGAATTTGCAAATATAAGAAACTGTTTTGATTTTATTTAAAAATATCGGTCTTATCGTTTCCTGTCTTTTGCTCCTGAAGGCTGTTTCTCCCGCCCAGGCAAGACCAATGCGTCTGGACATTTCAGAGCAGGCCCGCCTTTGCATCACGGAGGAAAAACTGGCTATGGACATAGAGTTCCTTTCCGATTCTCTCTGCGCAGGCAGAGGGGCCGGTACGGTTGGAGCGGCAGAAACCGCTTCCTGGCTTCAGCGACGTTTTGCAAATATGGGACTGGTACCGTCGGGACCGTCATTTCAGCACAGTTTCGCCATCAAGGGCGGCTCTCCCGGACGTAACGTAATAGGCATAGCAAAGGGCAGCGAAACCCCCGCAAAGAAATTCATCCTCATTATGGCAAGCTATGACGGACTTGGAATAAGAGGCGGCAAAATTTATCCAGGGGCAGACAGCAACGGCTCCGGAATCGCAGCTCTTCTGAGCCTGGCCAAAATGATGACTCTTTCCAGAGACCTTGGACGCGAGTATGGGGCCGATGTAATCTTTGCAGCCCTGGATGCCAAGTATATGAGTTTCGCCGGTTCCAACGCTCTGTGGCAGGAACTTACCTCCGGAGCGCTTAAAGATGCGCAGGGCAGGCCCATAGCCAGGAAGGACATTGTGATTGTTATGAACCTGGACCAGGTGGGGAGTTCCCTGAGTCCGCTTAAGTCCGGACGCAAAGACTATATCATAGCCCTCAACGGAGGCTTTGCCGGAAAAGAACTGGCACAGGCCAACAAGAGCAAGGGCACGGGCCTGGAGATGTCTCACGACTATTATGGCAGCCCGGATTTCACAAACGTTTTTTACCGCCGCACCGGAGACCACAAGGTCTTTGCAGAGCACGGAATGCCGGTGGTACTGTTCACCTCAGGAATAACAGACAACAACAATAAACTTACCGATACCCTTGAAAACCTGGATCTTCCCGTTCTTAAGAAAAGGATATACCTTATGTGGAATTTTACGGAGAAGATGGCAGGCATAAAAAAGCAGGGGTAACAAATAATTGACCAGATGAGAGAATTTTGGAAAGTACTTAAGCGATATGTAAAACCCTACAGGTCCTACCTTGGAGGAAGCGTGCTGTTGAATATGTTTTCCGCCCTGTTCAACGTATTCTCTTTCTCCCTGATTATACCGATGTTGCAGATTCTGTTCAAGATTAACGACGCGGTATATTCATTCATCCCGTGGGACGATGCGGCCCATAGCTTCAAGGAGAAGATAATCAACAACGCCTACTACTGGGTAACCCAGCTGATGGAGTCTATCGGAGCCTCAAAGACGCTGCTTATCCTCTGCCTTCTGCTTGGATTTATGACCTTGCTGAAGACAGCCTGCTACTTTGGCGCCGCCGGAGTTATGGTTCCTATCCGTACCGGCGTGCTCAGGGACCTGCGTATGCAGCTGTACAACAAGATTCTGGCTCTTCCTCTGGGCTTTTTCTCCCAGGAAAGAAGGGGCGACATCATTGCCCGTATGAGCGGCGACGTCAACGAGGTGGAGAACTCCATAATGAGTTCCCTGGATATGCTCATCAAAAACCCTATCTTGATAGTATTCTACTTTGCCACGCTCATCTTCATCAGCTGGGAGCTTACGCTGTTCACAATTGTGGTTGTCCCCGTGCTGGGCTGGGTTATGGGCGTAATCGGCAAGCAACTTAAGAGAAAGTCCCTGCTGGCCCAGGAGATGTGGAGCGACACTATGTCCCAGGTAGAGGAAACTCTGGGCGGCCTCAGGGTGATAAAGGCCTTCGTGGCAGAAAAGAGTATGAAGGGCAGATTTTCCGATACTACCGACGCCCTGCGTAACAAAACGGCGAAGGTAGCCATCAGACAGTCCCTCGCCCACCCTATGAGCGAATTCCTGGGTACCCTGCTCATCGCAATAGTGCTCTGGTTCGGAGGCTCGCTGATTCTTAGCGAACGCGCCCCCATAGACGCATCGACCTTCATCTTCTATATGGTGATACTTTACAGCATCATCAACCCGCTGAAAGATTTTTCAAAGGCCACCTATGCAATCCCCAAGGGTCTTGCATCAATGGAGAGAATCGACAAGATACTGAATGCCCCCAACCCTATCACAGAGCCCGAGGAGCCCGTAAAGTTAAGCGGACTCAAGGACAGCATCAGCCTGGAAAATGTGAGCTTCTGCTATGAAAACGGGCATAAGGTTCTGGACAGCATCGACATAAAAATAGAAAAAGGGAAGACCATTGCAATCGTGGGTGAATCGGGTGCCGGAAAATCCACGCTGGTAGATCTGATTCCCAGGTTCTACGACGTTACCTCGGGTGCCGTTAAGATTGACGGGGTGGATATCAGGGACCTCAGGACCTCCGACCTCAGAAGCCTGATAGGCTATGTAAACCAGGAGCCCATCCTGTTCAATGATACCATTTTCAACAACATAGCCTTTGGCATTGCCGATGCTGACAAGGAAAAGGTTATAGAGGCCGCCAAGATTGCCAACGCCCACGAGTTCATAATGGAAAAGGAAGAGGGCTACAATACCAATATCGGTGACCGCGGAATGAAGCTTTCCGGAGGCCAGAGGCAGAGGCTTTCCATTGCAAGGGCCATACTCAAGAACCCTCCCATCCTTATTCTGGACGAAGCCACGGCTTCTCTGGATACAGAGTCCGAAAGGCTTGTGCAGGAGGCTCTGGATAGGCTTATGTCCAACCGCACCACGATTGCCATAGCCCACAGGCTTTCCACCATAAAGAATTCGGACGAGATTCTGGTGATGAAAGAGGGACATATCGTAGAAAGAGGCCGCCACGACGAGCTTATTGCCCTGGGCGGATACTATAAGAAACTTAACGACATGCAGAGCTTATGACACTTCACATTCCGTTCATAAAGGGGCTTGACAAGCTTTCGCTTGCATCGCTCGACATTACTCTTGAAGAACACGGGGCCAAGGCTGACATCAACTGCGTAAACTGGCCCGAGTCCTTTCCTTACAAACCGGCCTGTTATGTTGCGGCGGCACACGACGGAGAGAATCTGGCGCTGCTCTATCACGTCAGGGGCCTGGACCTCAGGGCGATGGAGACCGAGGATAACGGAAGAATGTGGGAAGACAGCTGCGTGGAATTTTTTGTACAGGACCCCGCCGGGGACAAGTACTACAACTTTGAACTGAACTGCGCCGGAGTGCTTCTGGCCTGCGAGGGTGCGGGCAGGGAGGGCCGTCTGCGCAGGGACGCCTCCGTCCTTGGAGCCATTAAGAGATACTCGACGGTAGAAGGTGCGCCCTTTCAGATTCTGGGGGATATCTGCACCTGGTCTGCCGGAATGCTTATTCCCCTTAGGCTGTTCGGGGCCGCTCCCGGCCAGAGCCTGAGGGCTAATTTCTACAAGTGCGGGGACAAAACAGCCCACGTGCACTTCCTTTCCTGGAATCCCATAGACCTTCCGCAGCCGGACTTCCACAGGCCGGACTTCTTTGGAGAGATTATTCTTGATAAATAGAACTACAATGACCGCAGCAAAGAAACGGAATCTGTACATAGTTTTACTCATTGCCTACCTGATTCTTGTGGGATGGCTCTGCTTTGGAGAATTTTCGTCCGACACCCAAGTAAGCCAGGACCTTTTTGGCGTTCCGATGGATAAAATAATACACTTCCTGATGTTTCTGCCCTTCCCTGTTATTATGACAGGAGTTTTCAAGGGCAAGACCAAGAAGCCGATTCATTCCCTGCTGATGGTTATGGCCTTCTTCTTTGCCGGCTGCATCATAGCCGCAGGCACGGAGATCGGCCAGGGTTTGACAAGTTACAGGGTGGCCGATCCTGCCGACTTTTTTGCCGATGGTCTTGGTCTTGTTACCGGTTCTGTCCTTGCCCTTGTGATAGATCTGAAAAACAGCCTCCGATATGATTAGGAAGTACCTCTCCTGCCTTATTGCGGGAACTGTACTCTCCTGCACCGTGGCCGTGGCCCAGGGCAGGATTACAGATGCCTTCAAAGAGGCCTGCGATTCTCTTTCTACGCTTATCCAGGAAAGAACTGCCGTCAGGCCCAATCTCAGGCTGAGATCCGTCACTAAAAAAGGCAAGAATCTGGACTTCAGATTTAACGAGGCCCTGGGAGACGTGTCCTGGAAGACAGAGGACATCACCTGGCTTCGCTCAAAACTAAAAACCCTTTTTCCAAAGGCTTACAAAAGCTATTCGGTGGGAAAAGTCTTCGCACGGAGCCTTCCCATAGAAGAACTGGTCACACCCAAGCTCACCTATTCCGGCACCCCCGCAAGAACAAAATACAAGGTAAAGGAGCCAGACGGCAAACCACTTGTGACGCAGCAGGGAGCACCTGTCTATGACAAAGGCCTTAACGGAAGGCACATAGCGCTATGGCAGAGCCACGGCCGATACTACGAAGAGGCAACCCGCCGCTGGGAGTGGCAGAGGGCGGCCACCTTTACCACAGTAGAAGATATGTACACCCAGAGTTACGTACTCCCCTTCCTTATCCCTATGCTGGAAAACGCGGGAGCCTACGTAATGACTCCAAGGGAGCGTGACACCCAGAAATACGAGGTTGTATGCGACAATGACCCTTCGTTCGACGAGCCCCGTACAGGACTTCTGCGCCGGAAGGGCAATTACAGCGAGCGTGGTTCCTGGCGCGACGCCGGGGAGGGTTTTGCAGACCTTAAACCATTCTACACAGGAAACGAGAATCCATTCACTATGGGTACGGCCAGGATGGCCCACACTACGGAAAAGACCCCCAATGCCCAGGCCACCTGGATTCCCGACATCCCCCGGAAAGGAGAATACGCCGTTTACATATCCTACAAGACCCTGGAAAAGAGCACTTCCAAGGCCCATTACACTGTGTATCACCGCGCAGGTGCAAGCGAGTTCCTGGTTAACCAGACTATGGGAGGAGGTACCTGGATTTATCTTGGGACCTTTGAATTTGAGGCCGATGGTTCCTGTGGAGTCAAACTTGACAACGGAGGAGAGAAAGGCAAGGTTGTTACCGCCGATGCCGTAAGATTCGGCGGAGGAATGGGCAAAATCGCCCGCGGCAATGCAGACGAGCCCACGGAATACTGGACCACGTCAGGGATGCCGGCCTATATGGAAGGCGCGCTGTACAATATGCAGTACAGCGGTATGGACACCACTGTTACAAGGGGTTGGGACAACGACTACACAAACGACTACGCCGGCAGGGGCGCCTGGGTAAGTTTCCTTGCAGGAGGTTCCGAGGTTAATCCCAAACAGGAAGAAGGGCTGGGTATTCCCTTCGACCTTTCATTTGCCTTCCACTCCGACGCCGGCCTTTCCCCCAACGATTCCATCGTAGGCACCCTGGCAATCTACACGCTTAAATGCGACGACAGCCGCAAACTCCCCAGCGGAGAAGACCGCATCACAGCCAGGGAATATACAGACTATGTGCAGACCCAGATTTGCAGCGATGTTCGTGCGCTTCACGACTCCCTTTGGTCCAGAAGACAGCTTTGGGACAGGTCCTACAGCGAATCCAGGACAACATCGGTCCCGGGAATGCTGCTGGAGATTCTGGCCCATCAGAACTTTGCCGATATGAAATACGGGCTTGACCCGGCCTTCCGCTTTACCGTAAGCCGTGCAGTATATAAAGGGATGCTGAAATACCTGGCCAACCGCTATGGCAGGCCTTACACAGTGCAGCCCCTCCCGGTCAATTCCCTGAGCGCAATGTTCAGCAGAGAAAACAAGATCTTCCTTAGCTGGAAGCCCACCAGGGACAATCTGGAGCCCACGGCGGTACCTGCAGGCTATATCATTTACACAAGGGTGGACGACGGGCCCTGGACAGAACTTCTGACCCTTAGCGGAGAAAAGACACAGGGTTTCGAATACACCATCGACCCCGGGCACATCCACTCATTCAAGGTTTGCGCTTACAACGACGGCGGAATCAGTTTCCCCTCCGAAATTCTGGCAGCCGGCACTCCGGAAGCAGGCTATTCGGAGACAGTGCTGATAGTAAACAACTTCACCAGGGTTTCATCCCCAGCCTGGTTCGACACCCCCACCTACGCCGGCTTCGATTCCAAGCTGGACAACGGTGTTCCCTATATAAAGGAGATTAACTATACCGGATCGATGTATCAGTTCGACCGGCAGATGCCCTGGACCGATGATGACAATCCGGGGTTCGGCGCTTCTTATACCGATGAGGCCGGAAAACAGATAGCGGGCAATACCTTCGACTATCCCTACATTCACGGAAAGACCCTTTTGGATCTTGGAATACGCTTTTGTTCCAGAAGCACCGAGGCCTTCCAGGCCGATGGCGCCCCGTCCGGAATAGACGCCCTGGACATCATTTGCGGTAAACAGGTAACCGTTTGCTCCGGCCGTCCCGGCGCTTCAGAAGATAAGTATTCCGTTTTCCCGGAGGCTCTTCAGAACAGCGTACGCTCTTTCTGCGAGCGCGGGGGAAATGTGCTTATCTCCGGAGCCAACATTGGTACGGACGTATGGGACAAGGTTTATCCCGTACAGAAGGATTCGGTTGCGACGCTTAAGACAAAGGACTTCGTAACCAGCGTTCTTGGCTATAAGTGGGTTACAAACTACGCCTCCAGGACAGCCAACGTAAAGGCTCTGAGGAATGCCGTAATCTCCGAGGTTCCGGAAGACCTGTCCCTGAATTTTGCCAACACACTTAACGAGGAAATCTACTGTGTAGAGACTCCGGACGGGCTTCTGCCCGCTGACAACAGCGCCGCTATCTTCCTTCGCTACACAGATACCAACGTGGGGGCAGGCATAGCTTACAGCGGCAAAGGTTACAAGGTTGTAAGCCTGGGCTTCCCTCTGGAAGTAATTGAAAGCAATGAAAAACGCAGCATCCTAATGGGTGCCGCGCTGCAGTTCTTCAGGAAATAAATCTTAGAAGTTTATTCCTATGTGTCCGTGCATATGCCACTGAGTCTGGTCAAAACTGAAGCCGGACGAGTAGTGATAGGACTGATAACCGTCAGCCACCGCGGTAATGGCCAGGAAGATATTTCCAAACCTTCTTACTACCGCAAAGATACCCGAGTAGGTTACGGACGGCTTCTTGAACGTCTCTGAAAGGTGGTACTTATCTACATCCAGATAGGAACTGTTATAAACCACAAAACGGGGAATAACAGTGAAAGATACCAGCCAATCCTTGGCAGGAACGTAATTATAACCGTAGCCTGCGCCAACTGATATAATGCTGGAATTGATACTGATGTCCGGCTCGTCAAAGCCACGGTCAGGAACCCTTGTCTGTACCCTTTCAAAATTGGCGCTCACTATAAGGCTTCCGGAACTCTTACGCTGGATGTAAGCCTGTCCGACGCCTGCAGGATATGAATAATGCTTATGGTTCAATACAGCGTATGCATTAATCATAAAAAGCTTCATTGAAGGGTCTCCGTAGGCAATCTCGTGCCTCTGGGAATCCAGACGGGAATAACCGGACAGGGACTTGACGCGATAGTATCCTATATCAATACCCAGGAAATTACCGTTAAGGGTAAGAGTGAAGCGGGTGTCGTTATTCTTTGAATTGGCAAACGGATTGAATGTGAAACCAACGGCAAGACCATAGGCGCCTACGGTGATGGTATTGTTCCACATATTCTCCGACTTGATTTTTGTCCGGAAATTACTGTCTTCTCTAAGGTCGCTTCCGCGGGTTCCAAGATAGGAGCCCATCATATTCTCACTAAGTCTTACGCAGTACAGTCCGGGAGGAGCCTCATAAAAGGACGTATCCCTGGTATGGGCATACTCGTACAAAGCCTTGATTCCGGTAAATTTCACGAACGACTTAAGCCCGTCCACAAGCCAAAAAGAATTCTGGGCCCCCGCCGTAAAACAGAAGAGGCTCAGAATTAATATTATAAGTGATTTCTTCACTAGACTGCTTTATCTTCGGTAACAGGCTTTACAGGTGCCTCAATCTCTTTCTGCTCTACAGGATGAATTGCGTACTGAGAGGAAATTTTGTCAAACTCCTTAGCCTCCATCATCTGGCACTTGCCGGTGAACTTAGCATCAATCTCTACCTGAAGTTTAGCAAAAGAGAGGTCGCTTTCTACGAAGCATCCAGCCTTAAGTGAAAGGGTGTCGCGAACGAAGATGCTTCCACCGTTCATCCTTCCGCTGAAGTCGATATTATTGCAGTAAACACTACCCTTTACGGTTGCATTCTCGCCTACGACTACTCTACCGGAAGAGAAAAGGATTCCATCAAAATTACCGTCGATTCTAACGTCGTTAGCCGTAGAAAGTGTGCCTTTGAAAGTTGCGCCAAAAGCAATGCGGTTTACATCATTTATACTCATAGTTCTTTCTGTTTCGATGAATAATGGTTTGCTGACTATCGAATAAGATTCCTCATTGGGAGTAATCTTATTGTTCTTTTGCTTGAACATCATTTGACTTTACCTCGTTTGTCTTTACGTTTCTTACAGTGGCTGCGGCCCCTGAAGCAATTCTCTCGAATTCCGCATCGTCAATAGGCTTGCAATTACCCTTAAGTTTAGCATCAAGGTCTACCTGAAGTCTCTTGAAACGGAGGTCTCCGTTAACGCTGCAGTTGGGTTTAAGAACAAGTGTCTCCTTTACGTAAAATGTTCCACCGGACATAGTGCCGCTGAAATCTACGTCATTGCAGATAAGATCACCCTTCAAGACGGCCTTCTCTCCAGTTACAACACGGCCCTTGGTATTAATCCTACCATCAAAATAACCATCCACGCGAATATCGCTGGAAGAAGTGATTTCACCTTTGAATACAGTACCGGAAGCAATCCGGCTTACATCGTTGACATTGTTTTCCATAAAGTATTGATAAGATGTTAAGTTATTATCTATTATACAAGTCCTTTTCCGTGACAGTTCTTATACTTCTTGCCGCTTCCGCAAGGGCAGGGGTCATTACGTCCAATCTTTTTCTCTGCCACTACCGGAGCGTTGCTCTTCTGTTCTCCGTTTGTAGTGAGTTCGCTGCGGGATGTCCTCATCTGTGTCATATCCGTCCTGCGAGGCTGAGCCGGGCGGGATGCCTGCTGACCGTCGTTAAGAGGAATGAAAGCGCGAAGGAGGAAGGATAGCACGTCTCTGTTAAGAGAATCCAGCATATCCGCAAACAGGTTGTAACTCTCCAGTTTGTAAACAACAAGCGGATCCTTCTGCTCGTAAGCCGCATTCTGTACGCTCTGCTTAAGGTCGTCCATATCGCGGAGATGCTGCTTCCAATGCTCGTCTATCTGCCAGAGGATGATAGTCTTGCTGAGAGTCTTGGCTATCTCGCGTCCCTCGGTATTGTAGGCCTTCTCCAGATTGACGTGAAGATTGATCATCTTGCGTCCGTCAGAGATAGGAATTGCTATGTTCTCGTACATAGAACCCTGCTTCTGGAAAATATCCTTTATGAAAGGATAAACCTTGGTCACCATATTGTCCATCCTGCGGTTGTAAACCTCCTCCATATGGGCGAAGAGTTTGTCGCTGATATCGTTGGGCGAAGCGTGCTCGTAGAAGTCCTTGTCAAATCCCGGATCCATCGAAAGCTGGCTCATAAGGTAGGACATAAACTCCTCATAATCCATTCCCTGAGTCTTGTCAAGAATACGGGAAGCCGTATCCAGCATCATATTCATAACGTCGATCTCTATCCTTTCTCCGGACAGGGCGTTATGACGGCGGGAGTAGATTGCCTCTCTCTGATGATTCATTACATCATCGTATTCCAGCAATCTCTTTCTTATGCCGAAGTTGTTCTCCTCAACCTTTCTCTGAGCCTTCTCTATGCTCTTGGAAAGCATATTGTTCTCAAGAGCATCCTGCTCTGTCATTCCAAGGCGGTCGACCACCGAAGCAATCCTCTCGGAACCGAAGATACGCATAAGCTTATCCTCGAGCGAAACATAGAATACAGAAGAACCCTGGTCTCCCTGACGGCCTGCACGGCCCCTGAGCTGACGGTCTACACGGCGGCTGTCGTGACGCTCCGTACCTATGATGGCAAGACCTCCGGCCTTCTTCACCTCCGGTGAAAGTTTGATATCGGTACCACGGCCTGCCATATTCGTGGCGATGGTTACGGTACTTGTCTGTCCTGCCTTGGCCACAATCTCTGCCTCACGGGCGTGCTGCTTGGCGTTGAGCACGTCGTGCTTGATGCCGCGCATACGGAGCATACGGCTCAGGAGCTCAGAAGTCTCCACATCCGTAGTACCCACGAGAACAGGGCGGCCTGCCTCTACCAGCTCCTGGATATGAGCTATTACGGCAGCGTATTTTGCTTTTTTAGTCTTGTATATAAGGTCGTTGCGGTCTATTCTCACTACGGGACGATTGGTAGGAATAACCACTACGTCCAGTTTATAGATAGACCAGAACTCACCGGCCTCGGTCTCTGCGGTACCTGTCATACCGGAGAGTTTGTGATACATCCTGAAGTAATTCTGCAGGGTTATGGTCGCAAAGGTCTGGGTAGGATTCTCCACCTTTACATTTTCCTTTGCCTCCACTGCCTGATGCAGTCCGTCGCTCCAGCGGCGGCCCTCCATAATACGGCCGGTCTGCTCATCTACGATTTTAACCTTGCCGTCATCTATGATGTAATCAACGTCCTTCTGGAACATTGCATAGGCCTTGAGGAGCTGAATCATCGTGTGAACCCTCTCGCTCTTAAGGGCAAAGTCCTCCATAAGGGCATCTTTCTTCTGCTGCTTCTCTGCGACGGACTCTTCCCCACGCTCTATCTCAGCTATGGAAGAACCAACGTCCGGAAGCACGAAGAACTCTGCGTTGCCAACGCTCTTGGCAAGGGACTCGTGACCCTTGTCGGTTAGGTCTACGGAATGCTGCTGCTCGTTGATTACAAAGTAAAGATCGTCGGTAACTATATGCATCTGACGCTCATTGTCCTGCATATAGAAATTCTCTGTCTTCTGCAGAAGCTGCTTGATTCCGGGCTCGCTCAGATATTTGATAAGGGGCTGATACTTGGGAAGACCCTTGTGGCAGCGGAGAAGGAGTTTGCCACCCTCTGCCTCATTGCCTTCGTTGATAAGTTTGCGGGCCTCTGTAAGAGTCTGTGTTACTGCCTGACGCTGCAGGGAATAGAGTTTCTCTACGTAAGGACGGAACTCCAGGAACTGCTCGTCAGACTCTGCCTTTGCCACCGGACCGGAAATAATGAGCGGGGTACGGGCATCATCGATAAGTACGGAGTCAACCTCGTCCACAATGGCATAATGATGCTTGCGCTGAACAAGGTCATTGATGCTGATGGACATATTGTCCCTAAGGTAGTCGAAGCCGAATTCGTTGTTTGTACCAAAGGTAATGTCGCAGTTATATGCGCGGCGACGGGCATCGCTGTTGGGCTCGTGCTTGTCTATGCAATCTACGGAAAGGCCGTGGAACATATAAAGGGGACCCATCCACTCTGAGTCTCGCTTGGACAGGTAATCGTTCACCGTTACTACGTGAACACCCTTTCCTGCAAGCGCGTTAAGGAATACCGGAAGGGTTGCAACCAAGGTTTTTCCCTCACCGGTAGCCATCTCTGCGATTTTACCCTTATGCAGTACGATACCGCCGATAAGCTGCACGTCATAGTGTACCATATCCCAGGTAATCATATTGCCGCCGGCAACCCAGGAGTTCTTCCAGATTGCCTTATCGCCATTGATGATTACAAAGTCATTCTTGGTAGAAAGATTGCGGTCGAATTCAGATGCCGTTACTTCTATTTCTTCGCTGCCGGCAAAACGACGGGCGGTAGATTTCATAATTGCGAAGGCCTCCGGAAGAATCTCGTCCAGAGCCTTTTCTATAGCCTCGTCCTCTTCCTTTACAAGCTTGTCAGATTCAGTTGCAAGCTCTTCCTTCTGCGAAACGGGAATATCTTTTTCCAGTTCTTCCTTAATCTCTGCTATCCTCTTCTCAAACGGTTCCTCTACCTGAGCCATTTTCTCCCTGAGCGCAGCTGTACGTGCGCGGAGGGCGTCATTGTCAAGAGCGTCGATCTGGGGATAGACAGCGAGAATCTTGTCCAGAACGGGCTTAATCTCCTTCATATCCCTGTCCGACTTGGTACCAAATATCTTACGGATTAGACCTGATAGTGCCATACATTAGAATAGTTATATCCAATCTGCAAATATAATAAACATTAAGGTGATAATCAAGCGTGCAAATGAAGAACTGACTTCCGTTCCCAGGAATACATGCCGATTAAGAAAACACAGGCGCAGCTGAAGGCAAAAGTTACTGCCAAACCGCCCAGATGCGCGGCAGAAGAAGCCTCTGCTCCCAGTACCCGGCTGTACAGGAATACATAAACCGCCATAATGGCCAACACAGCCAAAGGCTTAAGATAGGCCTTCCTCAGATACATTGCCAAGGGGAAGGCGGTGATGCGCTTCAGAAGGTAAAACTCTATAAACCTGTAAACCACGGTATAGGCAATGTATATCTGGATTATGGCAACCGGCTGTGCGCCAAGGGAATAAGCCAGGATGCCAAGAGGCAGGCAGGACAGCGACAGAGCGCTGTTTATAATCTGGAACCACTTTATCTTGCCTGTCGCCTGCTCGTAAGTCTGGGTGCCACCCATTGCAAAGGCCCGCACAAGGGCGCTTATCATAGTCCATCGGCAAAGCAGAGGGGCTCCCTGAGGCACATTGTCCAGCCAGAGTTCAAGCAGATAGTCCATCTCTACAAAGACGCAGGCAACAAGCACAATCATCAGCAAGGCGCTGAAGCGGGAAATCTTGCACACCAAGTCCACAGAGCGTTCCAAGGCTCCGGAAGAATAATTCTGGGTAATCTGAGGGGCCGCCGCGCTGCCAAGGCGGGTTATGCTCATAACAGAGAAATTCTCCAGATTATAGGCCGGAGTAAAGGCTCCGTTCACAAAGGTCCCAAAGAACCCGTTGACGATGAGCTTGCTTCCCTGAGTCCTGGCGATATAGGCTATTGCGGACAGGGCGGTATAGTTGTTAAAGCCCAGAATCTCTTTGTACAGCTGTTTATCCTTATAGCTTCCGCGCTTGATGATATACTTCCATTTGCGGGCGCAGTACCCGTGATAAAGGAAAAGAGTGCAAAACGTAACCACGCTCATACTCAAGGCATAGAACCTTAACTGATTGCCCTTGTACAGGAACATCAGGCAGATCAGCCCCAGTTTAAGAAGATTGGTAAGTATATCTATGGCCGATGATATCTTGAATTTCTCGAACGATTCCATCAGGGCCTGATAGGGTATGTTGATAATGCCGGCGCAGGCCACAACGGTCGATACCTGGAACACGAAGATAGCGTCCGACAGACGTCCCGGCTCTATATTGAGCACATTGCAGATATACCACATTCCCAGCGACTCGGCTAGAAGCAGGATAAACAAGGCCAGGCCAATATGGATATTCATCAGGATGTTGAATATCTTCCGAGGGTCCCCGTCCGGCTTTCCCATCTCTATGTTGATGTAGCGACGGGTAGTAGTGCTCATTGCCGTGCTGATAAAGCCCAGCATCGATATAAGGCCTCCCACGACATCGTAAAGTCCAAGATCGGACTGTCCCAAAGCCTTGAGCACAAGACGCATCGACACAAGACCGATAACGATAATACACAACATCCTTACATAGATGATAAGGGTATTGAACGCTATTCGGGTATTCTCCTTGTGGTATTGGCTCATTCTCCGATGCCGTTAGAGATTATATATTCTTTTAAGGTCTGATGGTTTCTGTCTTTCTGCGAAAGTATGATATCCTCTGCCGGCAGACCCCAGTCGATGGCAAGGGCGGAATCGTCCCAGGCGATGCCGTCTTCGGCCGATGGATTATAGTAATTGTCGCATTTATACTGGAACAGGGCCTTGGGCGACAGGACGGCGAATCCGTGGGCGAAGCCCCTTGGAATCAGCAGGCGCTTATGGTTTTGGTCCGATAGTTTTATGGAATACTGCTTTCCGAACGTAGGTTCTCCCGGACGCAAATCCACAACCACGTCCAGGACCTCGCCAAGGCCTACGCCCACAAGCTTTGCCTGGGCCCATTCGCCCTTCTGGAAATGAAGTCCTCGCACCACTCCGTACTGGGACAGACTCTCGTTATCCTGCACGAAATGAGGGAAATCTACTCCCTGCCAGGACAGGTTGAGCGTCTCGCAAAAGTAGCCGCGGTTGTCTCCAAAGACATCGGGCTCTATAACCACAAGGCCGGAAAACCCGGTCTGCTGAACCTTTATAGCCATTATTTGAGTAAGTCAAGTAAGTATTGTCCGTAAGGATTCTTTGCCATCGGAGTGGCGGCGCTGCGCAGGGTTTCCGCATCTATCCAGCCTTTTGAATAAGCGATTGCCTCAAGGCAGGCCACTTTTACGCCCTGGCGTTTCTCTATAACCTCTATGTAGTTGGAGGCTTCGGAAAGGCTGTCGTGGGTTCCGGTATCCAGCCAGGCAAAGCCGGTTTCAAGGGCTTTCACTTCCAGACGGCCTTTTTCAAGATACCAGTTGTTGACAGATGTTATTTCCAGTTCTCCGCGGGCAGAGGGGGTGATGCCGGAAGCTACGTTCACAACATCGGAAGGATAGACATAGAGGCCTGTTACAGCATAATTCGACTTGGGGACAGCCGGCTTTTCCTCAATCGAGATGCAACATCCGTCAGCGTCGAACTCGGCAACGCCATATCGTCCCGGGTTGCTTACCCTGTAGCCGAACACCGTCGCCTTGCTCTCAAGGGTGGCGCTTCGGACAGCATCGGCCATAAGTGAAGTGAGTCCGTTGCCGTGGAAAATATTGTCTCCAAGAATGAGACATACGGCATCATCGCCAATAAAATCCTGTCCTATGAGGTAGGCCTGGGCAATGCCGTCCGGTGTAGGCTGGACGGCGTAGGAGAGGTTTAGTCCAAACGAAGAGCCGTCGCCGAAAAGCCGCCTGAAGGCTGGCAGATCCTCGGGGGTGGATATGATTAGAATATCTCTTATCCCGGCCTCCATCAATACGGAGACGGGATAATAAACCATAGGCTTGTCAAAGACCGGGAGAAGCTGCTTGCTTACTCCCTTGGTTATGGGATAAAGACGGGTTCCGCTGCCGCCGGCCAATACTATTCCTTTCATTTTTGCAATTTTACAAACTTTTCCAGCGATTCCTCCCAGTGAGGGATGCCTACGCCGAAGGTCTTTTTAACTAAGCTCTTATCCAGCACAGAATAGTGCGGCCTGGCCGCTTTCTGGCGGTACTCTACACTAAGGCAAGGAAGAACCTTGCCGGGAAGGCCTCTAAGGCGGGCTATAGCGCAGGCAAAATCGTACCAGGAAGCCACGCCCTCGTCCGAGTAATGATAAAGGCCAAAGTTGGAGTTCACCCTGCGGGCAGAGATCAGTCCGAATATAAATTCTGCCAAGTCTCCGGCATAAGTGGGAGTTCCAACCTGGTCGCAGACAACTTTCACTTCTCCGGGGCTCTCAAGAAGAGAGACCATTGTTCCGTAAAAATTCTTCCTGTACCCGGAATACATCCACGAAGTCCTGAAAATAAAATACTTGCATCCGGACTCTATAATCGCTCTTTCGCCTGAGAGTTTGGATTCCCCGTAAACTCCAAGGGGGGCCGGGGCGTCCTGCTCGCAATAGGGAGTATTCTTTCTGCCGTCAAAAACGTAGTCGGTAGAGATGTGGATGAGCACGGCGTTGTATTTAAGAGCCGCGGCCGCAAGGTTTTCCACTCCGGTGCGGTTGACCATATTTGCCATTGAGACGTCGTCTTCTGCCTTGTTGACGTCGTTGTAAGCAGAGCAGTTGACAATTACGTCTATGTCTTCCGAGCGGCAAATCAGGTCCAGGGCTTCTCCGTTACAAATGTCCAGGTAAACGGTTTCTACCTCCGGAGTACCGTGGAGACAGGTGAAAACGTACCGGTCCTCTGAACGGGAGGCAAGCTCCCTCAGATGCATTCCCAACTGACCGTTGGCGCCTGTGACCAGAACGTTCATAAGAGTCTTTTTATCTGATTCCCTTCTTGATATTGCCAAGGCGGATTGCAGTGTCCTTGGAAAGGACCTTTGCATTGTACTGGGTTTCTATTGCCCTGTAACGATGGCAGTCAGAGCCGAACATACAGTAATAATCCTTCTTAAGAAGGTAAAGGGCCCTGGCTTTGACGGCTTTACCATAAGTCTGTGCCACCGAAGGGAGATTCAACTGCATAAGCACGCCCATATCGTGGAGGCGGTCGTAATCCTGAGGCCTCAGATAAAGGTATCTCTCCGGATGAGCCAGAATGGGACGGTAACCCTTTTTCATAGTGGTATCTATCATTCCCCAGAAATCCACGGGCGGGGATGCCGCCGATGTTTCAATGAGCACCCTGTCTCCGCCGTGAAGCAGAAGATCGTCCGCCGCCAGCCTTTCCGAATATAGGGTATCCATCATATATTCGGCGGCCAGATTAAGGACGATGGGTCCGTTGTACATAGCCTGGAGTTCCGCAAAACGGGCTTTGAGCTTTTCCGTAGTGTTGGGAACGTCCTCCATAATATGCGGAGTAAGCCAGAGTGTCTCCACTCCGGCTTCTTCCAGAAATTTAAGTATCTTTAAACTATCTTCGGCCTTCTTCACTCCGTCGTCCACACCAAAGAGGATGTGGGAGTGGTTGTCAGTCCCGCGGGCAAGAATCCCGCTTTCCAAGATAGTCTTCTTACCCCATAATCCGAACATAACTGCTAATCGTCGTCGTCTTTGTCTTTGTTACCGTAGCCGTAGCCATAGCCGTAACCATAACCGTAGCCATAGCCGTAACCGTAGCCATAACCGTAACCATAGCCGTAGCCCTTATGGGTCATATCAACGCCATTGAGCACAAGAGTCATGCGGTTATATTTGCCTTCTTCATAAAGCATTTCGATTGCAGGCAGGGCTCTCTTGTCAAACATACCGGCACGTACAACAAACATTGTAATATCTGCGTAACCACCGATAAGGGAAGTATCGGCAACCATATCTACAGGAGGGCAATCCAGGAAGATATAGTCGTATTCCCTTGAAAGACGGGCCAGCATAAGCTCGAATCTCTCGCTTACAAGAAGTTCTGCAGGGTTAGGAGGAAGTATTCCTACGGGCAGAACATCAAACGAGTCATTTACGTTCTGTACAAGGCCGGACAGGCTCTCGGTCTTTCCTGACAGGAAACTTACCAGACCATCCTTGTCAAAATTAAGAACCTTGCTGAGGGTTGCCTTACGGAAGTCAGTATCTATAAGGAGGACCTTGGAACCCTTAAGAGCCATAGTTGCTGCAACGTTCAGGATAAGGAAGGTCTTTCCGGAGTTAGCATTGAAAGAGGAAATCATTATCCTGTGGCAGCCTTTCTCGCGGCCAACCATAAGGTCAAGGTTGGTTCTGAGCACACGGAAGGCCTCATTCACGGAGTCTCGCCTTCCGGGCTTAACAACAATCTTGGTGTTATGGTCAGAGAACTTGTCTTTCCTGAAGTTCCTTATCTGTCTCTTCCACCACCTGCGGCTTACACCTACCTGAGGAATCTCTGCAAGGAAGGGAACCTGAAGATCTGCAATGTCATTGCGGGTCTTTACAGAAGTGTCAAACTGATTGCGCAGGAAGAAATATGCGAACGGAATACCCATTCCAAGCACCAGGGCTACAAGGATGATCATCTTCTTGTTAGGACCTATAGGTGAAGCGGAAGAAGGATTCATAATTGTACGGGTAGGAGCCACATTGACCTGAGCGGCAATCTGGTTCTCCTCGCCCTTCTGAAGCAGGAAGATATAAAGCTGCTCCTTAACCTTCTGCTGACGCTGCAGGGAAAGAAGCTGCAATTCCTGTCCGGATGTAGAAGCCACCCTGCGCTGAATCTCGTCCTCCTGACGCTCCAACTCACTGCTCTGCATCTGAAGGGTTGAGATAAGGTTATCTATGGAGCGGTTGATAGAAAGCCTCATAGAGGTAAGTTCCTCATTAAGGTCTGCAACCACAGGGTTGTCCGCACTACTCTCGTTAAGGAAGCGGTCACGCTTCATTATTGCATTGTTGTACTGGGCAATGGCGCTCTCGATTGCAGAAGCTTCCAGACCTGCTGTGGCAGGAATTACGGAATTGATGTGCTCCGGGTCATTTACCCACTTCTTCACCATCTTGGCAATGGAAAGACGGTTTGCAGTCTCGAATGCCCTGGAAGCATAGTTGGAAGACTCGGAAAGATACATCTGGGACACCTGGGTGATGTTTGTAATCTTGTGAGTCTCCTTGTAATCCTTAAGAGCATTCTCTACTCCGCCAAGCTCTGCCTCGATATCCTTGATACGTTCTGTAATGAAGGTAATGGAGTTCTTTGCGGCTGCGGCCTTGTTATCTACCCAGGCCTTCTTGTACTTGTCGATGAGGGTTGACAGGATAGTCATAGCCCTGGCAGGGAATACGTCTGTAAATGTAAGCACCACTACAGAAGACTCCTTGTTGGAGAGGCTTGTGGAAAGATGTCCGCTGTAGCCTCTTGCAACAGCCATCGAGTTAGACCAGGTAACGACCACATCGTCCTTCCAGTTTTCCAGATTTACGGTAGGAACCAGCATAAACTGGCCAACCGGGGAGTTGATGGTGTCTCCAAGCGCCACTTCCATAACCGGAAGTTCCATAGGAACTCCACTGACCGTAAATTCCGAGATAAGCACCTTGTTCTCTTCCAACTTGGATGCCCTGAACGAGAAAGATGTCTTGAGTTCATCTTCCAGCAAGGTCATAATGAAAGGGGTGTTGGTATAGAGTTCACGTGTGCGCAGAAGCTGTTTTGAATAATACCTTGTCTGCAGGCCAAGTTCTTCTACCACGCTCTTCATAATATCGGGAGAAGAGAACGCCTCCATCTCATTGTAAACGTTGGTTCCGCTTACCCTTGCACGGGTAGAGGTCATATAGGAAGAAAGTTCCCTTAGCATTGAGTTGCCCTCGGAAGCCTCGTCTATGATAACCTTTGCGGAACTTGCGAAAGTAGTAGGAGTCTTATAAAGATGGTAAGCGGCGAAGCAAAGGCAGATAAACAATGATGCAATGTACCAAACCTTATTGTTCAGTATCATTCCAAGGATATCTGCCAGCTGCAGGGTCTGGCCTTCCTTCTCACGGCCGAACTCGGAGGCCGCGCGGTTTTTTACACTTTCTTCAAGCATAGTTGCTATTTATTTTGTAATGCTGATAATCAAGGATGTGATGGTCATAAGCAAGGAGCCCAGTGAAATCCAGAAACCGGTGGAACGTACGCTGTTCTCGTTGATGGTACTCTGGCCTGCCCTTACGTGGTTAGGCTCTACCAGAACGACATCATTCTGCCTCAGGTAGTAGGCAGGGGAATTGAAGATATCGCTGTTGCGGAGGTCCAGGATATAGATGGTTCTCTTGCCGCCGTACTCACGGATTACCTGCACGTTGTCTCTCCTTCCATAGATGGTAAGGTCTCCTGCAAGGCTCAGAGCCTCGAGAAGGTTAATCTTGTCTCCGGCTACATTGTAGGTTCCGGGTCTGGAAACCTCTCCGAGCACGGAGATGCGGAAGTTCATAAACTCTACGGTAACAACAGGATCCTTAAGGAGGTTACGGTTCTGGAGTTCTTCCTTGATAAGGTTTCCAACCTCCCAGCGGTTGAGTCCGGCTACGTGGACAAGGCCCAAAACAGGGAACTCGATATCTCCGTCGTTATTTACGGAGTAACCCATAAGACGCTGCTGTCCACCGGCGGAAACAGACTCTGAACCGGCCTGATAGCTTACGTTCACAAGGTTGAACATAACTGCCAGCTCAGGGTTACGGCTGGATACCACAATCGATATCTGGTCCTTAGGCTGGACAAGGATACCCTCATTGACGCCGGCTGCCATTTCTGTCTGAGCGTTTATATCCTGGAGGTAGTTGATGTTTTTATAGGTATCTGTGCTACAGGAAACCAAAACCGAAGCAACTGCAACGGCTAAAACCAATCCGATAAAAGTACTTTTTTTCATATAAATCTTATGGCCTGAAATAATAAGACATAATCCACGCAAAATTAAGCAAATATTTCGATAAGGCAAAAAAATTGGCTAAAATCAAATGAGGTTGCTATATTTGTGTGCAAAAAAAAGAATGCCTATCCAGAACCGTCCTCCCATATACATTTATACCGATGGTGCCGCCGCCGGAAACCCCGGTCCCGGCGGATACGGGGCAGTTCTGATCTGCGGCACTCTGCGCAAGGAAATAAGCGGCGGCTTCAGGCTCACGACCAACAACAGGATGGAG
>JBGVAW010000008.1:0-17078 GCA_045224955.1 Candidatus Cryptobacteroides sp.
TGTTAAAGTAAGCGTCAGCCTTGAAGAAGTCCAGGTCCTCGTAGCGGGCATTTTTGCTGAACAGTCCTGAATAACCGCCGTGAAGGCCGATTACCCTGTAACCGTTGGAAAGGAATGTTTTTGCTACTGAGCAAACGACTGTGTTCATACCGGGAGCGGGACCGCCTCCGCAAAGGATAATTATAGAATCTTTCATTTTATGTAATGTTAATTGATATCCTTGTATAATCACGCAAATATAAACAAAAAAAGTGGGCTGTTTACACATTTTTAACTAAATTTGTAGATTATGACCAAGAATGAGGCAAAACAGGAAATTCTGGCGCTGCGCCGGCAGATAGAAGAGAACAACAGGAGGTATTATGTTGATAATGCGCCTGTTGTGAGCGACTATGATTTTGACCGTATGCTGCAACGCCTTGGAGAGTTGGAAGCCCAGTTCCCCGATCTGGACGAGGCAGACTCCCCCACCCATCACGTGGGCAGTGATTTACAGGAGAAAACGGGAAATTTTGTACGCAGGGCTCACAAATACCCTATGCTGTCCCTTGGCAACACCTACAACATTTCAGAGGTGGAAGACTTTGCCGCCAGGGCAGCAAAAATCATAGACACCCCCTTCACCTACAGTTGCGAGTTGAAGTTCGACGGCGCCGGTATCTCCCTCACCTATAAGAACGGAGAGCTTGTAAGCGCCCTCACCCGTGGCGACGGCATTGTGGGCGATGACGTAACGGCCAACATTCTTGGAATATCCAACATCCCCCGCAAACTGAAGGGGAAGGGCTACCCGGAGCACTTTGAGATCAGAGGCGAGATCCTGATGCCCTACGAATCATTCGAGAGACTGAATATCGAGAGGGAGGTCGATGGTGACGAACCCTTCGCGAATCCCCGCAACGCAGCCTCCGGCTCACTAAAGCTGCTGGACAGCGCAGAAGTAGCCTCCCGCGGCCTTATATGTACGCTTTATCATATCCCGAGCGAAGATATCCCTATGTTCGAGGGGCATTTTCAGGCCCTTGACGCCGCAGCCACCTGGGGTCTCCCGATATCCAAGGACAGGAAACTCTGCAAGAACATAGAAGAGGTAAAGGACTACATAAACTACTGGGACACTGAAAGAAAGAAACTCCCCTACGCTACCGACGGGGTTGTAATAAAGATAAATTCCCTCGAGGACCAGCGCATCCTTGGCTATACCGCCAAGTCTCCCCGCTGGGCCGTGGCCTACAAGTTCAAGGCGGAAGAAGCGCTTACAAGGGTCCTTTCCATAGATTACCAGGTGGGCAGAACCGGCGCGGTTACTCCGGTTGCCAATCTGGAGCCGGTATTCCTGTCCGGAACAATGGTAAAGCGCTCTACCCTTAACAACGCAGACCTTATGAAGGCGATGGATATCCGCGTGGGCGATATGGTAAGGGTAGAAAAGGGTGGAGAAATAATCCCCAAGATTACCGGCGTGGAACTTTCCCAGAGGATGCCGGGCTCTCTTGTGCCTATGTTCCCCGCTGTTTGCCCCGACTGCGGCACCCCCCTTGTAAGGGAGGAAGAGCAGGCAAAATATTATTGCCCCAACTCCATTGGCTGCCGTACCCAGATTAAGGGCCGATTGTTACATTTCCTCTCCCGCAAGGCTATGAACGTTATTTGCGGCGAGGCTACCATAGAACAACTCTTCGAAAGAGGCTATGTGCGCAAGCCGTCCGATTTCTACCGTCTTTCCAGAAAACAGCTTCTCTCCCTGGAGGGATGGAAGGATAAGATGGCCGACCGTTTCCTGGACAGCCTGGCCCAGTCCAAAAAGGTGCCTTTTGACAAAGTCCTGTTCGCAATAGGAATACGCCACATAGGCCAGACCACTGCGGCTATGCTGGCCCGCAGATTCGGCAGTATCGATGCCCTGGCCCAGGCCAGTATGCAGGAACTGGTGCAGATAGAGGATATCGGAGAGATAGTGGCCGCAAGCCTGTACAATTACTTCAGGAATCCCCAGGAAGCAGAGGAACTGCAGAGACTTAAGGAAGCCGGCCTGCAGTTCAGTATGGAGGTTACGGCACCATCGGCCACGGAAGGCCCCCTGAATGGGATGACCATTGTCGTATCCGGAGTTTTCTCCCGTTCCAGGGATGAGATTAAGGACCTTGTAACAAGCTACGGCGGCAAGAACACATCGGGGGTAAGCAGCAAGACATCCTTCATCCTGGCCGGGGAGAAGCCCGGGCCGGAAAAAATACATAAGGCAGAGGAGTTGGGTATCAAAATTGTTTCGGAGGCAGAGTTTTATCAGATGATTGGTCTTCCCCAGGCAGAGCCAAAGGGAACCATCGACCCGGAAGAAGACGAAGATTACTTCCCTGAAAGTTTGTTTGATATGTAAATTACAGTGTATGAGTTCTACTGTGTTTGACGAAAAGGACTTAAAGGTTATTCAGGAGGCGGTTCAGCCCTTGTTTGAATCTGCCAGGCGCAGATGTGCCGACGATGAAGAGTTCGAGGTTGTTAAAAAGGCCTTCGAATTTGCCAATGATGCCCATAAGAACGTAAGGCGCCGCTCCGGAGAGCCCTACATTCTTCATCCTATCGCCGTTGCGAGGATAGTTGTGGACGAGATTGGCCTTGGTTACAAGTCTATCGCCGCCGCCCTGCTGCACGATGTGGTTGAAGATACAAATTACACTGTTCAGGACATCAACAGCCTCTTCGGGGAGAAGATTTCCCTTCTGGTGGACGGACTCACCAAGATCAAGAACGTATTTGACAACCAGACAGAAGAGGACGGAATCAAAGATTACTATACCGACAGTTCTCAGGCAGAGAATATCAAACGAATCCTGCTTACTCTTAACGACGACGTAAGGGTTGTGCTTATCAAGATGGCAGACCGCCTTCACAATTGCCGTACAATTGAGTTTATGCCGGATTACAAGAGGGACAAGATACTGTCGGAGACAATGTTCATCTTTATCCCTCTGGCCCACAGGCTTGGTTTGTACGCCATAAAGTCCGAACTGGAGAATATCTGGCTTAAATACAAGGAGCCACAGGCCTATAACAATATCCTGGAATGGATCAAGGGAAAGAAGAACGAGCGGGAAGAACAAATGGCCGTTTTCGTGGGCAAACTCAAGGAATCCCTCGAAGGCAAATTTGATTTTGTAATCAAGACCAGGGTAAAGACCCCCTACTCCACCTGGCGCAAGATGAATAACAAACACGTAAGTCTGGAGCAGATTTACGACCTGTTTGCGGTAAGAATCATCTTCAACGAGAAAAAAGACACAGGTCAGAGCGAGAAAGACCAGTGTTACCAGATTTTCTCTATCATTTCCGATACTTACCATTCCCTTCCGGAGAGGATGCGCGACTGGGTGACCCATAGCAAGAATAATGGATACGAGGCCCTGCACTGCACCCTTATAGACAACAATACCGGCCTTACCGTAGAGGTACAGATACGTTCAAAGCGAATGGACGATATTGCGGAAAGGGGTATCGCCGCCCACTGGATGTACAAGAAAGAGGGCTACATAAGCGAGCAGAACAGTTCTTTGGCCAACGCTCTGGAAAAGCTTCAGAATTATCTCTCCAATCCTGCAGATAACATTAATTCGCAGGAATTTATGGAGAATATCCACGAAGACCTTGTAATTGGCGAGATTATAGTTTTCACTCCTAAGGGCGCGCAGAAGAGCATCATAAAGAATTCTACGGCCCTGGACTTCGCCTATCAGGTGCATACGGAGATTGGAAACAAGGCCATCGCGGCCAAGGTAAACCAGAAGCCGGTCTCCCTTTCCCATACTCTGAAGACAGGCGATATCATAGAGGTAATAACCGCCGAGGATGCCGAGCCCAAGAGAGAGTACCTTAAATTCCTTAAGACAAGAACGGCCAAAAACCGTGTTATAGACTGGTTCAGGAACGATTTTGCCAATATAAGGGCAGAGGGAGAGAGCCTTTGCAGAACTTATTTCGAGCAGTGCGGCATTGAATATACTCCCAAGACCGTAGGACGCCTTTCATCCCGCATGGGCTTCAACAACTCCGACGAGTTCCTGTTCCGATACGGCCTTAATCTTATAACTACCGAGCAGATAGCCTCTACCCTTAAGCAGATTCAGGAGACCCAGGCCAATGAGGCGCCCAGGAAACTGAGCAGGCAGGAAAGGGAGAACCTGGAAATCAACGGAGTAAACCAGGACTACATATTCAAGATAGCCACCTGCTGCAATCCTATCGCGGGAGACCCCATCATCGGTTTCCTTACCCCCGAAGGGAGTATAATGGTGCATAAGAAAACCTGCAGTACGGCAGAGAGTATCGCGGCCAGGCACGGAGACTGGATAGTGATGCCCCGCTGGAATATGAACAGGCATCAGTCCTTCCTGGTAAGGATAAAAATTGCCGGTATCGACAGGATCGGCCTTTTGAACGAGATTACCCGCTGCATCTCTCAGATTCTGGGTGTGAACATCAAGAGCCTGTCCGTAGGAGCATCGGAAGGCATTGTCGATGGCAGAATCGACCTTTTTATTGCCAGCCGCCAGATATTGGAAGAACTTATCAAGATGATAAAGGATATCAGGGGTATAACGAATGTGGAACGTATAGATATTAACAATCAGCAATGAGAACAAGGAAACTGAGTAATTTTTTGCCGATACTGCCGGTTGCGGCCGTTTTATGCGCTGTATTCTTCCAGAATTCCTGCGCAAACACCACCCAGGCCCCCAGCGGAGGAAAGAAAGACACCATCCCCCCGTATATAGTGGATATTGATCCGTTGCCAGGTTCCGTGAACGTTCCCAGGCATAAGACTACCATAAAGTTTACCTTCAACGAGTATGTTGCCGTAAAGGAGCAGAAGAACATATTCCTCTCCCCTCCTCTGGCCAAGAACCCCAAGCATAAACTGAAGGGCAAGAGCCTCGTCGTTTATTTTGAATCGGATCTGGACAGCAACACAACCTATACTCTGGACATATCCAACGCCCTGGCAGACAATAACGAGGGCAATAAGTTCCCCGGATTCTCCCTTGTATTCTCTACCGGAACAAGGATGGATTCGATGGTAGTTACCGGAACCGTGAGGGATTGCAGCACGCTTCTACCCGTAAAAGGCGCTACCGTGATGCTATACAAGGATTTGTCTGATTCCGCCCTGTTCAAGTCCCTGCCCGTTGCAGCGGCCAAGACAGACGACTGGGGCTATTTCTATATGAGAAACATTGCCGATACCACCTATCGTCTCTACGCTATGATGGACGAGATGGGTAACAATAAGTACGATATTGAATCTGACAAGATAGCCTTCATAGACAGCGTAATACGCCCTGTTATGGTAGCCTCTGACACTATGCCGGAGTTGCTTAAGTACGATATGCTGGACACACTGCACTGCCAGGCCAGAAAGTCAGAATACGAGCTCTATCTTTTCCGCGACGAGGCTTCCAAGCAGATGGTAAAGAATCAGGGACGCCCCGGAGACAGGACAGCCTTCGTTTCCTTTATGGCCCCGGACGTGCAGATTGACTCTCTCTGGATAAGGAACGTGCCTCAGAATAAACTCATTATGGAGTTTAACCCTACCAGGGACTCCCTCCTTATCTGGATTAACGACAGGAACCGCCCCCAGGACACTCTTCACCTCTTCGTAGATTATCTTAAGACCGATACTACCGGAGTCCTGGCTCCTTCTACCGAGCACCTGAGGCTTCCAAGACAGGGAGGACGCTACCGCAAGCCTTCCATCAGCAGCCTGAAGCACGAGGACACTATCTGCAAGATGCAGGTCAAGGCAGAGCCTACCACTGTAGAAAGACAGGGCTTCAAGATGAGTTTCGACTTCCCCATCATCAACGAGGGTTTCGACTCGCTTAAACTTACTGCAATCAACCCCAGGCAGCAGAAATCTTCGGCCCCCTTCCATATAGAAAGGGATTCCACCGACCTCAGGTCATACTATATAAAGATAGATACCAAGATGCAGGTGGGATACGATTACGTGCTTAAGGTGCCGCACCGTATGTTCCGCGATATCAACGGTTTCTATAACGACAGCCTTGAAACCAAGGTATCACTGCCCAAGGATGACAAACTTAGCCTTATACAACTTAATCTTACCAACCTTAATCACAGGTACATTGTAGATCTACTGGACGAGAAAATGTCCCGTACCCTGGATTCCTACACCGTGGTTGAAGACGGCCCCATCGTCTTCCCCTACCTGAAGGCCGGCAAGTACGTAATAAGGCTTACCCAGGACAAGAATATGAATGGCCGGGTGGATACAGGAAACCTTATGGAGCACAGGGCCCCGGAAAAAGTTAAGCTATACACGCTTAAGGACGGCGGCTACATACTTACTCTCCTGGAAGGAACAGAGTTGGAACAGACCATTAACGTTGCTAAATTGTTCGAGAAATGAGAAAGAAAGCCCTGATAATAATAGCCACGGCCTTGATGGCACCCTTTGCCGTCCTGGGCCAGAACACAGATATCCGTACGGACGAAATAAGGCCGGCCGTAGAGGAGATTGAGTTCCGCGATACAGTCAGCAATGCTTTTCTGGATACCGTAAAGCTGGACACAAAGCTAAAGCTTAACGATTACGCTATGATTGGCGTGAACTACGGTATGGGCAGGGCCCAGACTTCATTCAACCCGGCCAAGACACAGGGATCCCTTAATATCCCCAGATACTTTGGAGTAACCTTCACGAAATACGGCAAATTCTTTGGCTATATGCCTTATTTCGGCTATCAGATTGGCCTTTTCTACGGTCAGGACGGCTACAAGTTCAAGGAGAATAAGGACGGCTATTACAGTTATACCGTAGATGGCGCCACTTCCTGCACCTATGACTTTGTAGAAGTTCCTTTCGTGGCCCAGTTCCACGTTGATTCAGAGCGATTCAAGATTCTCATCGACGCCGGTATGTACGTGGGCTACAGGTATAAGATTCACCGTGAAGGGCCTTACAAGTACCCTGACCTGATGGATGACTTTACAGATTACGAGTATAAGTGGGATTACGGCTTCAAGGCCGGAGCAGGCTTCGGACTGGTTTTCAGCCCGTTCGAGGTTCACGTAAAACTTAATATGAGGTACGGCCTGGGCTCCCTGTACAGGGCAGACTACAATAACCGCGAGTACTATCGTTTCGCTTATCCCTTCGACCTTATACTAACCGTAGGCGTTCACTATCAGCTTGGAAGGCGCACAGGCAAAACAAAATCAGATCTCAAGAGAGAAGCAAGGAGGATTGTGTATGGCGACTGATTCCATTCCCGTTAAAATAGGAAAGAACCTTGTAATTGGCGGGGGCAACCCCATCGTGGTGCAGTCTATGTGCAATACGCACACAGAAGACGTAAAGGGTACGGCGGAGCAGTGCATAAGGCTTTTTAAGGGCGGAGCCCGCCTTGTAAGGATTACCTGCCCGGGAAGGCAGAACGTCAAGGACTTCATCGCCATCCGTTCCCTTATAGAAGAGGCCGGTTACGATATTCCTCTGGTTGCCGACATTCATTTTTCTGCCGATGCTGCCATAGAAGTGGCCCCGTACGTAGAAAAGGTAAGAATCAACCCGGGAAATTTCCATAAGGAGCATCAGGTTGCAAGGGAAAAATTCGCTTCCCTGGTAGAGGTTTGCAAAAAGCACGGGACTGCAATCAGGATTGGCATCAACCACGGTTCACTTGGCCAGAGGATCACCTCCCTGTATGGCAATACCCCTATTGGCATGGCCGAGGCCGCAATGGAGTGGCTGCGCCTTTGCAAAGAGAATGATTTCTACCAGGTTGTGGTATCCCTCAAGGCCTCCAACACCATTGTGATGACAGAGGCTTACAGACTTCTGGCCGCCAAGATGAAGGAAGAAGGCTTTTTCTTCCCCCTGCACCTTGGAGTGACCGAGGCCGGAAACGGCGATTCCGGTAGGATAAAGTCCTGCGTGGGCATCTCTACCCTATTACAGGAGGGGCTGGGCGATACTGTAAGGGTGTCGCTTACGGAAGAACCGGAGAATGAACTGGAGGCTGCATCATACATTGCCCAAAGGTACGATGGCACCCTTTCCTCCGGCTTGAAGGCCTCCCGTGCGGAGGGAAAGACCGTTTATGCCACCTACGATTGCCCTTCGCGCTCCCGCCTTCTGTACGATGTATCCTGCGACTTTGGAAGAGACCTGCTGTTAAAGAATATAGACAGGGTTATAATTGACGGGGTTTATGCCGATGATGCCGGAAACCCCGTGGATATAGCTGCCGGCGGCCTGGCCCAGTACATAGAGAATGAGTTGCTCCAGGCCTGCAGACGTAAATTCTACAAGCCGGAGTACATTGCCTGCCCCGGATGCGGCCGTACTATGTACAACCTGCAGGAGTCTTTTGAACAGGTGAAGAGCCGCACCGCACACCTTAAAGACGTAGTTATAGCAGTAATGGGCTGCATCGTAAACGGGCCCGGAGAAATGGCCGACGCCGACTGGGGGTATGTAGGAGAAGGCAACCATAAGGTTACCATATATAAAGGTAAGACCCCGGTTGCCTCACACATTCCGGATACAGAAGCTCCGGATTATCTTGTTTCTCTTATTGAGCAGGAGCAAGCTCGGCGATAACAGTCTCGCAAGCCCTTGTGAAATCTCCTTTCTTAACCTTGATGTCTGCGTCAAGGGGAAGGAACATATCTATTCTGGAACCGAATTTAATGATTCCGCACTGCTCTCCGGCCTTTTCTATTGCGCCTTCCTTTGAATAGCAAACTATTCTTCTTGCGAAGGTGCCGGCAATCTGCTTAAAGAAAATCTCTCCGTACTGGTTCTTAAGTGCAGTTGATGAATGCTCGTTTTCTTCCGATGCCTTGGGTTTGAAGGCAAGAAGGTATTTTCCGGGGTGATACTTATAATAGGAAACCTCTCCGGTCATTGGCCAGAAATTGGCGTGTACGTCAAAGAAATCCATATAAATAGATACCTGGATGCACTCTCTCTTAAGGTATTCGTTCTCGAAGGCTTTCTCCAGAATAACCACCTTTCCATCTGCAACGGAAGAGATGATTCTGTCAGATCCTACAACCTTCCTACGGGGTATTCTATGAAAATATACAGTAAAGCAGGCAAAGCAGAAGAATACCGAAGCTATGGGTATAGATACGGCCCAGATGGGTATGAACCACAACGCCGCTCCTGCAATAAGAAGCGAAACTGTACAAGCTTTGGCAATAGTACCGTAAGAGTCTTTGTCTATTCTCATATTTATACAAGATTAAGCAGTATCAAATACAATACGCCAACGGGAATGGCGAAAAGGGAACTGTCGAACCTGTCCAGCAAACCGCCGTGTCCGGGGATGAGCTCTCCCGAATCCTTCACGTTGCTGCTTCGCTTCCACATAGACTCGAACAAGTCTCCGTAAACGCCGGATACTCCCATAATTGCGCCCAGTACAAGGCAGTGAATTATGATAAAGGGCAGGAAGTTGGTAAGGCTCAGTATAAGAGCGGCCAGGATGGAAGAGAAGATGCCGCCCCAGAAGCCGATCCAGGATTTCTTGGGAGAAATCTGGGGGAAGAGCTTTTTACCGTATTTCTGTCCCAGGGTAATTCCAAATACGTAGGCTCCTACGTCGGAAGCCCAGATTATGATGAAGAATGCCAGCATCAGCTGTCCGGAGTACTCTCCTCCCCTGAATACTACAAGGTTGGAAAGGGCCAGAGGCATTGCAATATAGATAAGGCTTGCAAGCACGTGGGAGAAATCGCGGAAGTCTCCCCTATCGTGAGAGTAAAGCGACGCTGTCATAAGCACCGACATTGGCAGCAGGGTGATTGCAATGTATTTGCCGGGGAAGCCGTAAGATGTCACTAGGAAAGTGGTTACAAACATTGTAATTCCGGTGATAATAGCCAGAACCCTGCAAAGCAGGAATTTTGTGCCTACCGTCATCTTAAGGAATTCCACAATCATTCCTATCATAACAAAGAGCATAAGCGCTCCGAAGGTGTACCGGTTAATAAGAAGACCGGCCAACATCAATCCGATAAATAAAACTCCGAATATGCTCCTCTTTACTGTATTTGTCATTACGCAGTTACTTTAGGTCCCAAAATCTCTTCTATATCCTCTGAAAGAATGACTTCTTTCTCTATCAGAAGGGCTGCAAGCTTTTCGAAAGCCTCAAAATTATCCCTGATAATCTTTTCTGTCTTTTTGTGTATGGAATCAACAAGGGCACGAACCTCTGCATCCATAAGTTCCGCCGTCTTCTCGCTGTAAGGCTTGATGAACTCGTAGCCTCGGGCGCCGGTAGAATCAAAGAACGACAGCTGGCCAACCTTGTTGTTCATTCCGTAGAACTGAACCATAGAATAGGCCATCTGGGTAAGGCGCTCAAGGTCATTGAGCGCGCCGGTTGCAGGCTCTCCGTTAACTATCTCTTCTGCTACACGGCCTCCGAGAAGAACGCACATCCTGTCCATCATATGGGACTTGGCAAGGATTTTACGCTCGGAAGGCAGGTGCCAGGTAAGGCCCAGGGCACGTCCGCGGGGTATAAGGCTTACCTTTAGGATAGGATCGGCATAAGGAAGAAGCCAGCCTACAAGTGCGTGTCCGGCCTCGTGATAAGCCGTGGTACGCTTCTCCGCGGGAGTCATTATGGTAGAATTCTTTCTCTCCAGACCGCCTATGATACGGTCTGCAGCCTCCATAAAGTCTTCCTGGGAAACGATGGCCTTGTTCTTGCGGGCCGCTGTAAGCGCGGCCTCGTTACATACATTGGCAATATCGGCCCCGGAGAAACCTGAGGTGTGCTTTGCCATCTTCTCTATATCGAAGGCAGGATCAACCTTTATCTTCTTGAGGTGAACCTTGAAAATATCAATCCTTTCATTGAGTTCCGGGAGTTCAACATCTATCTGCCTGTCGAAGCGGCCGGCCCTCATAAGCGCCTTGTCCAAAATAT
This sequence comes from Candidatus Cryptobacteroides sp., assembly GCA_045224955.1. Lineage (GTDB taxonomy): Bacteria > Bacteroidota > Bacteroidia > Bacteroidales > UBA932 > Cryptobacteroides. The sequence continues at coordinate 10,971 of JBGVAW010000008.1, forward strand.
CGGCCCTGTTGGTGGCCGCAAGGATGATTACTCCGGAGTTGGTGCCGAAGCCGTCCATCTCCGTGAGCAGCTGGTTAAGCGTGTTCTCGCGCTCGTCGTTACCGGAGAATCCGGCGTTCTTGCCACGTGCACGGCCAACGGCGTCAATCTCGTCTATAAATACAATGCAGGGAGCCTTGGCCTTTGCCTGGGCAAAGAGGTCTCTTACCCTGGAGGCGCCAACGCCCACGAACATCTCTACAAAGTCAGAACCGGAAATGGAGAAGAAAGGAACGTTGGCCTCTCCTGCCACTGCCTTGGCCAGCAAGGTCTTACCTGTTCCGGGAGGGCCTACGAGAAGGGCTCCTTTAGGTATTTTGGCACCTAGGGAAGTGTATTTCTTGGGGTTCTTGAGGAAGTCAACGAGTTCCATAACTTCCTCTTTGGCGCCGTACAGGCCCGCTACATCCTTGAAGGTAACGTTTACCTGTTTCTTGTCTGCAAGTTTTCCTGTGGATTTTCCTACGTTGAATATGCCGCCGGGGCCGCCCTGACCCATATTGCGGTTTACTCCACGTATCATAAACATCCACATTGCAACGAAGAATACGCCCATTATAACCCACTGGATAATGTCTCCCCAGTTGGTATTGTCATTCTCCATTACAACCTTGAAGCGGCGTTCTTCCGGCAGGGCCTGATTAAGTTCCTCGAAGGTTGCTTCGGGGTCGAACTTGGAAGACACCATAAAGTCAAAGTGGGGAGAACGGTCGGGATATACATTCCCGAACCTGTTCAGATACTTTTCTACGCTCTCCGGCCTAAGGCTTACGGTGCCGCGGAAGTCATTTCTTACGAAATTTATCTGGCGTACGTCACCGTTCTGGAGCATCTGCTTAACTTCCGGCCATTCTGCCCTCTGCATCTGGAAGCCCCTGTTAGAGAACAACAGGTAGAAAATTCCTATGACCAGAAGGAAGTAAAACCAGGAAAAGTTAAAGGTGAATGTTGTCTTTTTATTCTTGGGCATTTACTCTTTCTCTTTAGATGATTTTTTCTTCATTGCAGCCCTTACCTTAGAGGCAGCCTTGGGTTTTACCCTTGTCTGTGTCTCTTCCTTGGCGGCAACGGGTTCGTCCTTATACTTGTGAACCTTGGCATCGGCCCAGAGATCTTCCAGGCGATAGAACTGGCGGTATTCGGTAAGGAAGATGTGTACTACAACATCTCCGTAGTCCAGTATAATCCAGAAACCATTCTCCAGTCCCTGCATCCTGAGAACTTTCTTGCCGGCTTTTTCTTCCATCTTTACCAGAACGTTGTCCGCAATGGCGGATACGGCGGTGGAAGAATCTGCGTTGCAGATAACAAAGTGGTCACAAATGGCAGTGCCGATACTTCTTAAATCAAGGGACAGAACATCTGATGCCTTCTTCTCAAGCATAGCATCAGTAATGATTTTAACCGGGGATATTCTCATTATTGTTAATAATATCTATTTTTGCATCTACAAATATAATAATAATTCTGCAAGCAACGATAAATACGAGCAAAATATTGTGGTTTGACACTCTTGATTCCACTCAGGAAGAAGTCAAAAGGCGGTTGGAAGAGCTGGACAGCCCTTCTGTCGTTGCCGCGATGTATCAGACCGCAGGTAAGGGGCAGCGCGGCAATAAATGGAGCAGCGCCTCAGGAGAGAATCTCACATTCTCCATTCTGCTTAAGCCCGGCCAAAACGGTATGCCCGGAATAAGCGCCGCGGCGCAGTTTGACCTTAGCATAATTTCTGCCCTGGCAGTGAAGGAATTTCTGGAAAGCATCGGCATAAACTGTAAAATAAAGTGGCCCAATGATGTATATGCAGGCAATAAAAAGATTTGCGGTATGCTGATAGAGAACAGGTTGGCCCCCGACGGGATGCTTGCCCACAGCATAATCGGAATAGGAATAAATATCAACCAGACTGCCTTCCCTCCCCAACTGGTAAATCCCACCTCCGCCGCCCTCCAGCTTCACAGGACCTTTGATATCAGGCCGCTGTTGGAGGATTTTATGGGAATATTCCTGACCAATATGAACGAGTATGCCCTTGGGCGGGCCGACGGTTTAAGAAAGCGTTTCCTTGAGAGTCTGTACCGTCTGGGGCAGAACCATACTTACAGAGACCTTGCCTCCGGTATTGAGTTCACCGGAAAAATAATTGGCGTCGGACCTGACGGAAGAGTTATTATTGAACTTCCGGACGGCAACGCCAAATCATTCTCTTTTAAAGAGATATGTTATATTATCTAAATTATCCCAAAAGGACTGTTACTCCCCTTTCAGAGCCTTGCATACCAGAGCCGGATTCTCTTCCCTGAATACCGAACTTCCGGCAACGAGGATATCCACTCCGGCATCCACCAACTCCTTTGAATTGGCTGCGGAAACTCCCCCGTCAACCTCTACAAGACAATTTACTCCCTGTCTTTTTATCTCTGCCTTTACCTTGGCAATCCTTTGCAGGGAATCAGGTATGAACTTCTGCCCGCCAAAGCCTGCGAAAACGCTCATAATAAGCACGTAATCTGCATCTTTAAGGTAAGGGAACAAGTCTTCTGCAGGAACGTCGGGGTTTATTACAAGGCCGGCCTTTACGCCAAGGGCTTTGAGCTCTTTCAGCAACTCGGAAGCATCCCTGCCTCCAAGGCGGGCAGCCTCCAGATGAAAACTAATCATAGAGGCTCCGGCGGAGGCAAATCTCTGGAAGTATTTCCAGGGGTTGACTATCATAAGGTGCACATCCATTGGCTTTTTGCTTACCTTGGCGACAGCTTCCACAACCGGGAAGCCAAAGGAAATGTTAGGCACAAGGCTGCCGTCCATAATGTCCAGATGCAGTATGTCTGCATTCTCGTTTACGATGGCTACTTCCCGCTCTAGATTAAGGAAATCGGCGGCCAGCAGCGATGGAGCCAGTAGTACACCCATAATAGTAATATTTTATTCTGCTTAGTAGCGTTTTACAACCTCGTCAAGATGAAGTACGAACTTATCCAGCGAGGCAAGTTCCAACTTCTCTCCCGGAGCGTGTACGCCGCGGAGGGTAGGACCGAAGGAAATCATATCCAGATCCGGGAACTTCTCCAGGAAAAGACCGCACTCAAGACCAGCGTGGATGGCCTTAACCTCCGGCTCATTGCCAAAGAGATCTACATAGGCATCGTGGCTGAGCTTGAGAATCTTGGAGGCCAGATTAGGTTTCCATCCGGGATAAGGGTCTGTCCTTTCTACCTTTGCGCCTGCTAACTTAAAGCAAGCCTCTATCTTGTCTGCAATAAAGTCTTTTGCGCTTTCTACGCTGCTTCGCTGGCTTGTGCATACGGAGATTACTCCCCCGTCCATCTTGACCGAAGCCAGGTTGTTGGAGGTCTCTACAAGGCCGGGGATATCCTGGCTCATAGCAAGAACGCCGTGATGTACTGCCACAAGGGCGCAGAGAAGTTTACCGGCGGTATCGGCATCGATAGCCTGGGAGGCAAGGGCTGCCTTCTCGCATTTGCCGGTAACGGCAGGATCGGACACTGCAAACTCTGCTGCCAGGGCCTTTACAAAGGCCTGGAAGTCATTGCAAAGCACGGACTCGTCCTTGGGGGCTACGGCCAGAACAGCCTTGCACTCGCGTGCAATGGCGTTGTGCTTGTTTCCACCATCGATAAGTACAAGCTGGCAGTCAATCTTCTTGCTCTCCTCGAACAGGAAGCGGGCCATCTGCTGTACCGTATTGCAACGCTCCTTGTTGATATCGTCCCCGCTGTGGCCACCCTGTGCCCCGAATAAATGGAGTTTTACGCCTACGGCGCCGGGTTTTATGTTTTCGGGCTGATAGTTAAATGTAGCCATCGTGTTGACGCCGCCTGCGCAGCCCACGAAGAGCTGACCTTCATCCTCGGAATCCAGATTGACCAGGGTCTTGCCGGTAAAGAAACCGGGCTGCAGAGCCATCGCCCCGTCCATACCTGTCTCTTCCGATATTGTAAAGAGGCATTCGATCTTGGCGGCAGGGATGTCGCTTTCCAGAATTGCCAGACAGGCGGCAATGCCAATGCCGTCATCGGCGCCAAGGGTGGTGTCCTTTGCCACCATCCAGCCATTCTCTATTACATATTTGATGGGGTCCTTGGAAAAGTCGTGCTCTACACCGTCGTTTTTCTCGCATACCATATCCTGGTGGGCCTGAAGCACGATGGCGGGGGCGTTTTTCTTTGCAGGGTCTGTGGCCTCACGGGTTATGAGCACATTGCCGGTTGCATCTCTCTTTGCCTCCAGGCCAAGTTTGGCCGCATAGGCAAGAAGATAGTTGGTCATAGGCTCTTCGTGGCCCGACTCGCGCGGAATCGTGGTTATCTCACGGAAAATTTCCAATACTCTCTGGGAAGTCATAGCTTTGCTGTTACAAGTTTAACAAAAAAACAAAAGTGCGCCTTTAGCGCACGACAACAAGAAGTTTCTCTATATCTGCCACATATTGCTTGAACTGTCTGTCGGTAGATATGAGGTCTGCTACGGTAGAACAGGCGTGCATTACCGTCGCGTGGTCTTTACCGCCTAGTTCCGCGCCTATAGTGTTTAGCGATACGCTAAGAAGGTTGCGGGAAACGTACATTGCAATCTGGCGGGCCTGTACAATCTGGCGTTTGCGGGATTTGGAGAGCAGGGACTCGCGGGTAATACCAAAATACTCGCACACCGTTTTCTGCACCGTATCCATAGTTAGATTGTTCTCTTCTTCGCTTACAAGGTTTCCGGTTACCTCACGGGCCAAATCAATGGTAATCTCTTTATGAGAAAGGGTTGCGTGGGCTATAAGCGAGATAAGCACGCCCTCCAGTTCCCTGAAGTTGGACTGAATGTGGGTGGCCAGCCATTCCAGGACGTTCTGGTCTATGCTGACTCCCTCCCTGAGGCTCTTTGCGCGGAGCATCTGGAGACGGGTCTCGTAAGAAGGCTTGTTAAGCTGTACGGAAAGGCCCCACTTCATCCTGGAAAGAAGTCTTTCCTCGAAGTTCTGAAGATCTACGGGCGCGCGGTCAGATGTGAAAATCAGCTGCTTGCCGTTCTCGTGCAGGTGATTGAAGATATTGAAGAAGGCCTGCTGTGAACCCTGGCCAAGAAGGCCCTGGATATCGTCCACTATAAGGACATCTATCTTCATATAGAACGCCAGGAAGTCTGTAAGCTTGTTACGGACATTTACGGCATCCATATACTGGATCTTGAACTCGTTTCCTGTAATATAAAGGACTACAAGGTCCGGATACTTCTCCTTAATCTCTATTCCTATGGCCTGGGCCAGATGGGTTTTGCCAAGGCCGGGGCCTCCGAAGAGGAAAAGAGGGTTGAAACTTGTTGTTCCGGGAGCCTGGGCGATGCTTTCTCCTGCAGTGATGCCAAGTTTGTTGCACTCGCCTTCTACAAGGTTGTTGAAACAATAGGCAGGATTAAGCCTTGGGTTGATTTGAATCTTCTTTAGCCCGGGGAATACGAAGGCTCCGGGATTTCCCGATGTGGGATAGGTGTTTACCGATACAGGCTTGTTTACCGGAACGGAGGTCTCCGATGCGGGATATTGCATTGCAGGCTGTGAAGATACCGGCCTTACCTGATAGAAAAGCCTTGCATCTGCACCGATAACCCTGCGCATTGTTTTCTTGATAAGGTCCAGGTAGGTGTCTTCCAGATACTCGCGGAAGAAGTTGGTAGGAACTTCCAGGGTAAGCGTGGAATCTTTGAAAGAAACGGCCTTCAGGGGTTTGAACCACATATCAAACTTGTGGGGGTCAATGATTTGCTCAATGATCCTCAGACAATCGTCCCAAACAGTGATATTTTTTACCTGATCCAATTAAAAAAACTCGATTCAAATCCTGCCAAACAGAGGCTAAAAAAACACCAAAGGTTTACGAAATCGTTTTACCCTTGATGACTATGCAAAGATGGAGCAAAAAAAAATTATAAAAAATTGTTTTTTCTATTGTATTTTAATTTTTTTCTTTTCAAATTGATAAGAAAGAGCGGAAAATTCACCAATTTTATATCCTATTATCTATCAAGTATTTAACTCTTATAATATACCCGCAGATATAC
>JBGVAW010000009.1:0-5922 GCA_045224955.1 Candidatus Cryptobacteroides sp.
ACGGCGACGGTTCGGCCGTAGAATGTGTCATTGCAGACAGCACCATAGGCCGCGTGGCAGAGGCTGCCGCCTGCGAGGAAAAATTCCTTCGCGAGGGCGTGGGCGCGTCCATAACCGTTACCTCCTGCTGGTGCTATGGCAGCGAGACAATGGATATGAATCCTCACCGTCCCAAGGCTGTTTGGGGCTTCAACGGTACTGAAAGGCCCGGTGCAGTTTATCTGGCCGCCGTTCTTGCAGCTCACGCCCAGAAAGGTCTTCCTGCCTTTGGTATTTACGGACACGATGTCCAGGACCTCCAGGACAATACCATTCCGGCCGATGTTGCAGAAAAAATACTCCGTTTTGCCCGCGCGGCCCAGGCCGTTGCCACTATGCACGGAAAGAGCTACCTGTCTATGGGCGGCACCTGTATGGGAATAGCCGGTTCCATTGTGGACGCTGACTTTATGCAGAACTACCTTGGAATGCGTACGGAATACGTTTCTTTGGTGGAGATTCTGCGCAGGGTAGATTTTGGCATCTACGACCACGAAGAATTCCAGCGCGCGATGGACTGGGTAAACAAGTATTGCAAGCCTCAGGAAGGTCACGACTATAACGAAGACCGTCCTCTCTTCCCCGGCACGCCTATGACCAGTTTCAACGGCAAGGGTAAGGGCAAGACCCGCGAAGAGAAAGATCAGGACTGGGAGTTCACCGTAAAGAATATGATGATAATCAGGGATTTGATGTACGGAAATCCCAAGCTTCTGGAAATGGGCTACAAGGAAGAGGCGCTTGGTCACAACGCCATTGCCGGCGGTGTTCAGGGTCAGAGGCAGTGGACGGACTACAAGCCGAACTTCGACTTCCCCGAGTCCCTGATGTGCTCTTCCTTTGACTGGAACGGCATACGCGAGCCTTACAACCAGGCTACCGAGAACGATTCCCTTAACGGACTTTCTATGCTGTTCGGCCACCTGCTGACAGGCCGCGGAGTAATGTTCAGCGACGTGCGCACATATTGGAGCCCTGATGCTGTAAAGCGTGTTACCGGAAAGGCCCCGGAAGGACTTGCCGCAGGCGGCTTCATCCATCTTATCAACTCCGGAGCCACCACTTTGGACGCTACCGGCGCTATGACCGGCAAGGATGGCAAGCCTACCATCAAGGCCCCTTGGGATATGGACGATGCTGACGTAAAGGCCTGCCTGGAGGCAACCAACTGGATGCCTGCAGATCGCGATTACTTCCGCGGCGGCGGTTATTCCGCACACTTTGTGACCCGAGGCGGAATGCCTATGACTATGATGCGTCTTAATATGGTAAGCGGCCTTGGTCCCGTGCTTCAGATAGCAGAGGGCTGGACAGCCGAACTCCCCAAGGATATGCACGACATCCTTGACAAGCGCACAGACCCCACCTGGCCTACCACCTGGTTCGTTCCCCGCACAGATCCCACTAAGGATGCCTTCAAGGATGTTTACAGCGTAATGAATAACTGGGGTGCCAACCACGGAGCCATCGCCTATGGCCATATCGGTGCAGACCTCATCACCCTTTGCTCCATCCTCCGAATACCTGTATGTATGCATAATATTCCCGATAAAGACATCTTCCGTCCGGCTGCCTGGAATGCCTTCGGAATGGATAAGGAGGGTGCAGACTACAGGGCTTGCGCTAACTTTGGACCAATCTACAAGTAATGTCAGCAAAAACAAAACTGGTTGGGCGGCCGGTCATCCTGCCGTTCATCCTTATAACGTCGCTCTTTGCCCTCTGGGGCTTTGCCAATGATATCACCAATCCTATGGTGGCCAGCTTCCAGACAATTATGGAGCTTTCTGCCGCCAAGGCTTCGCTTATTCAGTTCGCCTTCTACGGCGGATATGCCACTATGGCTATCCCTGCGGCGCTGTTCATAAGGAAGTACAGCTATAAGAGAGGAATCCTTTTAGGGCTTATGCTTTATGCCCTGGGCGCCTTCCTATTTATTCCGGCGGCATCGTTACAGAGTTTCACCTTCTTCTGCCTGTCTCTGTACATCCTTACCTTCGGTCTGGCCTTCCTGGAGACTACGGCAAATCCCTTCATTCTCTCGCTGGGAGACAGGGAAACATCAACCCGCAGACTGAATCTGTCCCAGGCCTTCAACCCTATGGGCTCGCTGGCCGGTATGGCGGTGGCTTCCTGGGTTGTGCTCCCCGGGCTGCTAAGCGACAAGCACCGTGACGCTGCCGGCAAACTGATATTCGACACTCTGCCGGAGGCTGTCAAGGCTCAGGAGAGGGTACACGACCTTGCCGTCATCCGCGATGCCTATGTGGCTCTTGGAGTTATAGTTGTGTTGATGCTGGCAGTTATCGCCCTTACCAAGATGCCTGGCTCTACCGGTACGGAGGTTCGCTCAAAGGGCACCATCGGCCGCCTGTGGCGTAACGTTTCCTATCGTGAGGGCGTCCTGGCTCAGGTGTTCTATGTTGGCGCGCAGATTATGGTCTGGACCTTCATCATACAGTATGCAGACAATCTGGGAATAAATAAGGCTACGGCACAGAAGTACAATATAATCGCTATGGGTATGTTCCTGTGCTTCCGCTTTGTGGCTACCTTCCTTATGAAATATGTGAATTCCCGCAAGTTGCTGGCCATATTCGGAATCCTGGCAGGCATCTGCACTTTGGGCGCCGTGCTCTTCGTGGGTACTGCCGGCCTGGTGTGCCTTGTAGCCATCAGCGCGTTTATGAGCCTTATGTTCCCTACGATTTACGGCATTGCCCTTGAGGATGTAAACGCAGAAGACCGCACCCTTGGTGCAGCCTTCCTTGTTATGGCTATCGTGGGCGGAGCGCTTCTGCCTCCTCTGCAAGGTCATATCATAGACCTTGGTACTGTTGCAGGACATCCTGCGGTTAACGTAAGCTTTGCTCTTCCTCTGGTTTGCTTTGTAATGGTGACTCTCTTCGCCCTTCGCCGCTGCCGCAAATGCGAGAAGCGGTCCTAGAGTGTCTCCAGAATAGCCTCCGGGGTGTCGAAGAACTCTGCTATGTCCCTGTCGCCGGGGGTTAGCATATTCTCTGAAACGTAGTGCTCCAACAGGGCGCGAAGGGGCTCGAAGAAGCCGTTGAAATTCAGGAGAATAAGGCGTTCCGGATATTTTTTAAGCTTAATAAGCACTTGTGCTTCAATTAGTTCGTCTAGTGTACCGATGCCGCCCGGAAGGGCAATCAAGGCATCGGTATCTTTTCTCATTTCGCGCTTGCGCTCACCCATCGTAGGGGTCCAGATAACCTCGTCAAGGCCGTCGTAGAGATATCCGGCCATATACTCCGGCATCACGCCTATATGGTGGCCTCCACATTCCTTTACGGTATCGGCCACAACCCCCATCGTGCCTCTGTAAGACCCGCCGGAAACCACGGCATATCCCTTCTTGCAAAGGCCGCTGACCAAGACTTTGGCTACATCGGAATACTTCTTATCCAAACTGTCGCTCGATGAACAAAAAATACAAACCTTCTTCATAGATAAGAGTTATTCTAAAATAGGTTTACTTCGGCAAGTGAAATACTTCAGAGAGTTCCTGCATCTGGGCGTCTGTCATACCGTCGGCCGTGTATCCCAGATTCTTTGCGGCTATGTAGATAAGGGCGCTCTTGTTAAGCACGTCTATCTGGTCAAAGGCCGACATCACGTCAACATCAACCGCAAATACGCCGTGCTTCTCCCAAAGCACAACATCGTAATTGTCGTCAACCGCATCGATGGTGGCCTGGGCCAGCTCCGTGCTGCCGGGCAGCATATAGGGAACTATCCCTACTCCGCGGGGGCAGAAAGCCTTGGTCTCCGGAATCATCGACCATAATACCTTGGTGGCATAGTCCTTCTGCAACCACTGGTCATTGTGCGTCAGCGCAACCAGCTCTATCGGGTGCGTATGCACGCAGGCGCGGTAGGGTGAGCCCTTGCCAAGCAGGTAGTTGTGCATCGCAAGATGCGAAGGCAATTCAGACGTGGGGGGAACGTCAGCATCGGCCACAATGACATAAGACTCGCAATCCGGCAAAATCCTGATAATGGAGCCGTTGGCCATCGGTTCGCGGGCCAGGTCCCTCATCCTGCGGTTCGTGCCTTTGCAATAGAACCAGCAATCCTTGATATTAGGGAGATGCAGGCCGATGGGTCTGGGCTCGGTGATGGGCTTAAGAACCTTCATAGCATCGTCCGCAAGGTGGGTGATGTTGATGGTGATGTTGCCGCCATTGCGCTCTGCCCAACCCTTCTGCCAAAGATAGCCGGCTACTTCCGCTACTTTGCCAATTTCTGCCGCAAGGGCAGGGCGATTGTCTAAAATTGATTTCATATCTGTGGTTTGAATACTTTTACGTGGAACATTTTGCTTACAAGGCTGCGCATCTGAGCCTTGTCCTTTACAAGACCGGCGGCACGCGCCTGAATAAGGATATTGCCTATGGCCGTAGCCTCGGTGGGGCCTGCCACAACGGTAATGCCTAACTTGTCGGCCGTAAGCTGGTTAAGATACTCGTTGGCGCTGCCTCCTCCAATAATATGCAGGCGCTCTATGCGTTTGCCTGTAAGTTTTCTAAGCCTTTCCAGCACGTCCTGATACCTTTGAACCAGGCTCTGGTATATGCAGCTTACTATCTGCTGAGGTGTTTTTGCCCCGCTTACCGACGCAATCTCGGCCTCCATATCCTTGGGGTTTGCAAACCTGGGATCATCCGGGTTGATGCGTCCGGGGAAGTCCTTCTCTGCCTTGGCCCACTCCACTATATTATTATAGGTACAGTTGATGCCCTGCTCCTTCCACTTGCGGCGGCATTCTTCCAGAAGCCACATACCTGTAATATTCTTAAGGTAGCAGATGCTTCCGTCTATTCCGCCCTCATTGGTAAAATTCTCCTCAAAGCTTTCCTTTGTGAGCACAGGTTCCTGCGTCTCCACGCCCATAAGGCTCCACGTGCCGCTGGATAGGTAGGCGAAATTCTCATCTTCCGCAGGCACGGCGGCTATAGCCGACGCCGTATCGTGTGATGCCACGGCAACGACAGGTATCTTCCCGATTCCAAGATCATCCTTTGTATAACCGATAAACTGGCCGGGATGAACAATAGGTGCAATAAGATTTTTATCTATGCCGATGCTTTCTGCAACCTTTGCGTCAATCTCTCGCGTGCGCGGGTCGATGAGGCCCGATGTGGAACCTTCCGTAAACTCGCAAACCCTTTTCCCGGTGAACATCCAAATGAGAAGGTCGGGTATGAAGAGAATATTTTCTGCCTGCATATAGGGCTGATAGTTCTCTTTCTTCTGTGCGTACATCTGGAAGAGGGAGTTGAAGTTGAGGACCTGCAGGCCGGTGCGGCTGTAGAGTTCCTCTGCTCCGATATGATTCTTGAATATCTCTTCCGGTATGCCGGTGGTGTAAGGATCCCTGTAGGCCCTTGCCATTCCAAGCATTTTGTCATGGGGGCCGATATGGCCGAAGTCCACGCCCCAGGTATCTATGCCTATTGAGTCCGGTTTCTCCGGGAGAGACCTTATGCAGATGACGAATCTTTTGAAGATGGCCTCTATGTCCCAGAAGTATTTTCCTTCTTTGTTAAACAATACATTTGGGATACGGCATACCTCTTTGAACTCTACAAGACGGCTTATGCATTCTGAATCAGGTGCTTCTTTGAAGGTTGCCAGAATGGCGCGGCAGGATGTAGCGCCGCAATCAAGGGCTAGGAAATTTTTCATAAAACAAATTTAGCAAAAAAAACTAAAAAAAGATTTGGAGGTTAAAAAAAAGTCCGTATCTTTGCAGCCCATTTGAGAAATCAGTGGAGAGATCATTGACAATAATGAGAGAAAGCATTAGAGGTTTTAATGAAGAAAATCAGCAGAGTATAAAGAAAATGGTCGTAAGACCGT
>JBGVAW010000010.1:0-19998 GCA_045224955.1 Candidatus Cryptobacteroides sp.
TAAGACGGTGATTGTAAGGGAGCGCGAGGGAAAGAGGAACCTTTGGATTAATGGTAAAGATTACGATAATATGATGGCTACCCTTAGAAGGGTCAAGGCCAAAACAGGAATAGGAAAAGAATAGATATGAAGCATAAAATTACCCTTGAAGGAGTTGATCCGGTTGCAGTGTTTGGAGTTGGAAATAAGCTGCTGGAAGAGTTCTGCACTTATTTTCCCGGGCTCAAGGTGGTTTCTCGCGGAAGCGAGCTTATGCTGGAGGGGCGCTCCAGCCAGATAGAGGAATTCAACATTCGCTTTGCCGAGCTTCTGGAGATGCGCAAGCGCAAGCTGAACCTTACGGTTTACGATATAGAAGCCCTGTTCGACGGGGAGAATTCTCCGGAGAAGTTCCGCCTGAGCGGAGATGCCATAATTGTTCACGGCACCGACGGAAAGCCCATCAGGGCACGCGGAAAGACCCAGCAGGAGATGGTGAAGGCTTATTTTGATAGCGACCTGATCTTTGCCCTTGGCCCTGCCGGAACAGGCAAAACCTACGTAGCCATCGCCCTTGCCGTAAGGGCCCTTAAGAACAGGGAGATAAAAAGGATAATACTCACCCGTCCGGCCGTGGAGGCCGGCGAGAGGCTGGGCTTCCTGCCGGGAGACCTTAAGGACAAGCTGGATCCCTATCTTCAGCCTCTGTACGATGCCCTTGGGGATATGATTCCAAGCAAGCGTCTGCAGGAGTTTATGTCCGACGGTACCATACAGATTGCCCCTCTGGCCTATATGAGGGGAAGGACTTTGGACAGGGCCTGCGTCATTCTGGACGAGGCTCAGAATACGAATATAGGCCAGCTCAAGATGTTCCTTACCCGTATGGGGCCTGATGCCAAGTTCATCGTTACCGGCGATGCCAGCCAGGTGGACCTTCCAAACAAAGAGGATTCCGGCCTGCTGAAGGGCATAAGCCTGCTGAAGGATATAAAGGGCATCACCACCATCTTCTTTAACAATAACGATATCGTAAGGCATCCCCTTGTGGGAAAAATTGTCAAGGCCTTCGACAACAAGCAGAAACAATAAAGAAGGATCGGCCCGCTGGCCGATCCTTCTATTTTTATGCTGTCAAGCGATTACTCGCCCTTTGCAAACTTGTCATAGAACTGATACTTCTCAAGGTTCTCCGGAGTCTCGTCACGGAAACGGAAGTATGCGTTCTTAAGATACTCTGCGAGGGTAGGCTTGATATCGCTGTTCTTGGTAAGGTTGAAAGCAGTCTCGAAAGGCTCGATGCAATTGCGCAGGGAGGACTCGAATACTTTCTGGAGCTCGTTGTACTCTGCATCGGAGATAATGTCGCTCATCATCTTCTTCTGAGCCTCAACGGCCATATCGTAGAACATAATTCCCTTTCCGATATAACCATACTCGTAGTTAGGATCGATTGTAGCTGCAGCGTCGTAAGCCTTTGACGCGTTCTCGATGTCGCCAAGCTGGAGATAGCAGTTACCCTCTACGTAATAAAGTGAAGGGTTGTTAGGCTCGTTGTGCTTAGCTGCGTCGATGAGCTGGAAGAGCTGTTTGGGATCGTCGCCTGAACCAATGTAGAAGTTGATAAGGCCGATGAGGATGCCCTGGCTCTCAGGATACTTCTCGAAACCCTCTGTGAGATAACCCTTTGCAGCAAGAGTGTCGCCCTGGTGGAGTTTGATTTCTGCAAGACGGTTGAATACATCACCGTTATCGGAATAATAACCGATGTCGTAGCACTTCTTGTAGAATTTCTCTGCCCTTTCGTAGTTGAGCGCCTGGAGGGCAACAAGACCTGCATTGTAAACTGCGTTGGTATCTATCTGTGCAAGAGGAGCGGTCTCGCTTGCGATGGAAGCTTTCTCGAAGCTCTCGCTTGCAGAATTAAAGTCACCGAGATTGTAGAAACTTACAGCCTCTGTGTTGATCTTTGCAGCGATATTGGAGATAGCGTCGGCGATTTCCTTCTCTTTCTTGGGCTCCAGTTCGTATGCCTTTGCATAAGCGGCAACAGCCTTCTCAAGAGCATTCTCTACAACAGGTTTGGTTACGCTGAAGAAAGCAACGGTGCCGTTTGCACTCATATAAATATCCTTGTCTTCGTAAACAAGTTTCAAGTAAGACTCGCCTCCAACTGTAACTTCCTCCTGAGCTATAGGCTTCTGGTTGCCTAGTACGAGCATAAGGTCAGACTGAGATGCGCCAATCCAAAGGTTTCCTGCGGGAACGTCATAAGCTTTAACGTAAGCCTCTGCAAGTTTCAGCCAGGTTGCGCCCTTAGCAGCCTTCTTGGGGTTCTGGGTAGCAAGTTCTGCAGCATCGACAGCCTTCTTGGCAGCCTCGTGCTTCTGGGCCTGTGCAATCTGTACGGTGGCTACGAGAGCCAGCACTAAAAGAATTTTTTTCATAAGAAATATTACTATTATGTGTTACTATTCTGTCTTAGGTTCCTCTTCGGAAGCGCCTGCCACTGCAGAAACCGCTGCAATAGTGTCGCCCTCCTTAAGGTTGATGAGCTTGACGCCCTGGGTTGCCCTTCCGGCCTCGCGGATATCGTTTACCGACATCCTTATGGTGAGTCCGCTCTGGTTTATAATCATAAGATCGTTGTCAGGAGTAACGTTCTTTATGGCTACTACCTTTCCGGTCTTATCGGTAATGTTAAGCGTCTTGACTCCCTTTCCTCCACGGGCGGTAATCCTGTATTCATCAACTCCTGTACGCTTTCCAAAGCCGTTTTCGCTCACTACAAGCACGGTGTGATTATCTACGTCCGGAGCCTCGGGAGAGAACTTGATCATTCCTATAACCTCATCGTCATCATCAATATTGATGCCACGAACGCCGGCGGAGGTTCTGCCGAGAGGTCTTGCATCCTCTTCGTTGAAGCGTACGCAACGTCCGTTGCGGGCTGCGATCAGGAGCTGATCCTTACCGTCAGTAAGTTCTGCGCCAATGAGTTCGTCGCCCTCGTGGATAATGATTCCGCGTACTCCGTCTCCGTTGCGGCGATAGTTGCGGTACTTCTCCAGAAGTGTCTTCTTGATGGTTCCCCTCTTGGTTGCAAGAACGATGTAGTGGCTTGCAAGGAAGTCCTCGTCCTTCATTGTGGGGATGTTCAGGTAAGCCTGAACCTTATTGTCCGCCGACAGGTTGAGTATGTTCTGGATAGCCCTGCCCTTTGAGGTGCGGGAGCCTTCGGGAATCTCGTAAACCTTAAGTCCGTAGAAGAGACCCTGCTCCGTGAAGAGCAACAGGGTGCTGTGCATATTGGCTACGTAAACGTGCTCTATGAAGTCCTCGTCCTTGGTGGCGCTGCCCTTGATGCCGACTCCGCCGCGGTTCTGGGTGCGGAATTCGGTAAGAGGAGTACGCTTGATGTACCCGAAGTGTGAAATGGTGATAACCACGTCTTCGTCTGCATAGAAGTCCTCAGGATTGAACTCGTCAGCGCTGAGGGTAATCTCTGTGCGGCGCTTGTCTGCATACTTGTTCTTGAGCTCGAGAGTCTCGTTCTTGATGATGTCCATCTGCATTGACTCGTTTGCCAGAACCTCGTTGCAGTAAGCGATGAATTTCTCAAGTTCGTCGTACTCTGCCTGGAGTTTCTCGCGCTCCAAGCCGGTGAGCTGACGCAGCCTCATTTCTACGATGGCCGAAGCCTGTGCCTCCGTGAAGCCGAATGTCCTTATAAGTTCTTCCTTAGCCTCGTCAACGCTGCCGGAAGCCCTTATTATCTTTATGATTTCATCAATTACGTCGATGGCTTTGAGAAGTCCTTCAAGGATGTGGGCGCGCTTCTTGGCTTTTTCAAGATCGAAGCGGGTACGGCGAAGTACAACCTCGTGACGGAAGTCCACGAAGGTCTTAAGCATATCCTTGAGGCTCATTGTCATAGGACGGCCCTTGACCAAAGCCACGTTGTTTATTGCAAAACTGGACTGAAGTGCGGTATATTTGAACAGAGTGTTGAGCACAACGTTTGAGTTGGAGCCCTGCTTAACCCTGATCACAACGCGGATACCCTCGCGGGAAGACTCATCGTTGATATAGGTTATGCCCTCTATTCTCTTTTCCTCTACCATCTGGCCAATCTTCTCTATCATGTCTTTCTTGTTGACCATATAGGGAATTTCGGTTACGACGATGGTTTCGCGGCCGTTGTCTGCAACTTCTATCTCTGTTTTTGCCCTTACAATTACACGGCCCCTTCCGGTCTCGTAAGCCTCACGGATGCCCTGAGTACCCTGGATGATACCTCCTGTAGGGAAATCCGGGCCCTTGAGATAATGCATAAGCCCTTCAGTATCGATATCGGGATTATCTATGTATGCGCAGATAGCGTCGCAGACCTCTCCCAGATTATGGGGAGCCATATTCGTGGCCATACCTACGGCGATACCTGACGATCCGTTGAGCAAAAGCAGCGGAGCCTTTGTAGGAAGGACTGTGGGCTCTTCTATGGTATCGTCAAAGTTAAGCTGGAAGTCAACGGTGTCTTTGTCGATGTCTGCAAGAACCTCTTCTGTGAGTTTCTCCAACTTGGCCTCTGTGTAACGCATAGCTGCCACGGAGTCACCATCCATTGAACCGAAGTTACCCTGGCCGAAAACCAGCGGATATCTCTGGTTCCAAGGCTGAGCCAACCTTGTCATTGCGTCGTAAACGCTGGAGTCTCCGTGGGGGTGGAATTTACCCAAAACCTCACCCACGATTCTGGCAGATTTCTTTGTCTGTCCGGAATAATTAAGGCCAAGACCGTCCATTCCAAAAAGGACACGCCTCTGAACCGGCTTAAGACCGTCACGTGCATCAGGAAGCGCTCTGGAAACAATCACAGACATTGAATAATCAATGTATGCGCTGCGCATTTCCTGGTCTATGTTCACCTGTTCGATAATACCGGTTTTCTTCTCTTCAATATCCATATTTATCTCTATTTCGTCTTTTTAGTCTTAAACATACAAAGATAGGATTTTTTATGGAAAGATACAATTTTAATGCACTAAGTGTTATGTATAAAAAATCAACATTTTTCTTTTATGTGCAATGTTTTGGCACAACGTAGGGGTATCTTTGCAAAAAAAAGAGAAGAACTATGAACACAGAACTTACAATAAGCGCCGCCCTTGGCAGCATAATGACAAATTCTCAGGCAGTTGAAACCCTTATCGGTATGATGAGCGATCTGGGCCTTGAAATCAGCGATATCAAAGCCCAGAATCAGTAATTTTCCGTATTGATGATGGATGTTTAAGCCAGCGAAACCGACGTGTTCTCCTTGTCCCTGGTTAGCCCTACGCGTATGGTACGCACCGCGTCGCCCTTCTTGCTGCGGCTCAGCATACTGTCCGTGATGATGAATTCCGACACAGGGTCTTCTATGTACTTGGAAATAGCCCTCTTCAGAGGACGGGCGCCAAAGGCGGGATCAAAGCCAGCCTCGGCCACAAAACGCCTGGCGGCATCGGTAACGCGCAGTTCGTACCCGGCTTCCTGAACTCTTGAGCGAAGCCCCTTGAGTTCTATGTCTATTATCTTTTCTATGTCTTCCTTGGCCAGGTTGTTAAAGTAAACCTTCTCGTCAACACGGCCTATGAACTCCGGAGGAAAGGCGGTCTTAATGGCCTTCTCCAGCACCTTCTCGCGGTTCTTCTCCACATCTCTGCCGGCAGTGGCAAAGCCAATTCCGCTGCCATAAGCCTCAAGGTCACGGCTTCCCACGTTGGAAGTCATAATGACGATGGTATTCTTAAAGTTCACGGTACGGCCCTCGCTGTCTGTAAGGCGTCCGTCATCCAGAACTTGAAGCAGGATATTGTAAACGTCGGGATGAGCCTTTTCTATCTCGTCCAAAAGCACTACGCAATAAGGTTTGCGGCGTACCCGCTCGCTAAGCTGTCCGCCATCCTCGTAACCCACATATCCGGGAGGAGCGCCAATGAGGCGGCTTACGGAGAACTTCTCCATATACTCGCTCATATCCAGGCGGACAATGTTATCTTCAGAATCGAACAGCAGTTCCGCCAGGCACTTGGCAAGGCGTGTCTTTCCAACTCCGGTAGGTCCGAAGAACAGGAAGGAGCCAATAGGACGGCCGGGGTCTTTAAGACCTGACCTGTTGCGTCTGATTGCGCTTACAACTGTATCTATCGCCGCGTCCTGACCTATGATTTTGGACTGCAGGCGGTCTTTCATCTTTAGGATTCGTCCCGCCTCGCTTTCCGCAACCTTGTTTACAGGAATGCCTGTCATTTTAGACACTACAGTAGCCACATCCTCCGCACTGACCACATTGGAACGTCCGCGGCGCCCTCCGGAAGTAAGCCTAACCATAGAGCCGGCCTCGTCAAGGGCATCAATGGCCTTGTCAGGCAGCGATTTGTCGCTGATGTATCTGTCAGTAAGTTTTACGCAGGCAGAAATGGCATCCTCTGAGTAAACCACTCCGTGGAACTGCTCGTAATTTGGCTTGAGCCTTTCCAGTATCGCAATGGACTGGGGCACGTCCGGGGCAACCACAAGAATCTTCTGGAAGCGGCGGTCAAGGGCTCCGTCTTTCTCTACGATTTTGGTGAATTCATCTACGGTGGTGGCGCCAATGCACTGGATTTCCCCGCGTGCAAGGGCGGGCTTAAGCATATTTGCAGCGTCCAGACTGCCCTGGGCACCGCCGGCGCCGACTATTGTATGGAACTCGTCTATGAAGAGAATCAGTTCCAGGTCGGACGAAGCAGCCTCGATTATGTTTTTTACGCGCTTTTCAAAGTCTCCGCGGTACTTGGTACCGGCTACTACGGAGGCTATGTCAAGCGAGATGATGCGTTTCTTTGCCAGCGAGGGCGATATTTCTCCGGAGGCGATTTTAAGGGCGATACCTTCTACTATGGCACTCTTGCCTACTCCGGGCTCGCCTATCAGCATAGGATTGTTTTTCTTCCTTCGGCCAAGAATCTCTATCACCCTAGAAATCTCATCCTCACGGCCGACCACGGGGTCAAGTTTACCCTCACGCGCGGCCTTTGTAAGGTCATAGCCAAACTCATCTACCGCAGAACTCTTGGCACCGCCTTCACCCTGGGGTTCATCACCATCGGCCTCATCTTCATTTTCCTGGGGCCGATCGTTCCCTTGCCTCTGGGGCATTTCCGGTGACAGGCCGTTTTCTGACATCCAAACCAGGATGCGTCCGTAATCTACTCCTACGCTCCGCAGGAAAGACTGGCCGTAACTGCCCGTAGTCCTGCATAAAGCCAGCAGAAGGTGAATCGCATCGGCCTCCGGGCTGCGAAGCCTTGTAGCCTCCAGAATCGTAAGGCTCAGCACGTTTTGCGCGGCGCGGGAGAATGTAATGTTCTCAAGCTCGGAATAAGGAATGCGCTCGTTGGTGAACACCCTGCTGTCTATGAATGACTTAAGCTGCTGCAAATCCACGTCCATAGAGGACAGGGCGGTTGCGGCGTCATTCTCTTTATGGCGGATGATTCCCAGCAGCAGGTGGTCCGGCCCGATGCCGTAACTACCCGTGCGCATAGCTTCCTCACGGGCATAACCAATTATCCCGTTAAGATTATCCGAGACTTTTAATTCCATTCTTTTATTATGTTCGGTAAATACTACTCGGTGAGTCTGTCAAGTGCCAGATGTACGAGATTGCGTACGAGTGCCTTATAATCAGGATTGCTACTCTTGAGGTACCTGTTTGCAATTACGCAGCAAACTGTTCCGGCTTCGTGGCCAAGGTGTTTGCAGATTCCGGCAAGAGCGGAGCCCTCCATCTCAAAGTTGGTGATACGATAATCCTCGTAACGGAAAGACTCAAACTTGGATACCATATCCGGCATAGCCAAAGGCATACGGAGAACCCTGCCCTGAGGGCCGTAGAAACCGGATGCGCAGATGGTAACGCCCTTTACGGTATCGTTCTTGAACTTGTCTATGAGCTTCTGGCTGGCCCTTACGAAGTAAGGAGAAGGAAGGTATTTGTTCCAGCCAACGTGCTTCTTGAAAGCTTCCTCCATAGGCGCGATAGTAATGTTCTCGCGGTTTCCATACCAGTTTAGAAGGCCGTCGCAACCAACCGAAATATGTGAGAAAATGGCCGCACCGATGGGAATATCTTTCTGTACCGCACCGCAGGTTCCGATTCTGAGCACCGTAAGAGTCCTGTGCTCCGGTTTAATCTCCCTTGTATTGAAGTCTATGTTTGCAAGGGCATCCAGCTCGTTCATTACGATGTCTATGTTGTCTGTACCTATACCGGTAGAGAGCACGGTAATGCGCTTTCCGTTATACTTTCCGGTTATGGATACAAACTCGCGGGATGCGTGGCGGAATTCAATATCAGTAAGGAACTCCGAAGCCATATCTACGCGGCTGGGATCTCCTACAAGGATTACAGTGTCTGCAAGTTCCTCCGGGCGAATGTGGATATGAAACGCAGAGCCGTCCGGATTGATTATAAGTTCAGATTCAGCTATTCTCATAATTAAATGGTATTAGAAAGCAAATATAAGATTATTTTTCTATTTTTAGGCCGATATTTCCTATTTTTGCAAACGAATACTAAAGAACGATACTATGTGGCAAAGAGCTCAAACCCTATATCTGGCGATATCGACCATACTCACCATAATCTTGTTTTTCTCTTACGAGGCCATAGCTACCAATGCCGATGGTGACGTACTTGAGGCAATAAAATTCACAGACAGCATAGCTCAGCTGATACTGCTTATAGTTATTCTGCTGCTCAGCATACTGGCGATATCGACCCCCAGGTTCCTGGTCTTCCAATTCAGGACAACCGCCCTCCTGACAATAGTCACCCTGGCCCTCCAAGCCTGGATAGCCAAAGATTATTTCTCAATCGGACAGGAGATTTTTATTTTCAGGCTAAAGGCCGTGTTCCCGCTTGTATGCGTCATTCTTGACGTGCTTGCAGCGCGCGGCATACTTGCGGATCAGATGCTTGTAGAAAGCGCATCTTCCCTCAGGAAATCACGTCGGGAAAGGCGTGCGGCCAGAAAATAGAAACAATAACTAACACAAAAGATAATCCTTGAGCGATTTACGCAGAATCGACAAGGCATTTTGTATTTCGCGCGTAACCGTTCTTACGGATATCCCAAGGGACGATGCAATTTCTTTATAGGTCTTACCTTCTATGCGGGATGCATAAAAGATATGTGCCGTAAGCCTTGGCATTCGCTCCAGCTCCCTTTGGAATATCTCCGTAACCTCGTCCTGGAACAGTTTTCCCGTGAGGGAATCATTTTCCAGCAGCCTTATCTGGGCGTCCAGACAGGCCTGGGTATAGATATTCATCGTCCTCTTCTGATGGCTCTTTCTGGAGCGCAGGACATCGAGGCACTTGTTTTTTACAATTCCTAATATGTAGGCCGGCAACTTCTCCGGCAGAGGTTCCTGATATCTGTGGTCCCAGAAAGCTATGAAACTTTCGGACACGACATCCTCTGCCTCCTTCCTATCCTGAAGATAAGAAAAAGCAATATCGGTGAAACGACCGCTGTACTGTTCGTACAGAGCCGTAAAATCAGAGAGAGATATTACCGGTTTCGCCGGTTCCATAAATAAAAAAGGTGCCGGCTTCTCAGCCCTGCCGATAACCGGCACCGAACGAAATAGAAATAGTTAATTATTCATACGTTACCGTCCAGGTATTTGCACGCGTCGTGTTGGACGGGGTGAAGGTAACGCTTGAAACATTAGGACTTGTAGAGCTTGGTGTCCAGACAGATACCTGACCGCTCCTTGTTATGCTACCGGTATTTACGTTAGGAGCACGGTAGGTGGAAGTCTGGTTCATCTCTATTCTGGTAATCTTGTATCCCTCAGGTACAGATACCGTGAACGGCTCGTTCCTGTAAATATACATTCCGTATGTTCCGTTGTAGTAGTAAGCCCTTCCGGTGAACTCTATGGTAGCCAAGCCTTCAGTTGTAGGTTCAGCGCTGAGAGGTCTCAGGACAACCGTAGCGGCAGAGATAGTAACTGTCTTCTGTGCCGTGAATTCTCCGGCAGTAACGGTAACGGTAACTACGCCGGGATGCAAACCGGTAACAAGACCTGTCTGATCTACGGAAGCAATTTCTTCGTTGTCCACAGACCAGGCTATATCAAGTTCCTCCGTGTTGTCGGCAGGCAGAATCTCATAGGTAAACTGTGCGGTCTCGCCAACCTTGATGGATGCGTCATCCTCAGGAATCTGCACGCCGGTAGGATAGCAGTGTATAAAGAAGTTGCAGACGTCGGTAACGTCATTAACCTTTATAACAGCCATTCCACGGCCTCCGAGATGGGTATTTACCAAACCATCGGACGATACCGTAAGGATATTGTCGTCGGAAGAAGACCAGATAACCTCTATGGGAACATTGATGTCGTCCGGACCAATCTCATAAGAAAGCTGGAAGGAATCGCCCTTGTCCAACTCTACATCGTGATTGCTCAGGACTACCGAAGTAACCGGAGATGTTACGTCAACATTACATTTAAGAATCACGTCGCCGATCTTGGCTTGGATAACGGTTTCGCCGGAGTGAAGGGCGGTAACCAAACCATCGTCGCTTACCGATGCCACTGAAGGGTCTTCAGACGTCCAGGAAACAGTAGCGGGGTCTGACTTGGGAGCTTTGGTAGCGTAAAGGTTACCGGTAGTTCCTTTGATAAGGGACAATGAACGTCTGTTAAGGAAGTATCCTCCCCTATCCAAGGTTCCTACAATCTCCTCGTCGTCGGTACAGGAAGCAACTGCTGCCGTGAAAACGGCTATTGCAATCATATATTTGAATATATTTTTCATAGCTTCTTAATTTTTACCAATCAATAGGGTTTGTAGAAAGAGACTTGGTCTCGGGATAGTAGTACTGAGGCTTCTTAAGTGTAGAACCTGTCATACCCTCGGAGAGTATGCACATTGACTTCCAGTCGCGCTCGTGTGTACTGGGAGAATTCCACAGAGAGAATATCATCCAGAAACCGTATTGGGAATTCACAAAGTTTGTAACCTCGGCAGCGGTAGGAGCATATCTCCACTGAGCGAACTCGCTGGACTGATATGAGCAGGCAGCCAAAGAAGCATTGCCATAAGCTACGCCCTTCCTGCCATAGTCGCCGTTGAAGATGTCCATATAGTCGGCAGGGTCAACTCCGTCAACTGGGGCGTTGCCAAGTGCATAACCATACTGGTAAGAAACCATCTCCTTGTCGGGAAGAGCCTTCTTGGTCTCGAAGAAAAGGCGGTTGCCGGCAGCCTGCGAGCGGCGTGTGAACAGAGGGTTGTTAAGGTCGGGAGAGTTGGAATACTCGTCGTCGTAGTTAACACCGTCAAATCCGTAGCCATTGCACAAAGCGGCAACTTTCTTTGCAAATTCACGTGCGCCAAGGTCGCTGAGCTGAGCAAGACCGGACTCGTCGTGGTTGCCAAGAATACTTATGATAACCTTGATACCTCTGTCGCGAAGAGGCTTGATAACCTCGTCGTAGTGGTCAAGGATATACTGGCACTGAGGGTTAGCATAGATGTAAACCTCTCCTTTCTCCTTGTCATAGTTGATATTGAAGGCGAAAAGCACTACATAATCTACCAGGAGATCGCCGTCTTCGGTCTCGAACTGCAACATATTCAGAGGATTGGTATTGTTGACCTCAAGCCAGCAGATGAGTTTCTTGTCGGCGTGACGGGGACGGCTCTGTCCGGAGCGGTTCTTCACCAGATATACAAGGTGATCGTCAACCTCGGAAGTAGCTGCCACGCGGCTCTTGGATTTAATCCTGACGGGGAGGATGTAGGTTGCCTCCTGAGTGTCGTCAAAGGGTTCAATCGTAAGATTTACGCCGTCAGACTTCATATTTTTGGCGGTAATGGTCATTTTACCGTCAGCCTCTATGCTTACTTTATCCTCGGGGAAGAGCTGGAAAGAAGTTCCGTGAGCAGCGTTGTATTCGTCGGCATAAGCCGCATCGTACGAAACCACCACATCGGTAGGAAGGTAACGAGCCTGGCTCATCACCGCCACGATGGATGTCTCGTAAGGATCGGCATACATATCAACGATAGTTTCGCCCTTCATTGTCTTTCCGTCCCTTACAGACACTATGACATTGGTTACATTGTCATAGGCCTCTTCATCTACTTTGTCCACGACGATATCATCGGTACAGCCGGTGAACCATGCGCCAAGGCAGATGAAACTTGCATAAAACAGTATTTTTTTCATAATCATTTCTCCAAGTTTTATTAATCTTCGGGAAGACTTACCTTGGGCCACCTGGTAGGCGTATCAAGGGTGAGATCGTTACCGTTGGGGCTGGAATCTTTAAGAATTACGCCACCTCCGTCGTCCATCTTCCAGTAAGCGATAAGATGCTCGGAGGTAGGATCAGCGGTATAGAAGTGGTTAGGCGCGTTGATTTCTTCCTGGGTGAGGCAGTAGTCCCAAATACGGACCTCTGACAATTCACCGTCAAGATAACGGTCGCTGGCATAAGAATAACTAAGCCAGAAATAACGGCCTGAGCTCTCGCCCTTATCCGAGCCATAAGCTCCCCAGGTAACGGAAGTACGTCCGCAGTTTCCTCTGTCCAGAACCTTGCGGCCATCGAAGTAAACAGTAACATAACCGGCGTCATATACGCAGGCGATGTGGGTCCACTTGCCAAGAGTAAGCTGCATATTGGAGTTGGTAAGGTTGGTAGAAGAAGCAATCTGGAGCTGATTGTCCGGAACTCCCGAGTCTCCGATACGGAGGAGGAAGTGTCCCTCTACGCCCATAATGGTAGAGATGAGTTTTCCGGCCTGATTCTGGCGTACCAGCGCCTCTGCGGTAAATTGCCTCATTCCCTGGAACTTCGCAGGAGTATTCCAGGTCTGGGCGCCTGCGCGGTTCTCTGTGAAATTGCAAACGACATTGATAAGAGCCGCTCCCTTGAAGATGTAGTAAACGACGGTCTTGGGTGCGATTACGTTGATGTCGGTAACGTTCTTCAAAACTATCGGCATAACATATACTATGTTTCTGTCAAGTTCTGAAACTCCTTCGAAGCTGATGGATGCCGATGCGGAAACATTTGTTCCCGGGGCGATGGTTACCGTAGGATTCTCGATGGTGCAGTACTTGTGAGGAAGTACCTGTGCATCGGGATCTCCATATATTTTCTTGTAATCTACAATATAGCTGTTATCTGCAACGAAAGTACCGCTGATTGCCTTCTCTACAGGTTTTGCGGTTGCAATTGACAACGACCTGTTAACGGCAGGATCGCCCGGCTTTACGAGTATCTCCTCCGAAGTACTTCCGATATTGATATACAACTTGTTAGAGAAGTGCTGCTCCTCCATCGCGTCTTTCTCGGTCTGGCAGGCTCCAAGGAGCATAAGACCGCAAAGGGCGGATATTGCATATTTGATCTTTTTCATATCTAACCTCCTTATTTGACTGGTGAAGGATTCATAGTAGATATCGCCTTGCATATATTACCATAAGCCTTGGTGACATTGTAGTAGTCGAACTGGGCGTGGTTTACGCAGACTCCGGCTTTTGTATAATCGGATTCAGGCAGAACAGCCCAGGCGGCAGAGCCCAGAATGGCATTTGTATCTCCGAAGATACCGTTAAGGTTGGTAGGATCGGTGATATCGATTGCGGTAACGCCTATCACGAACCTGTCGGCAGGAACATCATCGGCTATCAGCTGCTTTACAACGTAGGACAAACCGGTTACATTGGTTACCGATTCGGCCTGGGCGATGATGAATTTTGCGCCGGAAACAGCCTCGGTCTGGCAAATCACATTCTTGGGTACGCCCTCAAAGAAGACAACGGCATTGGGATTCTCCTCGCGCCAAGCGTTGATGGCGCCAAAGAAACTCTCCTGCCTTTCTTTTGCAAGCTCAAGTGCAGATGCGGCCATAGAGTTGGGATTGAGGCCGGTATAGATGACGTTAAGGCCATCGAACCCGTTCAGGGGGCAAAGTTCAACAACTTTGGCAACGTTTTCTGCCATCCACTCTACAAAGCGCTCCTGAGTATTCACGGCGCTTCCGTGGGTCTGCTCTTCGTCTGCAATCATTGCGTTATACCTGGCCTCCAAAGCCGGATAACTTACGTTCATCAGCACCTTGGTAGCCTTTTCCTTGCGGATTTCCACCATTTCCTCTGCGATAATGGGAGTAATCTGCTCCGGATTGTTAAGGATAACGTAATCTACGCTGTCGGGAAGGCAGCTCAGATGATCGCCGCGGCCTACAGGCAAGGTCTCCTTATTGTCGAACTTCACGATCATTACCTGATGGTTAATACTCTTGTAAGTGCGAACACCCTTGAGGTACTGCTCGTAAAGCGCAGGGTTCTTCTCCTTAAGGGAAGGATACTCTACGGTAACAGATTCTGTTTCTGTCCATTTGTCACAGGCAGCAAGACAAAGAACCATTGCCGAAGCGACACAAATAAATTTAAATATAGCTTTCATAAATGGTCCTCCTAGAAGTTTTTACAGTCGAACCAGGTACGTGTTGCCATTTCGTCGGCGCCGCCGAGTTTGGCCACAGCAGACCTGATGTTGTCTGCGTTGTTCACATATTCATCTGACGGATACTTCATTCTGCGTGCGCCCATCTGGGAATCAACCAAGCCATTGGACTTGTTGCCCTCGTCGGTTGCAGGAATGATGTGAGGATAGCCTGTACGGCGGATGTCAGCCCAGCTCTCATTTCCTATGAGCCAGTTGGCAATCCACTTCTGGATCATAATCTTCTCCTGTTTTCTCTCAACAGTAGCGTTATCGTCCCAGGCAATGGTAATATCGGACAAGGAGCCGCTGTAACCGTTGCTTCCGGTAGGGTCTGTATAGATTCCGGGCTTGCTGGTTGCATCGGCGATGTAATCATCGGCGCCGGCCACACCCCACTGGGCGAAGGACAGGCGGATGCCTTCCTCATAGAAATCCTTGGCAGTGCCGCCCATATTGAATCCGAACACGGCTACGGCCTCTGCCTTAAGGAAGGCGACCTCGGCTGCGTTCATCCATACGAACGGGCTGTCCATAGATATCTTGATGGTGGAGAACTTGTGCATAACGTCGTTTGCAGGCATTACGATACCGTGACGGAGTCCTACATACTCATAACCCTCGAACTGGGAAGGATTGAAGTATGCGGCCCTGCGGGGATCGTTGTAACCGTTCATATAGGCAATGATGTCTGCGGCAGCCATCGAGTCACCGCCGTTGTATTCTACCTGAACTACATAGAACGGGTTCTTGGCATTGGCGTTGAAGTTGTCGTAGGTTGCATTGTCTGCATTTGAAGTCATAGGACCTACCTCGTCGGCCATAACCTCCTCTGCTGCCTTCTGTGCTGCGGCAGGATCGGCATAAGACATTCTGAGGGCCAGACGGAGCTTGAGGGAATTGGCGAATTTCGCCCATTTCTCTATGCGTCCGGAGAATACCACATCGGCGGAAGGGTTGATGGTGGCAGCTCTGTTGGCCGACAGTACCTCGATTGCTTCGTCAAGGTCCGCAATCATATTCTTGTATGCCTGCTCCTGGCTGTCGTAAGGCACCTGGATCTTGCCGCCGATACCTATCTGGCTGTAAGGGATAGGACCGTAAGTGTCGGCAACGCGGTGAAGCACGGCAACCTTCAGAACCTTTGCTATGGACAGAAGGATAGGATCCTCCGTCATATTGCTGAGGTCTCCGTAGTTGGAGTAGAAGGTAGGTATGATACGGCTGCTGGACAAAAGGACGTTGGTCCAGTTGTCAGTAGGGTTGTAATTGGATATCGTATTACGGAAGCCCTGGTTGGAGTCTGCAAGATAACCTGCCATAGGTCCGCCCAGAAGGCACTCTGTAAACTGTGTAGTATTTACGTCGGTAGAGATGACGGCGCTTGCCATTCCGGTAAGAGCTGCGCGGAGGGCATAACCGTCGCGGAGCATCTCGTCATTGGTTACTCCGTTGGGATCTGTGTTGTACTGCTCGAAGTTCTTGGTGCAGGAAACAACAAGTATCAGGCTTAAAGCGGCCAAAGATTTAATAATGTACTTTTTCATCATTCGGTCCTCCTTAGAAGTTTAGCCGGACATTGAATCCGAAATTACGGGTTCCGGGCATCATAAAGTAGTCTATTCCCTGATAGTAGTTGTTTGTGGTGGTTGCCGTTGCTTCAGGGTCGAACGGAGCCTTGCAGTAAATCATAAGAAGGTTGCGTCCTACAGCCTGCAGAGTGAGATCGAACATATTCCACAAATACTTCCTGGGGAAGGTGTAACCAACGGTAAGTTCGCTCAGGCGGACGTTGGTTGCATCGTAAACATAGAACTGAGGCACTGTGTCTCCGCCTCCGATGGCGGTAAACCACTTGTTAGGATCGATATAGTCCGAACCGTTTATTACAACGTAGCCGGCATCGCGGGCTTCGGCCGACGCCTCGGAAACACCGTAGCGGTCCAGCATAGCCTGGGTGCGGGAGAATACTATACCGCCCAAACGGGCCTGAATCATTGCAGCAACCGAGAAGTTGCCATACTTGAACTCGTTGCGCCAAGCCATATTTGCCTTGGGCAGAACGCTTCCCAGTTTGATGTACTGGTCGAATGAAGTGAAGGCCTCGGTGGCGATGTTTCCGGTCTCGGAAACGTAGATGTTGTTGTTGCTGTCGCGCTTGAGGTCTGCACGGGAATAAACGTCGCCCAGGGTACCGCCTTCCATAAGCAAGAATCTGGCGTTGCCAAGACCGCCCATATTAAGACGGGATACGCTAAACTTCTCTCCGGTTACAGGGTTGGTAACATTGTCTGCAAGGGAGATGATTTTGTTGCGGTTGGCAGAGAAGGTGTAGTTTGAATCCCAGGTGAATTTACCCCAGGTATGGGAATAACCTACTGACAGCTCGACACCGGTATTGCGTACATTACCGGACTGGATGTAGATATCGGAATAACCGGAACCTGACGAAATGCCGGGATTGAAGGTCTGGTCCTTGGTATTGGTAAGGTACCAGGAGAGGTCTACGTTGAAGCCTCCTGCTATCCTTGCCTGGATACCGGCCTCCCAGGAACGGGTCATCTCCGGTTTAAGGTCTGCTACGGGATAAGCAGTCTGGGTTTTCCAAGCCTGCTGGCTGTTGTCCCAACCGTGGATAGGATTGGAAATCCAGCGCTGGTAAGAAGCACCTACCTGTGCGTATGAACCGCGAACCTTAAGGTATTCTACGAACTCGGGGAGTTTGAACGCCTGTGAAAGAACGCCGGACACACCTACGGAAGGATAGAAGAAGGAACTCTTTGTGCTTCCGGGGCCGAAGAGTCTGGAATCCCAGTCGTTTCTTGCGGTGACAGTTAGATACCAGGCACTCTGGAAACCAACCTCCACAGAAGCGAAGACGCTCTGGGTCTGATCGTGATAACCACCCTGTGAATTGCTGGGCGCGCCGATTGCGAATACATTGAATATATTAGGAATATTCTCTACGCCGATGGTGCCGTTACCGATACCGCCGCCTACCGATGTATGCTCGTTCTTGTTATCTACGATGATACCTCCCAAGTTGGCCTGGATGTTCCATTTGTCGCCAAGGGGTTTATGGATGTCAACCATTGCGTCTGCGTAGGTCTGACGGTCCTGGATGTTGTTGAGTCCATAGTAACCTTTGTCGGAACCTCCGGTGAGCAGGTTGTTGGTAGTAGCGTAGTAACGTTCCTCGTACTTGTTTGTACTGTTGTCTATGCGGGCCCTGCCGCTGAGGGTAATCCAGTCCAGGACCTTCCAGGAAAGGCTGGCCGATGCCATATAACGGTCTTTCTTGTTGGTGCGAAGGTCGCGATAGTTAATCCAGTAAGGGTTCTGCATAACTATACCGCCATCGCCTGAAGGCCAGTACTGAGCATAGACCTGACGCTCGCTGTTCCAGCGCTCGTACATTTTGATATCCTCCCAGGAGTCGCCGCGGGGGAAGAGATATGCACTTACCAGAGGGTTGTTGTAAAGACCCTGGTTAATCATATTGCGGTCGTTCTGCTTGATGTACTGGAAAGAAACGTCAAGGGTAACTTTGTCGTCAAGAAAGACCGCCGTATTGCGTGCAGAGAAATTGTATCTGTTGTAAGCATTGTTGGGCACTACGCCGTTTGCATTGATTGATGCCACGGAAAGATAAGTCTGATTCTTGTCTGTTCCCGTAGAAAAGGAAATGCTTTCGGTTGTTGTAACGCCTGTCTTGAAGTAATCGCTCTTGGGGTCATAGCCCATATAGGAAAGCTCGTTAAGCCTGCGTCCCCAGCTATACACCGGTGAGCCCTCTTCCGACAGATAGTCTCCGGTACCGTACCTATTCTGGAACTTCGGCAGAAAAGTAACAGTTGTGAGTTCCGTATTGGAAGCGATAGTAAGGGAAGTCTTGCCCTTTGAGCCTTTCTTGGTAGTAATGACGATAGCTCCGTTGGCAGCGTCCTGGCCGTACAAAGCGGCAGCAGCCGCACCGGTCAGAACCGACATAGACTCGATGTCTTCCGGGTTGATATCGGCGATAGGGTCTGTGTAGCCGTTGGAACCAAACTCAGTACTCGCGTCCCTGTTCAGCGCATAAACGGGAACACCGTCTATAACGTACAAGGCATTGGATGTCTTGTTGATAGATTTGGAACCACGGATCACAGCTTTTGTGGCGCCGCCCACACCGGCGGATGATGCATTGATAACAAGACCGGCAACTTTACCGCTCAGGGAATTGATGAAGTTGGCGTCTTTGTTGGCAAGGATAGCGTCACTCTTTACTTCCTGCACATTGTAGGAAAGAGCTTTCTGGGATCTGCGGATACCGAGAGCCGTAACTACCGTCTCCTGCAGAAGGGTTGATTCTTCTTCCAGAGTGATGAGGTAGTTGGACCTCCCGTCCAGTGGGAGCACAACAGCGGCATAACCAAGAGAGATAACCTCAAGTTTGCCGTTCTCGTAACCGGCCGGAACCGTGAACTCAAAGTTTCCGTCGAAGTCGGTACTGGAACCGATTCTCGTTCCCTGTATCATTACGGCAGAACCGATTACGGGTTCTCCTGCAATGTCAACGACACGTCCGCGAAGTACACTGGGCGTCTGTGCCTGAGCTACAGGTTTGGGAGCGATGATGATTGTCATCCCTTCGATTTTGAAGTCAACACGCACGGGTGTGAGCAAGGCATCGAGGGCTTCGCTCAGCCGTTTCTTTTCGATATGCACAGAAACTTTCTGCTGCGTATCTACATTCATGTTGACAAACAGGTAGCTTGTCTGCTGTTTGATGCTTTGAATAGCTGTTTCCAAAGGTGCCTGATTAAGGTCTAAAGAAACAAGCTCTCCCTGAGCCCGGAGCGTGCCGGTTCCAAGGAAAAGCATCAGCAGCACCAAATAAAATTGGCATAGTACTGTTTTCTTCATGTTAGTATTTGTTAGTGATGAACAATAGGAATCATTCCTTTATAATGATTATGTTTTCGTACACTTCGTAGTGGAAATCCACAACGTGCTGCAATACCTTGAGGGCGTGTTCTATACCCTCCGATATACGCAGTTCTCCGCTGAGTCCCTTGATGGGCGGATTGGCCCTGGTAACAATCTGCACGCCGTAGGCTTTCTCGAACTTGCGCATAAGCGCCGTAAAGTCCGTAGCCTCCAGATCCACTACCCCATCGACCCAGGAAAGAGGATTGAATTCGGAGATTACGCTTCTGTGGAGTTTTCCGTTTGTGAGAGTGAGCACATCGCTGGGGTGCATCAGGTGCACGTCCGCAGGATCTGCGAGGTTGGTAACTATCACGCTTCCCTCCAGCAGAGCCGTGCAGAAGTATTGCTCTTCCTCGTCAGCGTTAACGCTGAACGTGGTTCCCCTGACTTCCAGATTTGTGGCGAATGTAGAAACGATGAAGGGGCGCTCCTGATCGTGCTTTACCCTGAAGAGGGCCTCTCCGTTAAGGGTGATGT
>JBGVAW010000011.1:0-8132 GCA_045224955.1 Candidatus Cryptobacteroides sp.
AACTAGGACAGATGAGTCGCAAAACCATGGCTGAAGTGTCGAAACAACTTTGCGAAAAAATGTCGAAAGTATATTTGCTTATTACAAACGGCTGACAACGGAAAAGAATTCGCACGCCACAAGGAGATCGCGAAGGGACTCGATGCCGAGTTCTACTTTGCCCGTCCGTACCACTCCTGGGAACGTGGCGCAAACGAAAACACGAATGGACTGATACGCCAATACATCCCGAAAGGTACGGACTTCAGCGAGCTGACCGACGAGATGCTTGCTGAGATAGAATGGAAACTAAACCACAGGCCCCGTAAGTCGCCAGGTTACAGGACCCCGTTGGAATATCGCAAACAATTATTTAACTTTGACTTTTGAAGTGTGTTGCACTTCTAATTAGAATTCACTTTTTGATATCAATACAGTTATTTGTGATTATGAAACGTATTATTCTTCTTATTCTTTTGTCGTTTTTCCCGTTGTTCGCATTTGCTCAAAAAAACAAAGTGCTGATGATGACTCAGCAGAAAGTTACAAATGTGTACAACAATGGCAATACAAAGGAAAGCGGGTATACCGTTATCACGGCCCTCATTGAGAAAGGCGGATCAAAACGGCTGTCCACTATGATTGTTTCTCCGAAAAAGGAGATCGTTATCTCTGTGGATTACGAGAATACAGATTACTTTGTTTATAAGCAGAGTGTCGAAGAGGATATTATTGCAGGTGATACATATAATACTTCTCTCTCTGTTTATGAATCCGGTGTATCTATACCAGTGATTGTTTATAATTCATCTTTGTCACTGGATGAATCCGGCCCTGCTTATGATGTTGTATATAAAGAAGCGGATG
The DNA here is from genome assembly GCA_045224955.1 of Candidatus Cryptobacteroides sp. Lineage (GTDB taxonomy): Bacteria > Bacteroidota > Bacteroidia > Bacteroidales > UBA932 > Cryptobacteroides. Next base: position 847 of record JBGVAW010000011.1, read on the forward strand.
GTAGAGAATATAGGTTTATACACTCAACACCATATGCTGAGAGTTCTATCGCTGAAGTACTTAAGATCTTTAATGAGGCCAAGAAGGCGGGTTTAATCAAGCAGCATTAAAGATATGAAATAAGGATCGAAGCTCGTTGTCATCCATCGTAGCATTCCAGAAGATGGGTGGCCAACTTTGCCGCAGATGGTTATGCCGCGGGAAAGATCGAAAATTATTGCGGATATATAGTTGATCGTATCATCATCTGTAAGCATCCGATAAACTGCATATTGTAGCGGGGAGTAATCCTCGCTACTTTTGCAAAAAATCGTTACTATGCTTACTGGTATAATGGACATTTTCGGTTGGTGAAACACCATATAACAATTTGAAATATTTGGCATTAAACATACTTTTATGAACACAGTTTCATAAAAGTAGTGATATGCCGAAAATAAAGAAGCGTTTTCGTTGTCCAAAATGTGGCTCTCTATGTATTATTCGATGGGGTATAAGAGAACACCATCAACGATATAGGTGTAGCGATTGCGGGACGTGTTTCGTCAAGCATAGGGAAGACGTTTGCAAGATTAATCGCTTTGTGCCTGTGGGCATCTGGAATAGAACCGTTCGACAGGTATCCCAGGCACGATAGATTTCCTTCTTGCCTGTAACTTGATACGGACGTAGTGTCTCGTCTATTTCCGGGAGCTCAGAGAGACGCATCTGGAGAGGTAATCAGCCTTTGAAGTTCTTGAGACAGTTGTGGAAGGCGAATTTCACGTTGAAGGATGAGGCGCCTAAGGAGGGTCTGTAGAAAGCTTCTGGATGTTTTGCAATGGTTGGGATTGTGTGTTTCTTTGAGGGCACGCCGGTCGCAAGAGCTCCACGCACAAAATAAATAGGTCTCGATTCTCATCGGGACCTATTCGCAATTCTAACCTAAAACTTAACCTATGAAAAAACTATTCGTCTTTTATTATTGCAAGGTCTGTGCCAAAACAGGCGTCCCAGGGTAATTTTTAGTAAAAATTATTGGTGAGTTTAATGGGAAATCCTGTACAGACTTAGTATAGCTCTAACTAACGCCAAGAGTATCAGAAGATAAACCCACCAGCCGTTCCTGCCCCACCAAGTGGTTTTTTTTACATTGAGTCCAGGCTTGGGAACCGATACTTCTACCGGGTTGCCACACGAGGGGCAGGTACCCTTACCTATAAAATTTAAAGGGGCGTTACATTTGGGACAATTAATAGTAATGTTTCCCTTCTTGTCGTATGCCCTTACAATGCCGTTCTGCTTATCTACGAATCTTCTGGCCTCACCCTCGCTGCAACCTGTGGCAGAAGCGTAGTAGTTTACAGCGGCAATGTAGTTTTTGTCAAAAACAAGGATACTTAATACCTTGTCCCTGAGTTCTTCCTCAGGAACCGGTGCTTGAAGATTAGTTTTTTTCTGGTCCATAATATTAAGAGTTATTTGGCGTCACCAAGCGGGCCGGTGTAACCGGGCAGGCCGGGCTCTCCGTAAATGTTGCGGCTGTAGGTATAGCCCAGAGCATCGTAAATCTTTAACATTCTTGCCACATAGGTCTTGAAACGCTCGTAATCCTTACGCTCGGAAGCGCACCACTGAACCTCGCTGAGGGCATCCATTCTGGGAAGAACCATATAGAAGGCCTGAGCATCCGTGAGAACATATTCTGTCCAAAGATTTGCCTGAACTCCAAGAATATGCTTGTGAGCAGACTCCGGAATGTCGGTGTACGGCTCAAATGAATAAGTCCTCTCTATAGGGAGATAGCAGCAGATTGCAAAAGGCTCTTTGTCCACCTCTTGTGACTGATAATAATCGAAATAAACAAATCCTCCCGGGGTCATAATAGCGTCGAAGCCATTCTTAGCAGCCTCTATTCCGCCCTCTGTGCCACGCCAGGACATAATGGTAGCACCCTTTGCAAGGTCGCCTTCAAGAATCTCGTCCCAGCCTATAATCTTGCGGCCACGCTCGTTAAGATAATCCTGAACGCGAGCGGTGACATAGTTCTGAAGATACTGCTCGGCAGTACTCTTGTCGTCTGTCTTAAGGCCAAGTTCTGCGATGCGGGCCTGGCAGTCAGGGCACTTTTCCCACTCTACCTTAGGGCACTCGTCGCCGCCGATATGGATGTACTCTGAAGGGAACAGGTCCAGAACCTCGTCAAGAACATCCTCTATAAACTTGAATGTAATCTCCTTTCCGGGGCAAAGCACCTCGTTTGCAACACCCCAGCGGGGCCATACCTTATAAGGACCGCCGGAGCAGCCAAGTTCAGGATAAGCAGAAAGCGCGGCAATCATATGGCCGGGAAGGTCGATTTCCGGCACCACAGTGATTCCAAGGTCGGAGGCATAAGCCACAACATCGCGAATCTCGTCCTGGGTATAATAGCCTCCGTAAGGCTTGCCGTCACCCATAAAAGGCTCAAACCTCTTAAGAATCACAGTCTCGTCCCTGACAGAGCCAACCTCTGTAAGACGGGGATATTTCTTAATCTCTATCCTCCAACCCTGGTCGTCGGTAAGATGCCAGTGGAAACGATTGATTTTATGAAGAGCCATTACATCAAGGTACTTCTTAACCATCTCTACGTCAAAGAAATGACGGGAAACGTCAAGATGCATTCCCCTGTAGGCAAAACGGGGCCAGTCATTGATAAAGACCTCCGGCAGGCACCAGGAAGCATCCTCCTGAGGAACGCCGAAATAATCGTCCGGCAGAAGCTGCACCAGCGAAGAAACAGCATACTGTATTCCGCTTGGAGTTGCGGCGGTAATGGTAAGCTTATCCGGCTTTATATCCAAGGTGTACTGCTCTTTCTGATACTGGGTATTGAGAACGAAACGGATACCCGTTTTAAGAAGGCCCACAGGCTCAATCTCCTTACCCAAAGCCTTTGAAAGATTGGCAGTGAATTTATTGATAATCTTTAAGCTCTGCTCACCAAGTTCAGGGTCGATACTTACGGTAGCCTCCGCCACATTGAAGGATCCCTGACCGGTATAATTGACAATCTGAGGCTGAGGGATAATGTTGATGGTTTCGTTTGGATACTCTTTAGGCGCACAGGCCACAGCCAGTATGCCGATGGTGATGATGGAAAGTCTTAGTTTCATAATGAATAGAGTTTATTGGCCGATAGGGCCTGTTTATGGTGCTAAGCCCTACAATATTATGAATTTTTGCCTAAATTTGCAAAAGAAGATATTAAAAACAACATATTATGAACTTTATGAAATCTATCTCTATTGCAGCCGCAGCCTGCGCTGCTATGAGCTGCGGAAACAACGCACAAAAAGCACAGGAAGCCGCCCTGCGCGAGCAGGAAATCGCCGATTCCATTGCAAAGGCAGAGACAGTAACCAAAGAAGCAGCTTTTGAGGCCTACTTTGAAACTCTTCCCGAAGAGCCGGTATTCAACATCGTAACCAACTACGGTACCATCAAGGTTAAGCTTTACGCAAAGACCCCTCTTCACCGCAAGAACTTTGCAAAACTGGCATTGACCGGTTTCTACGACGAAGTCCTCTTCCACAGAGTTATAAACGGATTTATGATTCAGGGCGGAGACCCTCTTACCAAAGACCCCTCACAGGAGGCCAGGTACGGAACAGGCGGTCCTGACTACACAGTTCCCGCAGAGTTCGTAGAAGAATACAAGCACATCAAAGGAGCCCTTGCAGCAGCCCGCCGCGGCGATGCAGCCAACCCCCTCAGGGAGTCTTCAGGCTCACAGTTCTATCTTGTACAGAACCCCAAGACCTGCGCCCAGCTTGACGGAGCCTACACAGTATTTGGCCAGACACTGGAAGGTCTTGACGTAATTGACAAGATTGCAGCCGTAGCAGTCAATAACCGCGACCTCCCTCTGGAGCCCGTAAGAATAGTTAAAGTAGAACTGGCAGAGTAAAGAGCCTCTTATTGAACCCTTATCTGGGTTTCTTCGTGGATGTACCGGCCTTTGGATGTGATGCCCTCCAGGACAACGCGCCAGAGGCCGGAAGTCGCTATTTCCGGCACTGCGAATTCCAGGTTTTCGGACTGTACCGATGGGTTCCAGTACAGTACTCTGTAGTCCTGCTCGAAGACTGATTTAAGCTGATATCCAAGCAGGCTTACATTCTTCATATTAAGGTGTTCTTCGGGGTCGTATCTAACCTTATAACCATTTTTAGTGGTGATGGATACCAGACCGCTGGCCGCTGGCGTGCCCCAGATAGCCGTCTGCCCGGTCTTGAAGACATCCACCCTTTCCACATCCTCCATAATTATTTCGTCCAAATCGAATTCCTCGTCCATAATGATGCCGTTTACGGCTATGGCTGCGGGATTATCGCCATAGATGCTGGTGATTGCGCGGATATATATTTTCTCGTCCTGCATAAATACCCCCGGGACGCGGCGCAGAACCTCGTGAAGGCAGGTGGCGCCCATCTCCTCTATCTTTTTGGGACCGAAGGAAAAATCAGCCAGGGAAGACACCATATTCATTTCCATATCCGGAGCCTCCGCCTTAACTATCGACGCGTTAAGTTCTATGGCATCCTCCAAATCTACTCCGCCATACTCTACGTTAATGGTATCGGACACCTCGATAAGATTGAAAACTCCCTTAGGAAAAACCGGATACAGGGGTTCGGACACGGAGAGCACAACGTTGTCGTTGCCCTTGGAGTTGACGGCGGAAAGCACGTAGCTTGTACCCTCGGGATCGTCCAGACCGACGAAGGAAAACTTGCCAAGGGAATCGGTTGTAACCACGGCATACTGCCCAACCTTAGGAGCGATGAGCCTCACGGTAGCATCGGCAACGGGCTTTTTCCTTCCCGTGCCTCTTACGCTGCCTTCCAGAACCTGGGCTTCTTCCTGGGTGGTGGGGGAAGAGTAATAATCACCCCGGAATACTCTGTTCATATCCAGGCCTTTGGCCGGATTGCTATGCAGCAGGGTATAACCGATGCTTTCCCCAAGCGGATGGCGATTTTTGGCAACGGAGACCGACAGGTCGGCAATCTCATCCCCTGCCAGACCCCTTACATCCAGGGTCAGTTTTACGGTCTCTCCCTTTTTATAAGATTTTTTATCCGGGCTGATGCTTACCTCGCACTGCCTTTTTCCGCCGTCTATAAAAACTGTCTGCCTGCCTGCCACCTTAAAGGATGAATCCAAAATGTAGAAGGTTACCATTCCTTCCGGAAGGTTGGTGAAGGCCACGTCTTTTCCGGCAGAGATGCCGCCTGCGAAAAACGGCTGCATACGGCACTCCCCGACAAGATAGTAGGAGGATGAATCAACGCTAAGCACAAGGGAACCGTCAGCGTGGGTATAGGCCCGCAGCAGGGAGTCTTTTTTCTCCGGCTCGCTGTTTCTCATAAGGGCGCGCGAGCGGCCAATCTGCAGGGGCCTGTAGTGGATGTTCCAGGGAGTTCCCTGAGCGTATCGGGTATATGCCCTTAAACCGTAGATGCCCGATGTTATACCTTGCGGTATGAGGATATAGCCCTCGTAAAGGCCCTTTCTGGCCATTATCTTCTTTCTGGTAAGAATGTTGCCTTCTTCGTCGGCTAATTCCAGATAAACATAGCGGCTGCCGTCTATGTTCTGGAACTTCTGGGCGTCCATAATGTAAACCTTGAGCCAGACTATATCTCCGGGGGCATACTCGTCTGTGGCTGTGTGGATGTAGAGCCTTTCCTGCGGCCATAGTTCGTATTGGTGGGCCAGTCCGTCCGTAAGAGGGTTCTGGGCATAGGTGCGCAGACCGGCCAAAAGGCCGCAAACGATAAGGGTAATTAAGAGGCAGCGTTTCATAGCGGGCACTAATATAGTAAAATTCCCACTATAGCCCCGGCAAAGATTATGGGTATGGGGCCTATTTTGAATTTAAACGAGGCCAGAAGCGCGGCTCCAAAGAGGGCCCAGCTCTTCCAGTCCGGGAAGTTTTCTTCTATTATGGCGGCCTTGGGAGCCATTCCGTCCCAGCTTATATTCACAACCAGAATGACGGCTGCGGCGCCTATCAACCCGACTACTGCCGGCCTTAGCCCAGCCATTACTGCCTCGAAGTGCCGGTTGCCCAAAAACTTCCTGTAAATTTTTACAAGGGTGAGTACAATAATGAAGGAGGGCAGCACAAGGGCCAGGGTGGCTACGGCAGAGCCTATCACTCCCATAAACGGACTTACGTCGTTAAGTACTTCGTATCCTGTGTAGGTGGCGCAGTTTATTCCTATCGGCCCCGGGGTGCTTTGGGATATGGCTACAATGTTTGTAAACTCGCTTTCCGTCAGCCAGGCGTGGTTGGTGACCACCTCTGCCTGGATGAGGGACAGCATCGCATAGCCTCCTCCGAAGGTGAATACTCCTATGAGGAAGAAGGTTATGAATAGTTGTACAAGCAGCGTAATCTCGTCCATTATCTTGCTCTATCGGCCCAAAAACTAATGGCCAGGGCCAAAATTATTATCGTCAATAATATATATATAGGTGAGATGCCCAGTACGGCCACTCCTACCAGGGCGGCTATGCTGATAAGCCAGGCCCACCAGGTTTTGTTGCCTTTGCGGGCCATATTTATCATTGGTATGGCAATCAGAGATACCACTACCGGCCTTATGCCTTTGAATATCTTGATTACCAGAGGGTTATCCTGGAAGTTGCTTATGAACATCGCAATTGCCAGAATGATCAGGAAGGAGGGGAGGACAGAGCCGATGGTGGCGGCAATGCTGCCTTTGACTCCTTTTAGCTTGTATCCTGTGAAGATGGATACGTTTACGGCCAGAACGCCGGGAGCGGCCTGCGCAAGGGCAATTACGTCGGGAAGTTCGTCCTCGCTCATCCAGCCGCGGCGGCTTAGTTCGCGCTCTATCAGGGGTATCATTGCGTAGCCTCCGCCGATGGTGAATGCTCCTATTTTTGCGAAGGTTGCGGCAATGGAAAGTAGTGATGGACTGCCCGATTTTTTCATAGTTTTGCAAAGTTAAGAAGCAGATTTGATTTTTAGTAAAAAAAATCCCTAAAAAAATTTGCAGGATTGGAAAAAGTGCGTATCTTTGCAGCCCATTTCCGAATAAAAAGGGAATAAGTTCATTGAAAATATTGAAAGATTAAGTACAAGAAGCAAGTACCGAACATAATAAATCGAGAGCGTCAATTCGAGACAAATAAGCCAGGAATATAAAAAAATATACAAAGAAGAGTTTGATCCTGGCTCAGGATGAACGCTAGCGGCAGGCTTAACACATGCAAGTCGAGGGGCAGCG
>JBGVAW010000012.1:0-18277 GCA_045224955.1 Candidatus Cryptobacteroides sp.
AGAGCCCGGCGCAATACCGAGCTCTGTTCCAATCTAAAGCCTCGTGACTTAATGTTAAACCGTCCAACTTTTGGGGGTCACATCACAAAGGACCGGCCTGATTATTTATTTTAAAGGTGATTAGAATTTGTAGCGGATACCAAAGACTATTACGCCCTGCTCTCCCATACCAAATTCTGCAAAGCCGCGTACCTTGGGGCTGCCGGCTTCCATACCAAGGAGGGATGCCTGCCAGTTAAGATGAGCCTTAGTGTCGCTGTCACTCTGGACTCCAGAGGTGCTCTGTGTACGGAAAGTTGCACCTACGGCCAGCTTGCTGTACATACCAAAGTGCTCTTTGCGCAGCCAGTCAAGTTTAACAGACGGCATAATGGTTAAATAAGTGTGAGTCATTTTGCCCTCAGGCAAGGCAGAGGATATAGAAGCTACATCCTGGGTATTTTTCCCGTACGCAAAGATACCGCCCACGCTAAGCCAGTTCTTGGCGTGATAGAAATATTCTATGCCTATAGGGCCGGTAAACTTTTCATTGCTAAAGGTCGCCCCAACCATAAGGCCGACTACCTCCTCAAGTGCATCAATCCATTGTGAATTGGACAATATACCATAGGTAGCACCAATCTCGTGCTTGGTATTGTCATAGCCGCTCTGTGCCTTGGCACCAAAAGAAACCATGAGCACAGCCACCATCAAAACAATAATTTTTTTCATAGTAACTCTATTTTAAAGTCTGTAAAACTGAGATTATTGCACAAATATAATAATTTGCTTAAAATAAAAGAGTAACTTTGCAGAGCGTTAAAAGGGTTAATAAGGGACAGAGGATACAATTAACAGAGAATTATGGCGGAATCCAATTTCATAGACTACGTAAAGATATTCTGCGCCAGCGGACACGGCGGCGCGGGTTCAATGCACCTGCACAGGGCAAAGTACGTTCCCAAAGGCGGGCCCGACGGAGGCGACGGAGGCCGTGGAGGGCACATTGTACTGCGTGCCAACCCGCAGTTCTGGACGCTCATTCACCTTAAGTACCGCAAAGTGGTAAAGGCAGACAACGGCGAGGCCGGAGGCGCTGCCCTCTGCAAGGGTAAGCAGGGTACCGATGTTGTACTTGACGTTCCCGTGGGCACGGTAGTTAAGGAAGCCGAAAGCGGAGAAACTCTTTTCGAGATGGTAACTCCCGGAGAAGAAAGAATCCTTTGCAAGGGAGGCCGCGGAGGTCTTGGAAACAACAACTTCAAGACTGCGACCAACCAGACTCCACGCTACGCCCAGCCGGGCGAGGAAGGACAGGAAGGCTGGTTCATCCTGGAACTCAAGGTTCTGGCCGATGTCGGTCTTGTGGGCTTCCCCAATGCCGGAAAATCAACGCTGCTGGCATCGATAACATCGGCAAAACCCAAAATTGCCAACTATGCCTTCACCACCCTTGAGCCTAACCTTGGCATAGTAAAGTACTTTGACGACAAATCCTTCGTTATGGCCGATATTCCCGGAATCATAGAAGGAGCCCACGAAGGTAGAGGCATAGGCCTTAGGTTCCTGCGCCATATAGAGCGCAACTCAGTGCTGCTCTTTATGGTATCCGCAGAAGAAGAGAACATCAACGCCAGCTATAAGGTCCTGCTGAAGGAACTCAAAGAGTACAATCCGGAACTTCTGGCAAAGGACAGGGTTCTGGCCGTGACCAAGTGCGACCTTGCAGACGAGACGCTTCGCAAGAACATCAGGAAACACCTTCCCAAGACCATCCCCACGGTAATGATTTCATCCGTAACGGGAGAAGGCCTGCCGGAACTTAAAGACCTGCTTTGGGAAGCTCTTAACGGCTAGAATTACAGTACAGGAATGACTTTCTCCATTTCCTGGCTGCGAGAGCCCTTTATAAGTATAACAGCGCCTTTAACAGGGTGCTGTTTTATGTATGCAGCCAGAGACTCCGAATCGTGGAACCACGCTATGCCGGCCGGCAACGACTCCCCATAAACAGACGTGAGGGCAGTCTTGAACTCCGGGCCAACCAGATAAACCTCTTTAAGGGAAGCAACCGCGCGCACCACTTCCTGATGAGCCTCCGCCGATATTGAGCCAAGTTCACCCATCTGTCCAAGCATAGCCACTTTACGCTCCGCCACAACCCCGGCAAAACTATCCAGGGCAACGGACATACTGGAAGGATTGGCATTGTAGGCATCTACGATAAGGGTATTAGCCTCTGTCTTGACCATCTGGGAGCGCTTGTTGGAAGGCTCATAGGCCTCGATAGCGGCGATGGCATCATCCAGCGACACCCCGAAATGAAGACCCACTGCGATGGCGGCCAGCGCATTGGCGGCATTGTAGGCACCCACGAGCCGGGATTCCAGCACAGGAAGATTGGAAGCGTCGCCCTCCCCTCCTATATCCTCAGGGATGGCTACCCTCATAAACGGATGCTCTGCATCCGAGGGGAGTACTATCGTATTCCAATATTCAATTCCATACGGGACGATAGTTACGTTCTCCCGCTCCTTTGCCATTGCAGAAAGCACGGCATCATCGGCATTCAGGAAAATTGTTCCTCCGACGGAGGAAATAAAATCATAAAGGGCGCCCTTAGCGGCCTTCACACCCTCGAAGCTGCCAAAACCTTCTATGTGGGCACGCCCTACATTGGTGATTATACCATAGGTAGGGGCGCAGACCTTTACCAGTTTTTTGATGTCGTCGGGATGGCTTGCGCCCATCTCTACAACGGCAATCTGGGTTGACGGTGCCATCGACAATATGGTAAGGGGCACGCCAATATCGTTGTTAAGATTGCCCTGGGTGGCCGCAACCTCGAATTTGGCAGCAAGTACCTGGCGTATCAGTTCCTTGGTAGTGGTCTTGCCGTTTGTACCGGTAAGGCCCAGAACTACAAGGTTTTCTATATGGTCCCTATGGTAGCGGGCAAGATGCTGAAGAGTGGCAAGCGTATCCTCCACCACAATGTAATCAGGGCCCTGAAGGCCGCTGCCGGCAGAAACCACAGCCTTGGCTGCTCCGGCCTCAAGAGCCTTGGCAGCATAAGCGTTACCATCGAAATTCTCTCCCTTAAGGGCAAAAAACAACTCTCCTCCCTTTATGGAGCGGCTGTCGGTAGAAACCCTGCGGCCGCAAGAGAGGTAAATCTTATATAATTCTTCCATCTGAATAACTGAAAGTTCTTTCTGACTAAACACCTGTGCTCCCGAAACCGCCTGCGCCACGCTCTGTCTCGTCCAAGGAATCGACTGGCTGCCAGGATGCCTGCTCGAAGCGGGCCACTACCAACTGGGCTATTCTCTCCCCATCGTTAATGGTAAAAGACTCATTGGACAAATTCACAAGAATAACCTTTACCTCTCCGCGGTAGTCTGCATCTATGGTACCAGGGGAATTGAGCACAGTGATTCCGAATTTAGCAGCCAGACCGCTGCGGGGCCTTACCTGAGCCTCGTAACCCTGGGGCAGGGCAATAAAAAGCCCGGTGGGTACAAGAGCCCTTCCAAGAGGTTCCAGAACTATGGGGTCGCTTAGGTTGGCACGCAAATCCAGCCCTGCAGACTGGCTTGTAGCATACTCCGGAAGAGGATGATGTGATTTGTTTACTACTTTTATAATCATTTTACCAGTATTTACTTAGGTGCTATCCGGTACAATACCACCGCCACTATTGCATAAATGAGGTTCGGCAGCCACAGGGCAATGGCTGGCGGCAAAGTGCCCGCGTGGACAAACATCTCGCTGAACCTCATAAAGAGAATGTAGGAGAAACTGAGGGCTATGCCAATTGCCATATTCCATCCCAGTCCTCCCCTCTTTTTCTTGGAAGAAAGCGACACTCCGATGAGCGTCAGGATAAAGGCAGAGAAAGGCAGAGAGTACCTGTTGTGTTTCTCTATAAGGGAGTACTTAATGTCAGCATCGCCCCTCAACACCTGAGTATCGATGAGTTTGTTTAGTTCTTCGATGGTGAGTTCCTGTACGGAGTTGGCCCTGCGGTAAAAATCCTCCACGGTAAGGTTGATTACCGTATCCTTGAACATTCCGCTTTTAACCTTGTCTACCAGCAGGCCCTCGTCGAAGCTTCTGATGAAATACTTCTTAAGCTTCCAGCAGCGGGCCGTGCTGTCCCAGGCTGCCGATTCCGCCTCCAGTTTGGACAGGAGTTTCTTGCCCTGGATAGAGGAGAGAGAGAACTTGTAGGCAGTGTTGTTCCATTTGCTGAACGACTGCACGTATACGTATTCTCCGGGGTTTATCTGATAGTGCACGTTGCTCTCTGCGAGTGTGCTTCTCTTCTTTACGTAGGTATTCTCAAAATCCTGGCGGACGGCATTTGCCGGAGGGATAACCCAGAGGTTCAGGGCCAGGGAGAATATGGCAATTACGGCGGCGGAGAAGATGTAGGGCACCATCAGCCTGTGGAAACTTACTCCGCAGGAGAGGGCCGCGATTATTTCCGAGTTGGCCGCCATTCTGGAGGTGAAGAAAATAACCGTGATGAATACGAATATGGGGCTGAACATATTCATAAAATACGGTATGAAGTTAAGATAGTAGTCTATGAGGATAGACTGGATAGGCGCCTTCTTGGCTACGAAATCATCTACCTTTTCGCTTAGGTCGAAGATAATTACGATTCCGATGATGAGCAGAATGGCCACGAAGAAGGTTCCTATGAACTTCTTCGTGATATAAACGTCTAATTTCTTTGGCCTCCAGATAAACATATTACAATCTTTGCGAGAGAGCGGGCAGCACCGAAGCCTTCCAGGCCGTGAAGTCACCCTCTTCTATGTGTTTGCGCGCGGTGCGCACCAAATCAAGGTAAAATGCCAGGTTATGCTCACTGGCCAGCATTGCGGCAAACATCTCGCCTGCAATGAAAAGATGCCTGAGATATGCCCTGGAATAATGATGATCTACAAAGGATGTTCCGGCCGGGTCGATAGGGCCGAAATCCTCTGCCCATTTCTTATTCCTCATATTCATTACGCCGTTCCAGGTAAAGAGCATACCGTTTCTGGCATTGCGGGTTGGCATTACGCAGTCGAACATATCCACTCCCCTCTCTATGCCCTCAAGGATGTTTGCTGGTGTTCCCACGCCCATAAGGTAACGGGGCTTTTCTTCCGGGAGCAGAGGAACAGTGTAATCCAGCATCTCGTACATAACCTCCGTGGGCTCCCCTACGGCAAGGCCTCCTATGGCGTATCCTCCTCTGTTGGCATTGTCAAGGGAGAGGGCGTGCTCTACGGCCTGTTTTCTTAGCTCCGGGTAAACGCAGCCCTGTATAATAGGGAACATTGTCTGGGAATAACCGTAAAGGGGCTCGGTTTCGTCGAACCTCTTGCAGTAGCGTTCCAGCCAGGACTGGGTCAGGCGGAGCGATTTTTCCGCGTAGCGATAGTCGGCATCGCCGGGGCAGCACTCGTCAAAGGCCATTATTATATCTGCACCGATGGCTCTTTGTACATCTACGTTGTTTTCCGGGGTGAAAGTATGGCGGGAGCCGTCTATATGCGAGGAGAACGTGCATCCGTCAGGGGTAAGTTTGCGGATTCCGGTGAGGGAAAAGACCTGGAAACCGCCGCTGTCTGTAAGTATCGGCCTGTCCCACCCTATAAATTTGTGCAGGCCGCCGGCCTTGCCAAGGATGTCCAGGCCCGGCCTTAGATAAAGGTGATAGGTATTCCCCAAAATGATTTCCGCTCCGATGTCTTCCTTTAAGTCTCTGTGATATACGCATTTGACGGAACCCACCGTACCCACGGGCATAAAAATAGGTGTCCGGATGCTACCGTGGTCGGTAGTGAGGATTCCGCTGCGGGCCCTGGTAAGGCTGTCTTTGGCGATTAACTTGAATTCTGACATCAGTAAAATTTTAGTCTTCAAAGATAGTTATTTTGCGAGAAAAATTCCCTATTTTTGTGGTATCAAATCACCAGTACTATGAAAATTAAAGCAATTACCCTCAAACTGATTTTAATGAACTTCTTGGAATTCGCCGTGTGGGGCGCATATCTCACATCCATAGGGCGTTTCCTTGGAGATATTGGCATGGGAGCCCAGATTAAGTGGTTCTTTATGATGCAAGGTTTTGTATCTATTTTTATGCCCACTCTTATGGGTATTATAGCAGACCGCAAACTGGAGGCTCAGAAGGTTCTTTCCCTTTGCCACGGATTTGCGGGTTTGTTTATGTTAGGGGCTGGTGCCTACTGTATGACTGCGGCCAATATAGAGTTTGGGCCGCTGTTCCTGCTCTACAGTCTTAGCGTGGCGTTCTTTATGCCCACCATCGCAATTGCCAACTCGGTGGCATTCAACGCGCTTAGCAAGGAAGGAATGGATACGGTAAAAGCTTTCCCGCCCATCAGGGTATTCGGAACCGTTGGTTTCATTTGCAGTATGCTGCTGACCAACTTCCTTAAGTTCGACGGCGTTGCTATGCAGGAGTCTTACACTCAGCTGCTTTCTTCCGGTATTTTGTCCCTTATTCTCTGCGGCTATGCGCTTACAATGCCCAAGTGCCCGGTGAACAAGACGGCAGACAAGACTTCCCTGGCAGAGGCCTTCGGGCTCAAAGCCTTTACTCTTTTCAAGGACAGGCAGTTTGCCATATTCTTTATCTTCTCTATGCTCCTTGGAGCATCGCTCCAGATAACAAACGGTTATGCAAACACCTTCCTGGGCTCTTTCGGTAAAGATCCCGCATTTGCAGATTCTTTTGCAGTTAAAAATTCCAATGCGCTTATAGCAATTTCTCAGGCTTCCGAAACACTCTGCATACTTCTTATTCCTTTCTTTATGAAGAGGTTCGGAATTAAAGTGGTTATGCTTATGTCTATGTTCGCCTGGGTATTCAGATTTGGACTCTTTGGAGCAGGTTCTCCTGCTTTCCCCGGAGTGCTGCTGTTCGTTCTAAGCTGCATAGTTTACGGAATTGCCTTCGATTTCTTTAACATTTCCGGTTCCCTTTACGTAGAGAAAAGAACCAGCAAAGGAATACGTTCCAGTGCCCAGGGTCTGTTTATGCTAATGACAAACGGTCTTGGAGCTACCATAGGCACATTCGCAGCCGGTGTTGTCGTTGAGTCTTTCCACGTAGTAGAAACCAAGGTTGGGGATACCGTTATTCCTGCAGAGCCCGCCAACTGGCCCACAGTATGGTATATCTTTGCAGGCTTCGCCCTTGTAGTAGGGCTTGCCTTTATGGTTCTGTTCAAGAATCCCGGCAAAGAAGAAAAAGTGGTAGCATAACGCAACTGTTCATAATTTAAAAAACCAGCCGAGGCTGGTTTTTTGTTTTAAGACAATTACTATAATGCTTTCGTATTAGAGATGTACCACAATCCTTTGGCTCCTGTCGCTGGCGCGACCCTAACCGGGTAAATGTCGCCAAAGGATTTGGTACATCAAACAAAAGTGTAATTAACGGACTTCGCTACGGGACTTGTATTGGATATTTTATAATCAATCCTCCGAAGGCCTTGTCATTTTTTTTGGTTAATTAATTTAAGGACCGAATGCTCTGAATTTATTGTTTTTCTTTATTCGATAGATATAAACCTTATCTGTTTGAACACTATCCCAAGTTGGTATTAATGGTGTTCGTTCTAACCAATCAAAGGAATCCCACGTTCTTGTCAAGTGAGGAGAGTGCCGCAAAGCCTTTAATTGTTTTTGGTAAGTTATAATGTAGTCATATTTTGTAAAATCTAATCTTTTAGTAAGACTATCTGAAAACAATAAACTATAGCCCTTTAAACCTGCATCAATACAAGACTTTTTGAAATAATAATCGACCATATAATATTTAAATCTTTCAGCATCCTCTACATAATCAAACCCAATAAAATATGACCTGTCAAATTCAGGATACGGAATTTCTAATTCTTCTGCCAACTCAAAAGAAACTTTGCGTGGATAATAGTAATATAAAATACATAATCCAAAAACTGACACAAGCGTTATGACAAAAAACGTTATCTTTTTCATATTCCTTTTTAGTTATTTATTTGGCCGTAAATCGCCCCCTTATTTCGACTCTGCAAAGATAAATAAGGAAATAAGAGAAATCCAAGCGAGTATGGAATAAAGTTATCAACATTCGATATTATTATCTGTTAATTCATTTACACACAGAGTGTTGCAGATATTTATAATTTATAATTATTCCAAATTGCAACATTATAGTTACTTAAAAACAATTCCTTCATTATGGCGAACTTTTTAACAACAATATCCCCAATATTGTAAATAATGACTATCTTTACGGAAGTAAGGAGTTGCAGACGCAGTTTGGGGTTAACTTGTACGATTCCCAGGCACGGTTTCAGACCAACACTGGAACTTTCCTTTCGCAAGACCCGCTGTCAGAGAAATACTATGGAATAAACCCTTACTCCTACTGCGCCGGCAATCCGGTGAATTTGGTGGATCCGGAAGGGAAAGATGGTATGGATACAGGAACAATGAGTGGAACTATACTTATGACACCCACTGCAATGGCCCTCTGACAAGAGACATCAAGAAAGTATACCTGAAATATGCAGAAATCTAAATAAAAGAATATGGAAAAGAAAGTAGTAATATTTATAACTGTCATAATCATTCATTTTTTCTCACAGTCACTATTTGGACAAAGTACTAAGAGTTTGATTTTTGGCGGAGAACTAGTATTCAGTTATTATAAGCCCGATGTTTATTATAATGAAGCTGAACAAATACCAATAGACAGACCAAGAAAATATAAGTTTATTCCGGACGAATCGCTGAAGGAGAATAACGGAATAGATTCAAATAAAGAAATAATAATTCCACTGATGATCTATTCATTTTTCGATAAATATGTCAGCAGAGATGAGGTTAAAAGTATAAATAATGAGATAAATCAATTATTAAATAATACCGTTTTTGTTGACGAAGACGATGGTATTCACACAAGAAAAATGCTCTATATGGTCGGAGAATTTGTGGTTATTGATAGTACTAATACTACTGAACCCATATTAAAATCGTTCAAGGCAGATTTCTCTATCCACCCAAATGAGATTGACGGTTTTTATATACTCAAAAGAATTATAACTTGCTGGAGTGACAACGAATTATAGCAAATAATTCTATCTTTATTTTTCCTCCCGTAGCGAAGTCCGTTAATTACACTTTTGTTATATGGCTTTTTATGCCTTGTCCCGCGGGGAAAGGATAGTATCGACATAAGCTATGTCTGATATTTTTGTGGGAGTAAGACAATAAACTATATCAAAACACATCCTCATTTCCCTGTGCCCTGCCTTATAGCTGCAAGTTGAATAAAGGGGATTGAAACCCAGGAAGGACAGTCCTGTCAGGGGAAGTGAAGTAATCCCGGAAACTATCAGGTTACTAAGAATCCTGTAATTCTTCTCCAGAACGTGCGCTACTCTTAGTTTACTGTTTCTGGTCTTGGTATGATGTCCGTTATGCCAGCGATTCTTGCACTTGCGGCTGCAAAACTTCCTGTCCGGCCTCCCGAAAGGAAGTTCGTTCCCACATTCAAGACAATATTCTCCATATCCTTCTTCGTCAGGGATAATATCTGCCATATTGTATTTGACCATAGCCTTCCCGGTTTATTCTTACCCGTGTAAATATCGCGGTTAGCCGCCGTAACATCAAGGGTTTAAGAGTATTATACCGCAGATTTTGTTAAAGTTTTATTTCAGGGGCCGAAAGTCACTCTTATACGCAAAAAGTGACTTAGAGCGGGAAAATAAAACTTTATCAAAATCAAACTAAAGATTTAGCAAAACTGTTCCGAGTCACTTTTTCCACTTTTACTTTGCCCACGGAACCTCCGCCCCTATCATCGAGAAAGAGAGGCGGGCCAAAGTAAAACAAATTAAACCAGTAATTATGGAACAGTACAACCAAGTTCAAATCAGAGGTATGGTGGGGAACGTAAGGACCACCACTTTTCCGGATGCGGTTATGGGAAACATATCCGTAGCCACAAACTATATGTATATGACAAGGGACGGCCAGCCCGCGGCAGAAACAACCTGGTTCACCGTGGTAGCCAGGGAGGGAAAGGCGATAGAGAATCTTTCTGCCGTGAGCAAGGGCTCCGCAGTCCAGATAGTTGGCAGAATGCGTTCACGTTCCTACAGGGATGCAGAAGGAATAGAGCATAACGTTATGGAGGTTGTAGCTTCCAAAGTAGAAGTGCTCAAAGAAACCCTGACAAACGGAACAGTGTGAAAGCCTTGAGTCTGATAGCTTCGGCCGCGTTGCTGATTGCAGCCTGTACCCACGCCGGAAAGATAGCTTCTTTGCGAAGCGCGGGTACAGCTGCTATGGCCGACCTTCCTCCGGAGGTGAAGACCCCGCCTACAATAACGGACGATACCCGTCCTTACTCTGACACGCTAAGGGTAAGGGAAGCCAATGGGAATGAGGTCATTCTTATGCACGCGGTTAAGGACGAGAACGGAGAGATGGTTGCAGAAGACCGTATAACGGCAGCCGTGGTAACCGCCCGCTTCAGGAATGTAGCAGAGAGGGAGGGAAAGGTAGATATCGTGTTTGATATCACGATACCAGGAGAAATGACAGATTCGGAGTGGTTGCTTCAGATTACCCCTTCTATGGCAAACGGGCAAGACACCATCGCCCTTGAGGCCATTCAGATAACCGGTTCAAGGTATAGGAAGGCCCAACTGGCCGGCTACCAGCGCTACAACAAATTTCTGGAATCCATTGCGGCAGACTCGGCAAAATTCATAGATACAAGGCAGCTGGATGTATTCATAAGGAGGAATCTGCCACAGGTGTACAGGTTCAAGACAGATTCCTCTCTGGTGAGCGAAACTGAGTTCCTGTCGGCCTATGGGGTATCGGAACAGGAAGCTATCGACCATTACACAAGAGAATACATAGTAGAAAAGAACAGGCGTAAGATAGCCAGCAAAGAGAAGTATCGGCATAAATATATAAAAATGCCGATAGTAAATGAGGGCCTGCGCCTGGATACGATAGTAGCCCAGGGAGGCAAGGATATAACCTACAGGTATGTGCAGAGCCTTTCTGTCAAAGGAGAGATGAAAAAAGTATCCATCCTGCTTAACGGCAATATCTACCGGGAAGACAAAATCCTTTACACAATGCCGCAGGACAAGCCTCTGGACTACTATATAAGTTCCCTGAGCAGTCTTTGCGACGATACTCCCCGCTTCCTTTCTTCCATAATCTACAGGAATGCGACGGCCAATACTGCCTGTTACATAGACTTTGATTCAGGGAGCAGCAGGATAGACATTGAGCGGGAGGGAAACGCTTCGGAGATAGGCCGCATAGAAGCCAACTTAAGGGAACTGCTTACCAACGAGAAGTACGAGATGGACTCCATCCTGATTACCGCTTCCTGTTCCCCGGAGGGCAGCCTGGCTCTAAACAAAAGGCTGGCTGCAGACAGGGCCCAGGCAGTGAAAGGTTACTTTGAGAAATTCACCGCCGCATTCAGGGATTCGATTATACTTTCCCGGAAAAAGGAGATTGTAGTGGGAGGAGCCATCCCGGAAAGGCCGGAATTAAAGAAGATATCCTTCACCACTAACAGCATAGCGGAGAATTGGCCTATGCTGGACATCCTAGTGGAACGTGACTCGCTTCTGTCCGCGCACGATAAAGCTGCTTACCTGGAGTCTGCCAGACAGGAAGATCCCGACAAAAGGGAGAGGCAGTTGTTTGGCCAGACCTTTTACAAGATTCTTAGAAACAGGCTCTATCCACGGCTTAGGATAGTTTCTTTCAGGTTTTTTATGCATCGGGTGGGAATTATCAAGGATACCGTTTACTCTACCATCCCGGACACCATATATGCCAAAGGTGTAAAAGCCATTAAAAACAAGGATTATCCTACGGCCGTGAGCCTGCTAAGGCCCTATAAAGACTACAACAGTGCTGTTGCCTATTGCGCCGCAGGATACAATGCCAGCGCAAGGGAGATTCTGGAGAGTCTTCCAAAAAGCGACAAAGTGCTCTATATGCTTGCTGTGATTCACAGCCGCCTTGGAAATACCCGGGAGGCCGTACAGAACTTCATTGACGCGTGCAGGCTTAACCCCTCTATGATCAGCAGAGGAAATCTTGACCCTGAAATATCAGTACTTATAAAAGAGTACGACTTACAAAACATCTTATTTAATTAAAATCTAAACCTTTATTAAAAATGAAAAAAAATCTATTAGCCGCAATTGCGGCTGCAACGGCAATTCTTTGCTCAACTTCCTGTCTTAAAGAAAACACGGCAAGCCCCGTGGATGGCCCTGATAAACAGGAAAAGGAGAAGGCAGAAATCTCACTTTCTGTCAACTCCGCCCCAGGAACAAAATCGGCGGGCCAAGGTGAACTATACAGTGTAGAAGTCTTTGTTTTTGATGGAAATTCCAGTTCGGATTCATACGGACTTCTTGAGGGTTATGCAACCGCTGCCTCCGACGATATTACCTCTGATTCGGCCACTATATCTCTTACAGTGAGTACCGGTGTTAAACACATTTACGTCTTGGCCAACGCAACCTTCTACGTTAAAAATGAAGTCAGCTCAGAAAGCGAGCTGCTGGAACAAACGACATCATTTACAGATAATTCCCTCTACCACGTGATGGTAGGAGCCACGGAGCAGACTCTTGTAAGCGGAAGCGTAAACAATGTTGCCGTAACGTGCAAAAGACTGGTTTCTAAAATCACCTTGTATAATATAGAGTCTGCTTTCACATCTCCGATGTTACAGAAAGCGCATTTTGAAGTGGATAGGATATACCTTATGAACGTTCCGAAAAAAGCCCCGTATATAAACGGAGGTGTTCAGGATGTTATGGGACAAAGCAACAGGAATACAGCCTATGTTTACGGAGAAAGCGGTTATCCGTCAGGCTTCGTAGGAGCCAGCACGGGTACCGGCACTCTTCCCTACTATAAGTTCCCCACGCCGGCGAACAACAATACCTCAAGCAACGGTTTCTATAACTGGTATAACGCAAGCACTTTCTCCTACGGAGACGAAGAAACAGAAATTGAAGTAGAAGAGGAAGTAGCAGATCTTACCTGTGACGGATTTGATGAGGGAGGTTCGTATCCCAGAGTCTTTGGACAAAATAAGACTATTGCCGTGAATCACAGTTTTTACACCTACCCCAATTCATCTCCGGCAGCGGCCAATGCTACAACAATTGACTACACCACAAAACTAGTAATTGAAACCACGCTGGAAATAGACAGTGAATACACAAGGTTCTACTACCCTATCAGCATCCCCTACACTCAGCCAAACTATCATTATACCATCAGCAATGTAACTATAAAGAGAATCGGCAGCACCAATCCCGCCCTGCCGGTAACAAAGGCGGAATGCAGCTTTACCGTTACCATTGCAGACTGGGATACAGGAGAAATTGTGGGACAATACAACAATGAAACCTCTGAGGGATACTTTGTATTTTAAAGCCGCGAGCCGGGGCCTGGCCCCGGCCGCTTTAGCGGTGCTGCTGGTCTTTTCCTGCAGCATAAAAGAGGACAGGGTTGGGTGTCCCTGCATCCTAAGGGTTTATCCGGACCGAAGCCTGGATGCGGATTATTATCTGAGCATAAACAACAAGTTCAGGATAGTGGATGTGCAGACAGGAGACATTCATCTGAAATCTTCCCTGGACGCTACAGCCTTTGCAAAAGGAGAGCCCTCGGTTTTAACCATACCCAAGGGGAACATAGAGATGCTGGGGGTCTTCGGGATAGAAGATATGAAAGATGAGGGAACCGCCCTAAGGATTCAGGAAGGGGGACAGGCAGATAAAGTGCTGGTTTATGGCAGTGCTTTGGACTGCACGGGAGAAGAAGCGAGGGATACGCTTAAACTGGCCAAACAGTGGTGTTCTATGAGAATAAGCGTAAAGAAGACAGAAAGCGGGGTGCCCGGGAAGTGTCAGCTCATAAGCCATTGGGACGGCTTTGACCTTATGACGCTGTCTCCCACCCACGGAGTATTCACCTTCGATGCCGACAATCTTCAGGAGGGAAACTATTCCGTAAGACTCCCCCGGCAGGGAGACAGTTCACTTACGCTGCGCCTTGTGTATGACGAGGAAGAGACGGGAGCGGATTACCCTATTGGAAAGTTAATCAGCGAAGCCGGCTATGACTGGAACAAAAGGAGCCTGGACGACCTTGTAGTCTATATTGACAGGTCCGATGTCTCCATTGGCATCGTAGTGGCGGGATGGGAAAACGGAAAAGACTATGGGAATATTGAGATATAAGACAACTGCCTGCGCTATAATTATAGTCTGCATTATTGGCGGATGGGGGGCCTGTTCCAGACTGCCTTACGCAAGGGATGAAAATAAAACTCCGCCGGAGGAAAGTAAGGACAGCGGCGAAAAGTCGTTGATCAATGTATTCTCTGTAAGGAGTTCTCCCGGCGTTGAGAATCTGGCGGTGTGGGTTGATGATGGCAAAGACACAGCGTTTACCGCACAAAACGGCGGGAGCGTTATCCTGCTGTGCAATCCATCTCCCGAGGCAAAAGTTATGGCAGCCGCTAACCTGGCCGCCGGCATAGAAGGGTATGCGGGTACAAATGCGCTCAGCGATACGGTAACGGCCGATATTTCCAGAATGACGGCTTCCAGAATCACAGCCTTTGCATCGGCATCAAGAATAATCCTGCCGGGAAGCAACTCCTTCAGTGTCACGGCAGAAAGAGCCGTGGCAAAAATAAGGCTGGAACAAATAAGCAACAATATATCGGAGGGAGCCTACTCCGGGAAAGCCATCACCATAGAAAGAGTATTCATTATCAACGGCATAGGAAGGTACAGGCTGTTCCCTGGCGCAGGGTCAGAAAACTATCGTCCCCAGTACGGAAGATGGTGGTTCTCCCCGTCCGGGATTGTCAGGACAGAAGGGCTAAGCAATATTTCTCTTCCCCAGGGAGAGGGGCTTATGGAGGCTCCTTCCCTGAGTTATTCCGTGATAGACACTACGGCAGCATACGGAGAAACGCTCCAACTGAACGTGGAACTGCTCACGGGGCCTAACGACGTTTCCCGTGACTACTTCTCCAACGGAGAGTCCTCCCCTTCCCAGAGTATCTGGCAGCCAAGGAAAACAAGGCTGGTAGTTCAATGTACAATAGACGGCGTAAGATGCTATTATCCCGTGACTATCAGTGATATAGAGCCAAACAAAATATATCTTGTAAAGAAACTGAGCCTTGTAAATTTTGGGACCACGGCCCCGGATCAGCCCTATCTGTTCCAGGAAGGATGCGGCAGTATTACGGTTGAAGAATGGACAGAACAGAATTTAACGGAAAGAATATGAGATAAATCTTTGGAGTTAGTGCAAAATGTTGTACTTTTGCATCGGGGAAAGTCGTACACGACCAGCTCCCTCCAAACTCCCCCAGGGTCGGAAGGCAGCAAGGGTAGGAGGTCGTAGCGGTGCGATGTACTAAGCTTTCCCTTTTTTCATTTAGGAATAGTCTTGAAGCCAAAGATTTGCATCGGCCTCTCAGGAGGCGTAGACTCAAGTGTTGCGGCCTTGCTCCTGAAGCAGCAGGGCTACGATGTCTTTGCGATGTTTATGCAGAACTGGCACGATGCAGACCCTACCCTGCACGGAGACTGCGAGTGGGAAGAAGACCGCTTCGTAGCAGAGATGGTGGCCCGCAAAATTGGCATCCCCTTCTATTTTACAGACCTGTCAGTCCCCTACCGGAAACGCGTGGTGGACTATATGTTCGACGAATATTCCAAGGGCAGAACTCCTAACCCCGATGTACTTTGCAACAGGGAGATTAAGTTCGATGCTTTCTGGGAAGTTGCCAAAAAGCTGGGAGCCGATATGATTGCAACCGGCCATTACTGCCGTAAGGAACCCGCCCTGGGCCCTGACGGGCAGCCCCTTAAAGACAAGGACGGGAACCCTCTTTACAATCTCCTGGAGGGCACAGATCCCGGCAAAGACCAAAGTTATTTCCTCTGCCAGATTAGCCAGGAGCAGCTTTCCAAGGCTGTTTTCCCTATAGGTCACCTGCTTAAGAAAGAAGTAAGGGAAATAGCGAAACAGGCAGATCTTATGTCTGCGGAAAAGAAAGACTCTCAGGGCATTTGCTTTATCGGCAAGGTAGATTTACCCACCTTCCTAAAGCAAAAACTGGAGCCCAGGGAAGGATTGATTGTAGAAGTCTTTGACGCCTATTATGCCGATGACGCCCAGTACCGCTTCATCTCCGACACGATGGATTCAATATCGGAAGGCGGCAAGGCAAATCTGATAACCTCCTACATTTCAGAGGACAAGGCCGATACTTCCTATTCCCCGGCCCCGGCGGGCAGCATAATTCCGGAGCGCCTTGCAGCCCTTGACGACGATACCCTGCTGCGCCTTAGCCGGCCGGTAAGGTACGATATAGAATTCCAGACAGAGACATACCGCAGCGGAAAACGTCACGTAAAGAAAACCCGCTATAAAGAGAACCCTTACGGACGTATAATAGGCACCCACGAAGGAGCTCAGTTCTACACCATCGGCCAGAGAAAAGGCCTTGGAGTCGGCGGCCACAGCGAACCGGTGTTCATCATAGAAACCGACCCTGACAAAAACATTATTTACGTAGGCCAGGGCCACAGGCACAAAGGCCTGTCCAGAATCTGTCTAAGGATAGCGCCTGAAGAGGTTCACTCCCTTAGGGAAGACCTTCTCCCGGCACAGGGGCAGATAAAGCATCTTAAAGCCAGAATCCGTTACCGCCAGCCGCTCCAGGATGCCTGGGCCATAAGGCGGGAAAACGGACTTTTCCTTGTATTTGACCAGCCGCAGAGAGGTATCACTCCCGGGCAGTTCGCCGTACTGTACGACGGCCCCATAGTAGTTGCCAGCGGCCCCATAGCATAATAAAACCACAAACCAATCACTATGTATAATTTTGACAAAATCGTCGACAGGCGCGGAACCAACGCCTTTAAGTACAAGAGGCTGGATAAATTCTTTGGCAGAAGCGATTTGATGCCGATGTGGGTTGCCGATATGGAATTCGAGGCTCCGGATTTCGTAGTGGATGCGCTTAAGAAAAGGCTGGAACACCCCATATTCGGTTATACCGCCGATCCCGACGAGTACCGCCCAAGCATAGTAAAGTGGGAGAAAGACCGTCACGGCTGGGAGATAAAGGAAGATTGGATAGCCTATATTCCCGGAATAGTCAAAGGAATAGGAATGGCGCTCAGGGCCCTTGTAAGACAGGGAGAAAAGGTTGTTATCCAACCTCCGGTTTACCATCCCTTCCGCCTGGTTCCACAGGCCTGCGGCATAGAGGTAGTGTACAATCCTCTTATAGAATGCCCGGACGGCTCGCATAAGATGGACTTGGAAGGGCTTCGTGAACTGCTAAGCCGGGACAAATCCATAAAACTCCTCATTCTTTGCAACCCTCACAACCCCGCCGGAATAGTATGGGATGCAGAAACACTTAAAACCCTGGCTGCCATTTGCAAAGAGGCAGGCGTTACAGTTATATCGGACGAGATTCACTGCGACATAGCCCTCTTCGGCAACAAGCACATCCCATTTGCAAGCGTAAGTCCGGAGGCAGAGCAAAACTCCATAACCTTTGCAGCCCCATCCAAGACATTTAACGTAGCCGGCATCGTCAGCTCACACGCAATAGTTCCCAACAAGGAACTAAGGGAACGTTTCTTTGGCTGGGTAGAGGCCTGCGAAATGTCAGACCCGGATATATTTGCTCCTATAACCACCATAGCCTGTTTCTCCGATAAAGGCAACGCCTGGAGAAAAGAAATGATAAGCTATCTGGAAGGAAACATACTGGCAACGGAAGAATTCTGCAGGGAAAGACTGCCGGAAATAAAGCCCGTAAGGCCACAGGCCTCATTCCTAATCTGGCTGGACTGCAGGGCCCTTGGACTCAGCCAGAAAGATTTGGTAAAACTCTTCATAGACGAGGCCGGCCTTGCCCTTAACAATGGGGAAGACTTTGGCATAGGCGGCAGCGGCTTTATGAGATTTAATATAGGATGTCCGAGGTGCCTTGTAATTAAGGCCCTGGAAAAACTGGAAGAGGCTGTTGCTAGATGCTGTCGAAAATAAACGGCAGAACTCCTTCTATATTGTAGAACTTAAGCAGTTTACCGGCTCCGCAAAGAATTACCTCGATAGGTTTCTTGCCTATTTTCTGATACTCGGCCATAACCTGACGGCAAGC
>JBGVAW010000013.1:0-4423 GCA_045224955.1 Candidatus Cryptobacteroides sp.
ATTAAGTTGAACGAAATCTAAACAGAGCAAATGGAAAAAACAGTTAACGCCCTTGGAAGACGTAAATCAGCTGTGGCTCGTGTTTATGTGGCTGCCGGAAAAGGCAACATTACGGTTAACGGCCGTGACCTCAAAGATTACTTCGCAGAGGACACCCTTGTTTATATCGTAAACCAGCCTTTGGAAGTTACCGGTACCGCAGGTCAGTTTGACATTAAGGCTAACCTCGACGGAGGTGGCGTAAAAGGTCAGGCAGAGGCCCTCAGGCTTGGTATAGCTCGCGCTCTTTGCGAGGTAGACCGCGAGGCTTACCGTCCTACCCTCAAGGCCGCCGGTTTCCTTACCCGCGATGCACGCGAGGTGGAGAGGAAGAAGCCTGGTCAGCCTGGTGCACGCCGTCGCTTCCAGTTCAGCAAACGTTAATCGTCTGTTGAGCCTGATTTACAGCACAGTCCGGTTCAAAATCCTGAAGATCTTGTGCAAGGATGTGAATTCTTACCAGCTACCACGGATTGCCGGGACTGCGGAAAACCGGTCAGACCGATAAAAAATTACTAACCGGTTGATGTAAAGAGCCCCGATGGCCAGCAAAACGGCAAAGGCCATAAGGGAAAAGTTTTAAAACAAAGAAAAGTAAAAAACAATGCCAAGAACAAATTTCCAGGAATTACTCGATGCAGGTGCTCACTTCGGACACCTCGCCCGCAAGTGGAATCCTAAAATGGCTCCCTATATTTTCATTGAGCGCAACGGGATTCATATCATTGACTTGCACAAGAGTATAGTTAAAATTGACGAGGCTGCACAGATGATGAAGGAACTCGCCCGCAGCGGCAGGAAGATTCTCTTTGTTGCAACCAAGAAACAGGCTAAGGACATCATCGCCCAGAAGGCGGAGTCCGTTGGTATGCCTGCAGTGACAGAGCGCTGGCCCGGTGGAATGCTCACAAACTTCCCCACCATCCGCAAGGCTGTCAAGAAAATGAACACCATCGACAAGATGAAAGAGGACGGTACATTCGACAAGCTCGCAAAGCGTGAGCGTTTGCAGATCGACCGTCAGAGAGCTAAACTTGAGAAGAACCTTGGTTCTATCAAGGAAATGACCAGACTCCCTTCAGCGATCTTCGTTGTTGACGTGCAGAAAGAAGCTAATGCAGTAAAAGAGGCCAATCGTCTCAATATCCCGGTAATCGCAATGGTAGATACTTGCTGCGATCCCACCCCGATTGATTATGTGATTCCGGCTAATGACGATGCTGCAAAGTCCATCGAATACATCACCGGTGTTCTTTGCGACGCTATTCAGGAAGGCCTTTCAGAGCGCAAGCTTGAGAAGGAGAAAGAAGCTCCCGCAGAGGAAGAGGAGAAGACAGCAGCTCCCGCCAAGAAGCTCCGCGCACGTAAGAGCGCAGCTCCCGCCGCTGAGGCACCTGCAGCAGAGGCACCCGTAGCAGAAGCTCCCGAAGCAAAAGAATAATTTTAAAAAAAGGAGAAAAATTATGGAAATTACAGCAAAAGACGTAATGAAACTGCGTCAGATGACCAGCGCCGGTATGATGGACTGCAAGAAGGCTCTTATCGAGGCTGAAGGCGACTTCAACAAGGCTGTAGAGATCATCCGCGAGAAAGGAAAGCTCGTTGCTGCAAAGCGTGCTGACCGTGAGACCACCGAGGGTGCAGTTCTTGCACGTATCGAGGGTGGAAAGGCAGTTCTTGTATGCCTCGGCTGCGAGACTGACTTCGTTAGCGCAACTCCTGATTTTAAAGCTCTTGCCGACGAGATTGCAGACGCTGCTATCAAGGCTTTCCCTGCTGACGCAGAGGGTCTTAAGGCTGCAGTTTGCTCAAATGGTCACACTGTAGAGGAAGAGATTTCCGCTCAGACAGGTAAGACCGGTGAGAAGCACGTTCTTGCTTGCTATCAGACTCTAGAGGCTCCCTTCATTGCACAGTACATTCACTTCAACGGTAAGCTCGGTTCCATCGTTGCCTTCAACAAGGCCGTTCCCGAGGAGGTTGGTAAGAATGTAGCAATGCAGGTTACCTCTATGAACCCTGTAGCTGTTAACAAGGCAGAGTGCCCTCAGGAGGTTGTAGACCAGGAGAAGGCCGTTGCTATCCAGAAGACAAAAGAGGAGCTTGTTAAGAAGGCTGTAGAGGCCGCTCTTAAGAAGGTTGGCATCAACCCCGCTCACGTAGATAGCGAAGACCATATCGAGTCCAACACCGCTAAGGGTTGGCTTACTCCGGAGCAGGCAGCTCAGGCTCGCGAGATCATCAAGACTGTAGGTGAGGAGAAGGCAGCTTCTCTCCCTGAGCAGATGGTAGAGAACATCGCCAATGGCCGTGTTCAGAAGTTCTTCAAGGAGCAGACTCTCGAGGAGCAGGATTACGTTTGGGACAACAAGGTTTCCGTATCTCAGTACATCGCTTCTGTAGATAAAGAGGCCAAGGTTGTAGCCTTCAAGCGTTTCTCACTCTCTGACTAATTCCATTTGTCAGATATACAAAAAGGCAGCCCCCGGGCTGTCTTTTTTTGTTCATAGGAGAGAAGTCTCCACCTCACGCCTGCAAAAATGTTATTACATTATTTGTAAAATAAATAAATTGTAATTACTTTTGCAAAAAAGGTAGATATGCTTACTAATATTATCAGGATTGGAAATAGTAATGGGGTTAGGATTTCTGCTTCATTGTTAAAGTCACTGGGGTGGAGGGAATCAGATTCCGTAAAAGTAACAACATCCAAGGGTCAAATCATAATTGATAAAATAGATAAAAGTCCGTTTGCGGCCATTTCTTCCGGGGGTTGGTACGATGATGAAAGAGACCCGCACGAAATATCTGACGAGATTTACAAGGGCCGTATAAACACCCGCACCATAGAGATATTATGAAATATATCCTTGATACAAATGTACTTATCTCTATGTTCAGGGATAAGTACGGTATAAGAGAGGCTATTATTGGCAGCGGCATAGAGAACTGTGTAATCAGCGAAATATCATTTGCAGAAATAATGGTAGGGGCATACAAAACCTCCTTCAAAAAGCATCAGCATGAGATTCAGTTTTTAAAAGAAAATTTTGATATTGTCACCACAGGTAACGCCCTGGAAAAATATGCCCAGTTGAGGGTTGATTTGGAAGAAAACGGAAAGCGGGTAGACAACTTCGACTTGCTAATAGCTGCAACAGCCATTGCAAACGGATACATCCTTGTTACTCACAACGTGAAGCACTTTTCTAATATCAAAGACCTTAAGGTCTGCGACTGGGAAAGGTGATTTCTGTCTGGTATATAATATTTGCATTTTTGTAGTATTATCTTCATTTACGCCACATAAAATATGTAAATGCATATATTACAGATGTCCAGTCTCGCAAAACCGGACGTTTCAACCGGGGAGGATGTCGCTCCGTTTTTTGTTTCAACTAAAATCAGTGTTGACCTCTCATAATCAAAGTCCTCCAACGATTTTGTCACATTTCTTCAGCATCTGAAAAAATCAGCCGTTTTTAAGAAAAATTCTGAAAAAGGCTGATTTTTCACAGAGAATTACAAGAAGAATTGTATATTTGTGACAAATACAAATCAGTTATGGCATACAATAGCATAATAGGTCGCAGCAATGAAATCAAGAGTCTGGAAAGATTCTTAAAGAGTTCGAAGTCTGAGTTTATCGCCATTTATGGACGAAGGCGAGTAGGAAAATCATTCCTGGTAGAGGAGGTATATGGAGGCAAGATTCTATTTCGTGCTGTAGGAGCATACATTAAGGAAAAGGAAGAAAAGACATACAAGCAGACTCAGTTGGATCATTTTTATGAGAATCTTTTAGATTGTGGATTGACGGACGATTCGCCTCGGCCGACAAATTGGCGGGAGGCGTTTCGGCTATTGAGGAAATATTTGGAGGGTTTGCGGACGAAACGCAAGGTGGTGTTTCTGGACGAGTTGCCTTGGCTGGCTGGTCCACAGTCGTCGGAGATGATTACCGAGCTAGGCTATTTCTGGAACTCGTGGGCAGACAGACAGCGGAACATTGTGCTGGTTGTGTGCGGAAGTGCTACCAGTTGGATGCTTGACAATGTGATACGTGACTATGGTGGCCTGCACGGGCGACTGACGGGTACCATTCGGTTGTTGCCTTTTACACTGCGGGAATGCGAGCAGTATTTTAAGCGGCACGGATTCCATCTGTCAAGGTATGAGATTGCGGTGGCGTATATGGCATTCGGTGGTGTCCCTTATTATTTGGACCGGATGGACAAAGAGAAGAACTTGTCGGAGAACATCGACGATTTCTTCTTTAAAGATGAGATGATTCATCAAGAATTCAAGGATGTGTATACAGGCTTATATGCTACGTCTGAGCGGTACGTGGATGTAGTCAAGGCACTTGGTACGAAGTTCTACG
>JBGVAW010000014.1:0-13428 GCA_045224955.1 Candidatus Cryptobacteroides sp.
GAATCCGAAGAGCACCTTCTTCCAGTCGATGGAGGCGCGGGTGGATGCTTTGACGCGCTCTGCAAAGTCGCCGGCAATAGAGCCCCAGTCCTTGATGCCGTCAATCAGTCCGTTGATAAGGGCAACCTGCAGCGGGTCATCTTCCCACAGTTCGGACAGGTCCGTATTCGCATCCCGCTCATCACTTTCTTCGCCGATTTGCTCGGCCAGACGGCAATAGGTCTCATAGGGCAGGCCGGGCTTGAAGCCGTAATCGGCAGGAATCTTCATACTGAAGCGCGCGAAGGGATAGTTGTCGGCGACGGTGAGGTTGCTGCCTACGGAAAGTGCTTCGGCATGGCAACCATCCGGACGGCGCTCATAGGGGTGCTTCATGAGGATGCGGATAGCCTCTGTTTTCAGCGCCTCCTCCAGTGCTGTATCGGACATCTCCCGCACGAAGTCGGGGTTGTACTCGATCCGGCCACAGCCGCTCCGCACCGGGCACTTGATTTTGTCATTGGATACAATCTCGTGCGAACAGACTACGACGAAGAGCGCGGGCTCGCTGACGAACCAGCGCTCAAATATCTTATCGAATCGTGCTCTCATCTACTTTATGCTTTTGACGTAAAGAACCAGCGTCATGGTGAGCAACTGGCATTCCCGGGCAATGAAGGCCACCGCGTTGGGGTAGGTCTGCTGCACATAAAGGTTGGCGAAGTGGGCGGCCGCCTCTTTGCGGCTCCCCACCAGATAGTCGAAGTAGTCATTCAGGTTCTGCTTCACCTCGGCCTTCTTGTCGGCAGGAATCTTCTCCACCTCCAGCAGACGGAATACGCCTTCGTTCACGATGGACATCTCGTGCAGGGTGTATGGGGTGAGTTTTTCTTTTACCTTACCGAAATTGTACAGGATGTCCTTGCCGGAAATCACCTTCTTGTTGGCGATGGAGCCCATGAACGCGACAGTGGCCTTGGCACCCACGACGGAGGCGATGACCTTCTGGTGGAGTGTGGTCAGCACTTCTGCGCCTTTGATGATGTCGGAGACACGCTTCCATGCGCGGCGGTCGGGGGTTTTGTCCAGACCGGTGTCCTCGTTCTCCCTGGAATCGGCGTTGCGGTCCAGCCAGATGCTGTTTTCCTCGATGAAGCTGATGACACGGGGATCCACCTCCTCGCGCTTTGCCCATAGAAGCCATTCCTGAACGGTGGGCTGGAAGTTGATGATATTGAAGCGGCTCACAAGCGCGGGGTCCAGATCGGTAAGTTGGTACTGCTCGCCCTCGTTGACGGCGCTGATGATGCGGCTACCCTCAGGGAGCTGCCGTCCGGCGAGTTTGCGGTTGAGCGTCAGGTCCATGATGGTCTGGAGAATCTCCGGGCGGGCGCGGTTGAGTTCGTCAAGGAAGAGGACGATGGGCTTGCCATCCAGCGGGAACCAGTAGGGCGGCATGAACTCCGTCTTTCCGGTCTGCTCGTTCTTGGAGGGGATGCCGATAAGATCGCCCGGGTCGGCCATCTGGCCGAGAAAGAGTGCCACTACGGGCATGCCCTGCCTGGCGAAGTATTCGGTGAGGATTTCGGATTTGCCGATGCCGTGGCGTCCCACCAGCATCAGGTTGTGATGCGCCGGAGTCATCTCCAGAATCTGCATCAGATTGGTTGTGCTTACTCGGATATTGGACATATATTGGTGTTAGTTTTCGATATTGATAAAGTTCAGAATTCGTTGTGTTGCCAGTTCTTTTCTGGTCATTTCGAGAAGTTCTTTCTCGCTTATCCACTTGTAGGCGATAGTTTCGCCTTCCTGGAGACGTATGCTGTCTTTGTCGGCGTCAGTGATGCAAAGGAACTCTACGAAATATGCCTTGTGACCATAATGAAGGAGTTTCCCGACTTCTACCATTTCCGTTGCGCGTATGCCTGTTTCCTCCTCCAACTCTCTGATGGCGCATTCCCTGGGGCTCTCCCCGGACTAGCGTCATCCCTTCAATTCTGTTCATTGATTCATTGTAGGCGTCCCATTTTTCCATAGTCTTTTTTTAATTAATGTGCGTAATAAAGATTGCAATCAGTTCAAAATCTATCACCTGGTGATAGAAAATTATGCTTTCTCCGTCTATATATGCGGTAAGCGTGAAAGGAAAGCAGCGGCCGACCGGGCTCCGATTGCTTCGTCCCGGTCTTTTTTCTAAATTTGCATTGTCATGAAGGTCGATTGTCATTGTCATATTCTCCCCGGGCTGGATGACGGGGCGCAGACACTGGAGGATTCCGTATTCCTGGCCGGAAAGCTGGTGGAATGGGGATACCAGCGAGCTGTATGTACTGCGCACAGTTCGTTCCTATACCGGAATACTCCTACGACCGTAAAAGCAGCCTGCGAGTTGCTGCGGGCAGAACTGGAGCGCCGCGGGATTCCTCTGGAACTTGTCCCCTCGATGGAATATCGCTTCATTCCGGAGACCTGGCCTGATGTCAAGGCTGGGAACTGGCTTCTTCCTTGGGAAGGCAACCACATCCTTGTGGAGCTGCCCATACGCGAACCGGAAAAAATAGGGCACATCGTGCCGACAGCTGAGATCCGCTGGCTGGTTTCAGAAGGATACCAACCAGTCCTGGCTCATCCGGAACGATATCTTTACCTCTCGATGGATGATTATCTTACCCTGAAGGATGCCGGCACACAGTTCCAGCGCAACATGGGGACACTCGAAGGAATGTATGGCAACGAGGTGAAAGCCAGGGCAGAATCCCTACAAGCCGAAGGAATGTACGAATGGCTGGGCACGGATCTGCACAAGAAAAAGTACTCCGATTTCTTTGACCAATTCGTATTCGGAAAGAAATAGTTCGTTATATCTAACTGGCTATTTCCTTATTCCTTTACAGGGGGGAGTTCGCGGGAGGTGGTTTTGATGCCTAGAGCGCTTACGTCGCGTGCGGCCTTAAGGATGCTTTGTCCGTCGGTGAGTCTCTTGGTGTTTTCTTCGTACACCTTGGCTGCCCGCTCAAGCGCGGCGCCAAGTTTGACATTCTCTTCGCAGAACAGAGCCACTCTGTCTACCATTCGGCCCGCGGCGGCCACAATCTCGTTCATATTGTCTATCTGGGCTTTCTGCACCCATGCGCTGCGGATTAGCCTTACGAAGGGCAGCAGGGTCTCCTCTGTGGTAATAAGGACGTTCTGACGGAAA
Organism: Candidatus Cryptobacteroides sp.; assembly: GCA_045224955.1. GTDB lineage: Bacteria > Bacteroidota > Bacteroidia > Bacteroidales > UBA932 > Cryptobacteroides. The sequence continues at coordinate 3,182 of JBGVAW010000014.1, forward strand.
GCATCGGCAAAAATATTCTCATCTTCCTGTTTTGCAAGCTGATAGGCCCCGTAGTTGGGTACAAACATAATTACAAAGTCCAGGGAGTTGCGCCCCTCCACGTACTTCTGATACTCCTTGGATGCCAACTCTTTTATGTGCGAACGCACAGAGTCAAGGTTGCGGCGGGCGGCATCGGCGCGGGCGGCGTCGCTATCGGCCTCAAAATAATCGGCCAAAGCAGTAAGGGATACCTTTGCGTCGATGATTACATCGGTGTTGTCCGGGAAATGCAGGACGAAGTCCGGACGCATACGCTTGTCGGTGACCTCGTTACGGATGATGGAGCCCTTGGAGTCCCGTAGATAAAACTCAGAATCATAATCGATTCCCTTGGTAAGCCCCTCTTTGCGCAGAATATTCTCCAGCACGGTCTCCCCAAAGATTCCCTGCATTTTGTTCTTGCCCTTGAGGGCGTTGGAAAGGTCCGATGCACTAACGCCAATTTTATCTGCCTGCTCGCGGATCTGCTTTACGGTGGCGTCGAACTTTTCCTTTAGGGAAGAATTATCCTCGGAATGCGACTTTTTCTGGGCCTCGAAGGCCTCTTTCATAGAACGGATATCTTTGTCAAGGTCTTGGGTGATATTTTTTATGGTTTCCGATGCTTCCTTTTTAAGGGACTCTTCCCTGGCCTTAAGAGTCTTCTCGTTCTCAAGGGCCAGCTGAGCCTTTGCGGCCTCTATTGCCTTTTCTCCGGAGGCCTTAAGGTCCTGAAGCGTCTTTTCATAAAGGGCCTTCTCGTTATCCCTAAGGAGCGTAAGTCCCTCTATAGAAGCATCTTTTGCAGCCAGGCGTCCGGCATATTTTGCCTTTTGAATTGAATATACTGCCAGGGCCGACAGAGCCCCTACCACGGCTGCAACAGCAATCAACAATCCGATAGAAACCATATTATCAAATATTTATCCGTTACTTTACCTTATAGTTTGTTATACAAACATAAGAGATTTTTGATATCTTTGCAATAGATGTCTATTGACCGTCACGCAGGAAATCCAGCCGAACCCCGGGTCACAGGGCCCGAGGCTATGCTTGATGCAATCCGCGCATACAGCATAATCCCTTTCTTTGAAAATATCGTCCCTGGTTATTCCATAGAGGAAATGACCCCGCCCGGGAACTGGTTCGATACCCAGGAAGACCTTACCCATACGCCCTGGGACTGGAAGATTCACTGCGTCCAGAGCGGAGAAATAGTGTACGGCAAATTCCTTCTGGGCGGCAAGGCGGCCTTTGCCACCATCGGCCTGTACAAGGAACTGATGAACTGGAGGCGGTCTCTGCCGGCGAACAAACCAACTGCCGATCAGCAAAAGATTCTGGACTATGTGGCAGAAAACGGCAGCATCAGCATAAAAGAGGTAAGACACCTTCTAGGGATTAAAAAGGGACAGGCCGATGCCTTGATGACCCGCCTGCAGATGCAATGCAGGATAGCAACGGGCGACATTATTAGGGTTTACCGGGGCGCCGACCTTCACTACAATGGTTGGCAGACCTCGTCTTTCTGCGCCCCGGAGAGCCTATGGGAGATAGATAATCCCTGGGCTGCCAGGTTTGGGGATGTTGGGCCGATGGTGCCCGTACATTCGCCTATGGAATCATTTTTGATAGTGAAAGAAACTATCGGCCAAAATGTTCCTGGAATTTCTGATAAATTGATTGATAAATTGTTAAAGTTATAAATTCCCTTAAAATTCAAGAGTATGAAACGCATTATTAAATCTTTGGGTATATGCACATCGGCTGTGCTTATGCTTATCCTGCTTACCAGTATGGACGAGGAGTGCAAGACTTGCGGGGGACAGGGATATGTTTACGAGGAATGCCAGTTCTGCGCCGGCAAAGGCTACAGGGAGTGCTACGGCTGCAATGGCAATAAGATGCGCAGGTGCACTACCTGCTGGGGCGAGGGAAAACTTCGCTGCCCTTGGTGCCACGGTAATAACGAGAATTGCGGCAAGTGCGGCGGAAGCGGCTATGTAGATTGCGAAATGTGCAGCAAGACCGGCAGCATTGCCTGCCCCACCTGCGGAGCAACCGGCCATTTGGAATGCACAATGTGCTCCGGCGAGGGATACAAGAAAAACCGCTGCTCAGACTGCAACGGCACCGGCGAAAAGTAAATATCCGGATCTGTTAAATCAGTGTCAGATTCTTGCCTGCCAGATACTTATCCAGCAGGTCTCGGGTTTTAATTTTTACAAAACAAGTTGCGGTACCATCGGTACAGGCAAACCATTCGCTATCAGCCACCTGGCGGTCCATCACAAGATGCACCCCGGCAGCCTGCGGCAAAATGGCGCTAAGTATGGTTGTGGCCCCTACCAGAACTCCGGTAAGTTCCCAGAGCTTATCGGCCTGGGCAAAAGACACGCGTGGAATCCCCAGCGCCCCGCAAAAATCCCTGGTCACAAAAGGCTTGTCGTCCGTAGTAACATAGAGGTAGAACTCTGTCTGCTGCCTGTTGCATACAAAAATGGTCTTAACTATCCTCACCCCAATCTTGGCATCTATATTCTGGCAATCCTCCATAGTGATGCCAGGGTCCGTATCAACCCGCTGGAAAGGAATCCCCATCGACCCAAAGGCCTCATAAACCCTCTGTTGCAACTCCGACTTAAATTCCGCCGGAGGCGTAGTGATAATATCGCTAACGTAGAACATATCGTCCTGCTATTCAATTATTTTCATATACTGTAGATATTCGCCTATGCGGTCCAGCCAGGTGTAGCTGCCGGTGCCCGGGGAGGCGTGGCGCTGGAAGCAGTGGTCCCGCAGCGCAAGGGTGTGCAGCTCGCACTGAATGCCCATAGCGCGCATCTTCTCCCACACGCGCACAGAATTCATAGAAGCCCACCCGTCGGAATCGCCGTGGATAAAAAGCATCGGCGCGGTGTCAAGGTCAAAGGAGAACTCCGGTGCCAGATAAAGCTCATCCGTGTTGCCACCCTTGGTGTTATGCTCGTCAAAGCCGTCGCTAAGCGCGTAGGCCGGATAAATGGCTATTCCCCATTGCACCTTGCAGGATATTTTGTCCAGGTTGTCTATGGGCAGGTAGGATTGATGGCGGGACGATGTCACTCCCATCAGGGTAAGGTGGCCTCCGGCCGATGAGCCCATTATTCCTATTTTGTCCGGGTTCAGCCCGCGGTCGGCCGCCTGGCTTCGTACAAGCCTTATGGCCCTTTGCAAGTCTTGCCAGGCCGTGGTATGTTTTGCCAGGTCTTTTGGCCTGGGGGTCCGATACTTCATTGTAACCACGGTTATGCCCATCTCGTTGAGGAAGCGCCTGGCGGGCGCAACTTCAAAACCATCCGGTCCGTTGCCCGAATAACTTCCTCCGGAATAAATTATCTGTATGGCGTCGGACTTCTTCTCTACGGGGATGTGCCATTCTATGTAAGGTGTGCACTGGTCTTCCTGGGGATTGGGCATTTTGCCATCGGGCCAAACATCCTGGCGGATGAGTTCCGCCCTGGCGGCATCGCTCCGGAATCGATCCATAATATTTTCCTCCGGCTGCAAGGGGCCCAGGAAGCCCATCTGCCTAAGGAATTCTATTCCTCTCTCCAGACCGAAGGCGCCGTGGCCTTTGCCCGAGTAGAGATGAAGTTCTGCCGGCACGCCCATCATTCTAAGGCGGCGGTAAATTAGCGTAGAGCCATTGGGAGTGTAAGGGTCCTGGCCGCCGTGGTGAAGGCTAAGCGGGCAGGTCTTTTCGTCGAACTTAAAGACACCGCTTAGCGTTACGTCCGGGCCGTAGCCTTCCCTGGTGGCCTTAGTGCCGGTTTCTCCGTCTGTGGTTACATAGGCGGGAGCGTTCAGAATACCCCAGTTGATGTGGCAGGAAATATCGTCCAGACCGTCTATTCTCTCATAAGCCATAGTCTGGGAGTTCGCTGCAAGAAGCAGCCCGAGAGGAGAGCCGGCAGACATCGAGATAACGCCTATCTTTTCCGGGTCAAACCCTCTTTTGGCGGCCTGGCTGCGCACCAGCCTTACCGCACGCTGCCCGTCTTCCCAGGCAGTCTGATAAATTGGCAGCCCCTGGGGGCGGGGAGTCCTGTAGACAAAATTAACACACTGAATACCCTCCTGCGTAAGGCGCTTGTGCCACTGCTCTATAAGGTTAACGTCGCAGGTGCTGTTGTATCCGCCGCCCGAAATTAAAATCATACAGGCATCGTTGTCCTTTGCGGGATCCGGAGCCTCGAACCACTCCAGATAGGGGAGCCTGTTCTCGTCGGGGTTGAACCCCTCTGCCCGGGATTCGTTTGTCATAGCGGCAATCTGCCCGCCCTGTGCATCCGGCATCTTGCCCTGCGGCCAAATGGGTTCCCGCTCCCATCCCCACGCCTGCAGGGAAGAGAGTATCAATAAAGATAGAATGATGCGTTTCATAATTGGAGTGTGGTTTTTACTACAAGATAGTCGTAATGCTTTGTTCCCTGGTCCAGCTCATTGAAGTCCTTAATGTTCTTATGTATTTTAAGAAGTTCGTTTGTTTCTTCACCCGGGGTGTAACCAAGAATTATGTGCGAAGCCTCCCATCTAATGTGCTCCAGGACGGCAAGGTAAAGAAGTACTTTTTCTACGTGCTTGTCTTTGCCATTATAATGAACAGGCTCCTCTTTAAACTTAGAAGGAATGCACCGGGCTATTTCCTGGCGGTTATTGGAGATTTCCGGCCCTATCAGGGCAAACTTGGTATCTATATGTAGGCAGTTGGCATAGTCCTGGGAACGCTGGCGTATCTTATTTGCAACTTCTGAAAAGTTTTTTCCCTCTTTTATTGTTTTTTCCCGATCTCCCCAGGTTGCGGAACCTCCGGAAGCTTTCTGATAAACGGCAAAGAATCTTTCTGCGCGGCTACGCAGACTCTCGTTGGTTATATTATCGTAGGTCCAGATATCCAGTTTATTTGCGAAGGTCTTAATGCAATTCTTGTACTCAGGAATGGAGTTATAATGATTCAGGGTTATGTTATTAAGATAAGTAGGATCTTCCTGAGCAATAAGGATTACAAAATTTCTGGACAGGTCCTTTCCTTTACGATAGGCGTATTCCAGCAGGTTAATTCCGGTGTTAAGGTTTAGTCTGTCATCGCCCAGGCAGACTACGATATAGTTAAGATACTTAAGACGGATTTCTATGTCGTTCCAGAATTCATTGGAGCCAATCTCGTATTCCTTGAAAGTAACTCCCGTGGTCTCGTTTATGCCGGGGACGCTCTTGCGGTAAGCTTCTTCCAGGTTGTCCATTTCCTTATCTATAACCACGCAGGAAAAAGGGCTTTTCCTAAAGTTTTTGTCCACAAAAGCGCCATACTCGTAAAGGAAGCCAAGCATCTCGCGGCCGGTTTCTCCAAAGCCAAGAATCATAGCATTGAAATCGGACGACACCCAACCTTCAAGAAGTCCTTTTTTGTCCGTGCCTTTATCTACAAATTTTACAGGAAGCAAATCCTGGCTATTTTTAAGGTTCCTTACTGCCAGAAAAGAAGAATCTACAAGATGCACCTTCATTGGAAACGTGGTTATCATCGCATCCTCGTACATCCGATTTACTCCCTCTTTGCAGGCGCGGCAGTAAAGGTTTGCCGCACAGCCGCTTTTGTGCAGAAGCTCGGTGCAATGAAGATTCTCTTCCTCATTGTCGGACAAAAGATAGACGTTGCATTCAGGGGTTTTAAGGAAAGCATCCATATCCCTTAATCTCATATGTCTGCAGATATCCTCTCCTGATGTTTCTTTAAGAGGAACGCGCGCATAGACAATGGCGTCAAAGGGACCGGGAACTATTTCTGTACGGCTTTTCAGTAAGCGTTTTATTTTATTCCAGATGGATAATTCTATATTGTTTTCCTCAGGGTCACGGTAATCTACCAATATGGTGATACTTTCCGGATGAGTTTTCTTTATGTTTTCTGCAAGAGTTTCTGCTATATCCTTCCCGGAGAAGAATATGTGCGCCCGGGCGGCCTTGTCTTTATTGTCCGCCAGCCAGGCCCTTCCGGCTCTTTTCAGGCTTATGGCCTTTATAATAAGGGAAAAAGAAGTTATGCAGGCAAGAACAAATGTAACTGCAAAAACGTATAGGAAGAAAATCTCTCCTCCTCCCTTGCGGTCGAACCCAAAGAAAAACTCCTGGTAACCATTATCAAAAAAGTGGGTTTGGAAAATGAATAACTCCAGCGAATGGAAGAGCGATAGTACAAAAACAGAAAATAGATTTGTATCGCCATTGGCAATCCTGGAAATAACTATGAAGTCCGCCGCAAAATTAACCAGGAACACCAGGCCGGCGCTGATTCCCAGCAGCCTGAAAAACAATTTGTTGTTTTTGCTGAACCGGCATAACAGAACTATGTATATAACCCCCAGAAGAACGGCTAGGGCAAAACTGTAATAATTATCAATTCTAAGTGTGGCCATTGACTTTCATTAATTAGCGTACGAACAAATATAGTCATATATTTTTGGAACGTAAAGCGAAAAGGAAATTATTCGCCCATTTATATAGAATTGATTTTGAATAAGATTCTTGTTGATGGTTGCATAAATATTTCTTAAATTCGCAAATAATCTTTCACTATGCCCAGAACGGCGCTCATAATTGGGAACAATGCTTTGCGCGGGAGCCTCATCGGCCAGTACAAAGACTTGGGTTATGCCGTTTCTCAAATGGAGGAACTGCCCGGCCAGGAGCAGGCCGGCAATCTTCTGCTCGTCTCCGTGCCGGACCAGGTTGTAGTGCTAACTTCGCTCAGCACGCCGGATTCCCGGGCAGTGGCCCTTCTACCGCTGCTTGCGAAGGCCTGGAAGGGACAATCGGCCCAAAGGCCGCTGGTTCATCTTCTTTTACAGGATGCCTCTACCCTTAGGATGCTTGAGGTATCTGACTTTCCCCCGGAAGTGAACGAGGTCCTGGACATTTACCCCTTTACAATGGAAAGCGCCTGGGCAGAGAATATTCTTGTGCGCCTGCCAGGCCCGGCAGCCAAGAGCGACCAGAACGGCAACAAGGCCAAGACAGGCTCCCACCCCAGGGCCGGCCTTGACAGGCAGCCCATAACAAAGGAAAGCCGCCAATTTGCCCATCTTGTCCTTATGGGGTTCGATTCTTACGCACAGGAGATTGCCCTTATGGCCGCAAGGGTGGCGCATTTCCCCAATTACGACGGCAAGGCCGCCAACCCTCTTCGCACCAGGATAACGGTTATAGCCCCCGGCATTTCAGAGTCAAAGGACAAGTTCATATCCCGGTATCGCAGCCTCTTTGAAAACTCGTATTACCGCACCATCGACATAAAAGAAAAGCGTTCCACCCTCCATCATCCAATGTACGAGGGCAGGCGGGAAGATTTTGTAGATGTGGAATGGGAGTTTGCCGATGGCCAGCCCTCTTCCTCCGTGGTAGTGGACAAACTGGCCCTTTGGGCCGGGGATGGGGGTAGGCAGCTGACGCTGGTTATTTCCGGGGCCGATGATTCCGGAAATATAGGCTCTGCCATTTCTCTTCCCGATGCCGTTTACGACTGCCAAATCCCTGTCTGGGTGCGCCTGCGGCAGGATATGATGTCCTCCTCCATTTTGCAATCGCCAAAATATGCAGGCCTCATCCCCTTTGGGATGGAGGACTGCGGGTACAGCGTAGGCACCCCTTTGCTTAGGATGGCGCGATTCCTGAATTATTTTTACAAATGCTCTTACGGCGACAAGGCGGCACCATCGACCCTCCCCATAGAAATGGTAGACCAGGCCTGGAGGGCGACCGGCCCCCTGAAAATGCGTCTGTCCAGTATATACAATGTAATGACAATGGCCGGCAAGATGCATTCGGTTGGCCATAACCCGGAAGACCTGTCCAACTACTACGCCCTTACAAAGGAAGAAATAGAGGTTCTGTCCAGGCTGGAGCATAACAGGTGGAGCGTAGAAAGGCTCCTCTCCGGGACAAGGCCCTGCACAGACCAGGAAAGAGAGGCAATAAGGAAAGATATCAGCCTAAAGAAAGAATACAAGCGCAGGGATATTCACTACGACCTTTGTTCGTACGGCGAACTTGGAGTGGACGAGACAGGGAAGAACGTAAGGATTTACGACTATGCTCTTACCGCCGGCATCCCGCTTATTGTTGAATCTTACCTAAAGGAGGGGGAGGTATGACCGGGCAGTACATAGTGTTAAAGTGGAAGGATGAGGCTTCGCGCCGGCAAAGGAGTTTTACGGCGCGGGAAAACGCCGTGCGCATTGGCCAGGAGGCAGATTGCGATGTGTCCCTTCCTAATACCGGCCGGTTTGCCGATGAACTTTTTGCGGTTATTAAACCTGCAAAATCAGCAGAACAATGGCAGATTATCCCCGTGTCGGCCTTTGTAACTACGCTTGTAAATGGCAGTCCTGTAGGCCTTAACCACTACCTTGAAAGCGGAGACCGCATTACTTTTAGCGAAGGCGGCACAGAAATCCTGTTCCGGACCGTAAAAGGAGAGTTGGATGCTCTAAAGACTCAGGCCTATGTTAAAGCCTCCCGCCGATGGGTATACTTCCTTACGGCTGCCGTAGCGCTGGCTGCCTTGCTGGCTGTCTATGCAATTGTGGCGCCTTCCATCAGGGATGCCCGCTTGACCAAGGCCCTCTCCCTGGCGGATGCCTCCATATACAAGATTAAGGCTGACTCTGTATTTCTCATACGGCAAACTGCAGGTAAAGAAGAGATTACGGCCCGCACGGCCGTGGCTATTCCCGGGACGGCATTTATTATTGCCGATGGTTCCCTGGTTACCGCCCGTCACTGCATAGAGCCCTGGATTAACTATACCGATATAGAGAAACTATCGGCCTCCAGCCCCGAATTACCCCGGTATGTGGCCTTTGCCTTATTTGCCGAATCCTACAACTGGAATCACCGGGCCGACACTACCTACCGCCTTGTAAGCAAATGCTCTTTGTACGATGCCTCTGGGGCCTTTGTAAAAGATATTTTATCTTCTGATTTTTTGGTCGATACTTCCAGAGACGATATCCTGGAATTGGGAGATTTTGGCGCGGACCTATACTGGAGAAGCATTTCTCCGGGCTTTGGAAGAAAAGATATGATGATGGGAGATCTTGCCGTTATGCGCGCAGTGGCCTCTGACGGCGGGATAGAACTGCTTTCCAAAGACAAAATGCAGGAACTGCTTAAGGCTGGTAATAGTTTGTATTTTAGGGGCTTCCCTCTAAAGCATCAGGGCGCTGGGATGGAAAAATCCCAGAAGCGCATACTTAACGACTATGAACCCGGGCTGCTTATTTCTCACGAAAAACTAGAGCACGGATATTCCGGCAGCCCCGCCCTTGTGGTATATAAAGAAAGGGTTTATGCCTGCGGAGTTCTATCCACCCTGGACGATAATAACTCTTCCAGCGCTTATTCGGTGCCTATTTCTGAACTTGACAAAATTAGGTGATGAAGGAATTCAGAAAAATATCGCTTTTGGGAAGCGGGCTTGGCGGAGAGGTCTGGGCCTGTCTGGACAAGGACGGGCAGCTTTGCGCCGTTAAGTTCTTTAAGCAGGACCTTGTCTCTTCCCGTAGGGAGGTAGATAACGCCTTGGCTCTGAATCATCCTAATATAATTCACCCCCTGTCCTACAGCCTTAAGGAAGACAATGCCTATATGGTTATGCCTTATCTTGAGGGCCGGTCGGTAGATAATATCGCCGGGTACGTAAATGAAAAGACGGCCTGGAAGCTGATTCTAGACATAGCGTCCGCCCTGGATTATATGCACGGCAAGGGCCTATGCCACGCAGACGTCAAACCCTCCAACATACTTTACGGCGGAAAGTCCTTCCTTCTTGGAGATTTGGGCTCCTGCTTTGGGGAAGGGGAGAAGCCTCTTGCCAGCGACAAGAGCTCCTATCAGTTCTGCGCCCCGGAAAAGACCCGCTCCTTTGGCAGCGATATCTGGTCGCTCGGGGCCTCTGTCTTTTATCTTGTAATGGGCGTGCCGGTCTTTGGCGGCCTTGGCGGAAGGGCCCAGAAAGGGGAGTCGGACATTCCAATTATGAGAAAGTCTATGCCGGAGCTCAGCGGCTGCGTTAAGCGCTGCCTGGACTATTCTCCCAAAATGAGGCCCTCTGCCGCAGAGCTTATGGCTCTTGCCCGGGAACAACTTGCCAGATGCCAGGCCCTTAACCTGCCCCGCCCCCTAAA
>JBGVAW010000015.1:0-21836 GCA_045224955.1 Candidatus Cryptobacteroides sp.
AGTTTGTTTTATAGATGTTCCGGAAGATTTCATAACAATAGCTTCGGGCATAGTCCAAATCCTTACAAAAATAAGCACTAAATTCCTAAATACAAAGACCGCGACCCTATTTCAACCGGGCCAAAATTTGCGATTTGAAAGAAAGTGTGTATATTTGCACTCCCTTTAGGGACCCCTTGCAGGGGAAAGGTTCGGTTCGGTAGCTCAGCTGGATAGAGCAACAGCCTTCTAAGCTGTGGGTCTTGGGTTCGAATCCCAACCGAATCACAAGTATAGAAAACAAACTCTCCCGCAAGCGGGAGGTCCAAAAAAGAAATTCTGCCACTCGAAAATCCATTTTCGGATGGCAGAATTCTCTTTTTCTAACGGGCGCAGCCCGTTTGGTTTGTTTTCTATCTTGTCAGATGGCCCCCGGCAGGGCAAGGGATGTAGACGTGCGAAGAACGGCTAAATCCCATCTTTCCAATCAGATGGCCCCGGGCAGGGCAAGGGATGTAGATGTACGCAGCACGGCTAAATCCCCTATTTATCTTTCGCAAAAAACTTAAAGTGGAAAATAACCAGGTAGAACGCACCCACCGTAACGCAGGCATCCGCAAAATTAAAGACAGGCTCAAAGAACAGCCTTCCTCCCAGAAGCGGAACCCAGTCCGGCCAGGTGAAAAGCGGGAACTGGAACATATCCACAACCCTTCCAAACAGGAACGGACCATTGTACAGACTGTCTATTATATTGCCCACAGCCCCGGCTGTAATAAGGGTAAGTCCCACAAAAACACCGGCAGGAACAATCTTCTCCCCGGAAACGTTCTTTGCAAGAAGCTTCCAGATCCACCTTACCAAAAGGCCCACCAGAACAATCCTGAACAGCGACAGCAGCAACTTGCCAACCATTCCGCCGAACTTAAGTCCATAGGCCATGCCCATATTCTCTACATAGCACAGCTTGAACCAGGAAAGCCCAAAAACATCAATCTGGTCTCCCAAGGTCATATTTGTCTTGACCAGGATTTTAACCACCTGATCAATCACAACCAGAAGAACACCCAGAATAATGAGTGTGCGCCCCTTCAAAATCTTATTGCTCCTATCGGCCACCCTGTGAAAGTTTTTCCTTAGCCTCTACTGTAAGGGTTGCGTGGGGTACAAGACGAAGCCTCTCCTTGGGGATGAGTTTGCCTGTCTCGCGGCAAATACCATAAGTCTTATTCTCTATGCGCACCAGCGCAGCCTCAAGATTCTGGATGAACTTGTACTGACGCTGTGCCAGCTGACTGGCCTCTTCTTTTGAAAGCTGGAGGGCACCGTCGTCCTCTACCGTCTTGAAAGAAGGTGTAGTATCCTCTATGTCATTAGTACCGTTATGCATCACAACTTTGCGAAGTGACTCATACTCGGCTTTAGCCTTTGTAAGCTTTTCAAGGATAATAGCCCTGAATTCTTCAAGCTCTTCGTCGCTATAACGAACTTTTACTTCTTCGGCTTCCATAAAAAACACTTTTTATAGGTTAACGATAATTTGATTATTTTGTGATTTCTATTGCAATTTCTCCATCGTTCCACTCAACCTTCATCGCGTTCTCGGGAACAGGATCCTGGGAAACGGAATCAATCTGGGAGAGAGTCTGGGAGGTGATGTAATCGTAGAATAAGTCAACGGCGGACGCAATCTCAAAGAAATCGTCTCCATTGGCGTAAATAGTAACCTGAACACGGTCCGTAACCTCGAACCCGCTGTCCTTGCGCACGTTCTGGATACGGTTCACTATCTCTCGCGCGATACCCTCGCTGCGGAGCTCGTCGGTAAGGGTGATATCCAGAGCCACGGTAAGCTGGCCCTCGGTAGCCACTGCCCAGCCGGGCATATCCTCGGAACTGATCTGATAGTCTCCGGGGTTAAGCACTACGTCTCCGCCGGGAAGCGATACGGTGTAGGACTCTGCGGCGGCATCGGCCTTCTGGATGGCGGCGATATCGGCCTGGGAGAATCCACCGAAGGCGGCTGCAATCTCCTTCATCTGAGGCCCGTAAATCTTGCCCAAGGTCTTGAAGTTAGGCTTGATCTTAAGGGTGATGATTCCGGCAGTATCGGCAATAAACTCCATCTCCTTAACGTTCACCTCGGAGAGGACAAGATCCCTTACGCCCGAAAGCTGCTCGCGGATTTTCTCTGAGATAACGGGGATAACCACCTTTGCAAGAGGCTGACGTACATTGAGATGGTTCAGCTTGCGAAGGGAGTGAACAAGAGAGCAGGCCTTCTGGGCGGCTGCCATCCTTTCCTCAAGGTCGGCGTCGATGGTTCCCTCATTTACCTCGGGCATCAGCTCAAGGTGAACGGAAGCCTCCTTGCCGGTAAGGTCCATAAAGAGCCTGTCCATATAGAACGGAGCAATAGGAGCGCCGAGCATAGCCACCTTTACCAGAACCTCGTGCAGGGTCTGATAAGCGGCATCTTTGTCGGCATTCTTCTCGCTGCCCCAGAAACGCTTGCGGTTAAGGCGAACATACCAGTTGCTAAGCTCGTCGCATACAAAGTCCTGGATGAGACGGCCTGCGGTAGTGATATCATAGTCCTCGTAAGCGGCGCGTACGTCGCGTACAAGAGAGTTGAGCTTGGAGATAATCCAGCGGTCGATTTCAGGACGATCCTTAACCGGAACAGGCTTTGTTGCGGCAGGGTCGAAGCCATCTATGTTGGCATACTGGGCAAAAAGCTTGTAGGTGTTGAAGAGGGTGCCGAAGAACTTGCGGCGTACCTCGTCAACTCCGGCCTCGTCAAAGCGAAGGTTGTCCCAAGGCTGGGCATTGGTAAGCATATACCAGCGCAGGGAGTCAGCTCCGTATTTATCCAGGGCATAGAAAGGATCTACGGCATTGCCAAGACGCTTGGACATCTTGTTGCCGTCCTTATCCAGAACCAGACCATTGGAAATCACTCTCCTGAAGGCGGGTGTTCCGCTTATCATAGTATGAATTGCGTGCAGGGTATAGAACCATCCGCGGGTCTGGTCAACGCCCTCTGCGATAAAGTCTGCGGTTGCGCCGAAGCCCTTGGTATTAAGGTTCTTAAGACCTTCCTGGGCATAAGGCATTGCGCCGGAATCGAACCAAACGTCTATAAGGTCTGTCTCCCTTGTCATCTTCTTTCCGGAAGGGGAAACAAGGAAAAGATTATCTACGTAAGGACGGTGCAGGTCTATGTTTCCGCCCTTCAGAGGATTCTCCTTCATTATGCCGGCGGCAACAGCCTTGTCAACCTCTGCAGAAAGCTCTGCAACGCTGCCTATGCAGATTTCTTCCTTTCCGTCTTCTGTGCGCCAGATAGGAAGAGGAGTTCCCCAGTAACGGCTGCGGGAAAGGTTCCAGTCCTGAATATTCTCCAGCCACTGGCCGAAGCGTCCCGTACCGGTAGAAGCCGGCTTCCAGGTAATCTGCTTGTTAAGGGCTATCATCTCTTCCTTGACGGCAGAAGCCTTGATGAACCAGGAATCAAGAGGATAGTAGATTACCGGGGCGTCCGTTCTCCAGCTATGAGGATAACTGTGGGTATGCTTCTGAATCTTGAATGCACGGCCGTCAGCCTTCATCATCATACAGAGTTCCACATCCAGGGTAGGCCTGTCGGCCGGAAGCTTCTCTTCGTGGTGAAGCTCACGGAAGTAATCCTCTATCTGATTTTTAACATACCTTCCGGCATATTCTTTATACGAAGGGTCGATGGTTTTGGCATATTCTGCATCAAGGTCTTCCAGGCGGCAGAAACGGCCCTGGCGGTCTACCTGTGCCTCGCGGTTGCCATCCTTATCCAAAGGCATCACACCAGCGATACCGGCGGCGGCAGCCACCCTCTTATCGTCTGCTCCGAAGGTAGGGGCGATATGTACTATACCCGTACCGTCCTCGGTACTTACATAATCTCCGGGGATTACGCGGAAGGCGTCGCCATCCGGCTTGAACCAAGGAATGAGCTGATGGTAACGGATACCGACAAGATCCTTGCCCTTGAAGCAGCCGTCCAGCACCTTGTAAGGCACTACCTTGTCTCCCTTAACGTAAGAATCCAGAGAAACCTCGGCGCCCTTAGGATTGAACATAGAGCCCAGCAGAGCCTTGGCAACGATGTAAATTGCAGGATCGCCGGTATAAGGATTGAAGGACAGAACCCTGATGTACTCTATTTCCGGACCAACGCAGAGCGCGGTGTTTGAAGGAAGGGTCCAGGGGGTTGTGGTCCACGCCAGAATATAAACCGGCAGGGACTCGGTTCCGAACAAAGGCTGGGAAATGCCGTCCTTTATAACCTCGAACTGAACGGTAGCGGTAGTGTCCGTTACGTCCTTGTAGCACCCGGGCTGGTTAAGCTCGTGCGAGCTTAGACCCGTACCGTCGGTAGGAGAGAAAGGCTGGATTGTAAAGCCTTTGTACAGAAGACCTTTGTCGTAAATCTTCTTGAGCAGGTACCACAGAGTCTCTATGTACTCGTTCTCGTAGGTTACGTAAGGGTTGTCCATATCTACCCAGTAACCTATGCGCTCTGTAAGGTTAACCCACTCTTTTGTATATTTCATCACCTCCTTGCGGCAGGTGGCATTGTATTCCTCTACAGAAATCTTCTCGCCGATATCGGCCTTTGTAATGCCCAGCTTCTTCTCTACACCAAGTTCTACAGGAAGTCCGTGGGTATCCCAACCCGCCTTTCTGGCCACCTTGAACCCGGTCTGAGTCTTATAACGGCAGATAGCGTCCTTAATGGAACGAGCCATAACGTGGTGAATACCCGGCATTCCGTTGGCGGAAGGCGGTCCTTCGAAGAAAATAAACTCCGGAGCACCCTCCCTGATGCGCAGCGACTGCCCAAAGGCGTCTTCCTTCTTCCATTTATCCAGAATCTCCGCACCTGCGGCAACCAAATCAAGGCCTTTATACTCTTTAAACATTACAAATTAAGTTTTTTTATTATCTTTGTAGCGCATTAAACAATAGCTTGCAAATATAATCATTTTAGACATCTATTCAAAATTATGAATGTTCTGGACGTCATAATAATCATTATTTTTATTCCTTTCATTTTCAAGGGCATAAAAGAGGGTTTTATGGTCCAGGCTGCAGCCATTGCCGCACTTATAGTAGGCAGCTGGCTGGCATTCAGATTTGCCGGACTCATTGGTAACGCAATAGCCCCCGTCGTAAAGGCCTCGCCGGAAATTTTGCACGCAGTAGGCTTCGCCCTTATTCTTATCGCAGCCATTCTGGTTTTCCATCTTATAGGGCAGGGCCTCAGGAAAATTGTAAAGCTGGCGCTTCTCGGCTGGCTGGACAAACTGCTGGGCGGCATCTTCTCCGCCATAAAAGTAGTGCTTGTGCTTGGGCTTCTCATTATGCTTTTCAACACCCTCAACACAAAATACGAATGGGTGTCGGCAAAAGACCTTGGTTCATCGATTTTGTACGAGCCGCTAAAAGACGTAGCCTTCTCCGTCTTCCCCTATTTCAAAGAATTGCTTCCCTGACGCGTGCCTATGAATAAACTATTGCTGATAGATACATCCACCGCACGCACCTCCGTAGCCTTGGCCGCCGGAGGTAATATTATTTTTTATGTCGATGATGCCGGCGCTTCGCGCAATCAATCCTCGCTTACGGCTCCCTTTATCAAGGAAGCCCTGGACTCCCAGGGCTGGGAGGCAAAGGACCTGGACGCAGTATGCGTATGTATGGGTCCCGGCTCCTATACGGGCCTCAGGGTTGGAGTCTCATCGGCAAAAGGGCTTTGCTTCGGGGCGGGAGTTCCCCTTCTGGCCGCCGGCAGCCTGGACTGCCTTGTATGGGAAGCCATCGACAACAAAGAAACCCAGGGTTATGATTACATCGTCCCGATGATAGACGCCCGCAGGATGGAGGTTTACACGGCTGTGTTCGATAATGCCGGGAACCGGCTCACGGAAGTATCGGCCCAGATAATAGATGAAAACAGTTTTGCCGACTATCTTTCAAAGGGGAAGGTCCTTTTCATTGGCGATGGGGCCGGAAAGTGTGCCGATGCCATTAAATCCCCTGCCGCAGGGTTCATCCAGCGCTGCCCTTGCGCAAAGGGACTCTTAAGGCCGGCGACGGCGGCCTTTGAAAAGGGGGAATTCAGGGACGTAGCCTACTTTGAGCCTTTCTACCTTAAAGACTTCGCAGCTACGGTGTCCAGAAAGAAACTTTTTTAGACCTAACGAATATTTTTAAAACTTAACTATATGGCAGTACAATTCTATCAACCTGAAAATCAGGTGCCTCTGGAGATGCACAAAGTGCGCGTAGTCCAGAAACTTGCTCTTCTCCCCGTAGAAGAAAGACTGAAGAACATTCAGCTCGCAGGAAACAACACCTTCCTGCTCCAGAATAAGGACATCTATCTGGATATGATTACAGACTCCGGCGTTAACGGAATGTCTGACCGCCAGGTAGCCTCAATGAGCATAGCCGACGACGCTTATGCAGGCAGCGAGACCTTCAACAGGGTCAAGGCTGCGATTAAGGAAGTATTCGGGACAGAAAACGTGCTCCCCGCACACCAGGGCCGCGCTGCAGAGAACATTCTTGCAGAGGCTTACGTAAAGCCCGGCACCTACGCCCTTATGAACTTCCACTTCACCACCACCAAGGCCCACATCACCCGTCTTGGCGGCGAAGTTATAGAGCTTGTGGATAAGAAGGGTCTCATCCCCAAGTCTGACGATCCTTTCAAGGGCGACTTCGACCTTAAACTTCTACGCAAGACCATCAAGGAACTTGGCGCAGAGAAAATCGCCTTCGTTCGCGTAGAGGCAGGAACCAACCTTATCGGCGGCCAGCCTGTTTCTCTTGAGAATATGCTTGCAGTTACCGATATCTGCCACGAGTTCGGCGTAAAGAGCGTGCTTGACGCATCCTTGCTTCAGGACAACGTTTACTTTATGAAGACCCGCGAACCCAGGTGCAAGTTTATGAGCACCAAGGAGATTTACCATACCCTTGCAGAAAGGTTCGACATTATCTACTTCTCTGCCCGCAAGCTTGGATTCTCCCGTGGCGGCATCATCACTTCCCACGACAGCAAGTACACCAACGAGATGATGGAGTTCGTTCCTCTGTACGAGGGCTTCCTCACCTACGGCGGAATGGAGGTTCGTTCAATGGAAGCAATGGCAGTAGGCCTTCTTGAGTCCCTTGATATGGAATACATCAGCCAGGGTCCTGAATTCATCGCTTACCTCGTTAAGGAACTTGACGACTACGGCGTGCCCGTAATCAAGCCTGCCGGCGGTCTTGGCGCTCACCTCAACTGCTCCGAGATTGTTCCCGACATCCCTCACGACCAGTATCCTGCAGGTGCTGTAGCAGCAGCCCTTTACATCGCCGGCGGTATCCGCGGTATGGAGCGCGGTACACTCAGCGAGCAGCGCGAACCGGACGGATCGGAGCGTTATGCAGAGCTTGAGCTCCTGCGTCTTGCAGTTCCCCGCCGAGTATTCACCCTTTCCCAGATTAAATACTGCGCAGACCGCGTTAAGTGGCTCTACGACAACCGCAACCTCATCGGCGGTCTCCGCTGGGTAGAAGAGCCTAAGGTTCTCCGCTTCTTCTTTGGCCGTCTGGAGGAAATCGGTTACTGGCAGGAAGACCTTGCAAAGAAATTCCGCGACGACTTCGGCGACTCCCTTTAAGCCAAGTCTTCATATAGAAAAATACCTCTGACGCTTGTCAGAGGTATTTTTAATTTATTTAAGAAGAATTATTTAAGCTTGGAAGAAAGGAAGGAACGCAGGGTAGCCTCGTTCTTTACACCTGTTCCGGAAACAACTTCTCCGTTGATGATGAAGAAGAGAGAAGGAATAGCCTGCACGTTGTAAGTTGTGATAACCGGGGAAGCAACGCCCAAGCCATCGCATACATTAACCCAACCCAGAGACTGGGACTTGAGAGTGGTTGCCCAGGCGGCCTTATCTACGTCAAGGGAGACTGCATAAATCTCGAAACCCTTGGGAGCGAACTGCTTGTAAACAGGCTTAAGCACGTCCAGGTTAAAGATTGCCTGGCTCTCCATAGAGGAAGCCCAGAAATAAACCATAACCACCTTCTTGCCCTTTGCTACGTCGCTCAAAGCCACCTTCTTACCGTTTACGTCATTAAGGGCGATATCGATAAAACCTATCTCCTTGGCGTTCTCCATATAGCCGCTGAGCTGGAGAAGATTCTCCCTGCGGGCTGTCTCTGCCTCAAGGGACTTAACGTACCTGGACTCGGGGTAAACAGTCTTAAGGGAATCGCATACATTGCGGAAGTGAATAGCGTCTGTTGCCTGGGAGAAAACAGCTGCCTGACCTATGGTTTCCAGAAGAACGGGAACACAGGCAAGCGACTTGGTGTTCTCTATTGTGAAGCGGATTCTCTTGCGATAGTAATTTACGTAAAGACGGGCCAATTCCGACTGGGTTGCAGCCTCTTCTACGCCCTTGAGAAAGTCGCTATGAGCCTTTTCTACTTCCATAAGTTTCTCGCTCTCCGGAGAACCTGTCACGGAATAATTGCCAAGGGTATCAGATGTAACATTTACCTTGTCTCCTCCTGCAAGTATAAGGGAAGCCACCTTGCGGGAACCGTAATATACATATACGAATTCGGGGTCTGTCTTCTTCACGGGAACGTTCACGCTGTAGGCTCCCTTTGCATCCAGGGCCAGAGTGTCCAGAACGTCCATCTTATTTAAATTAAGCACCTTTACAACCACGTTGCCGGAGGTTAAGCCCTCTACGCTGCCGGAAAGTTTTGCACTGTCAGAAGAACCGCAGGAATAAAGGGTCAAGGTTGCTATGGCTGCCATAGCGGCAAATCTAAGTTTCATACTTTTAAAGTAAATTATAGTTTTTCGAACTCTTCGTTAATAGCCTTTGCAATAGAAGCAAACTCCTCCTGAGAAAGGGTAAGATGCTCTTTGCGGAAGTCAAGGTCCCCTTCCGTATTAAGAGGAACAAGGTGGATATGGGTGTGAGGCACCTCCATTCCAAGCACTGCAACACCCACTCTCTTGCAGGGGATGGCAGCCTTTACGGCAATTGCCACCTTGCGTGCAAAATCCCAAAGTCCCTGATACACAGAGGGCTCAAGATTAAAAATATAATCATCCTCTACATTCTTGGGTATAACCAGAGTGTGTCCCTTTGCAAGAGGAGAGATATCCAGGAAAGCATAGTACTCCTCGCTTTCCGCAACCTTATAAGAAGGGATTTCGCCTTTGGCGATACGGGTGAAAATCGTTGCCATTTTAACAGCCTCTTAGATGGATATGTCCAGAATCTTGAATTTGATAACTCCCTGGGGAACCTGAGCCTCTACGGTCTCTCCCTTGGCGTGGCCCATAAGAGCCTTTGCTATAGGAGTGGTGGCGGCCATCTTGCCGTGTGCAAAATCTGCCTCTGTCTCTCCTACTATGGTAAATTCCATAACCTGATTGTTGGACAGGTTCTGTACCTTTACTTTATTTGCCATCTGCACCTTGTCTGTGCTGACCATTGACTCATCGATAACCTTGGCGTTTGCCACAAGGTCCTTAAGTTTTGCAATCTTAAGTTCCAAAAGGCCCTGAGCCTCACGGGCTGCATCGTACTCTGCATTCTCTGAAAGATCGCCTTTCTCTCTTGCCTCGGCTATAGCGGCCGATATAACAGGACGCTGTGCAAGTGCATCTGCCAGCTCCTTCCTAAGATTGTCAAGACCCTCCTGGGTCATAAAATGGATTTCTGCCATTATCTAATTTTTCTCAATAAAAGAACAAAAAGGAGTCCCGCCCTGTGGCAGAACCCATACTTCTTTGCAAATATAGTAATTAATTTTTAATAAACGTACGTCAACCTCTCGAAAGCGATATTTCGCACGCTCTCTTATCCTCTGCAAGCTGAGCCTTCAGCGCTTCCAGCGAAGGGAACTTAACCTCGTCCCTCACTCTTTGTTCCAGGGAAACTTCCAGGTCAAGACCATATATCTGCTCGCAGAAATCAAAGATATTTGTTTCTATTGTAAGTACATTTCCGCTGCTTACCGTAGGGCGGAAACCTATATTGGTCATTCCCAGGTAGGATTTTCCCTGTACTTTAACCCTTGAAGCATAAACTCCCGGAGCAGGAATCAGCTTCAGAGGCTCGTACAGCCTTATATTGGCGGTAGGAAAGCCAAGCGTAGTCCCAAGCCTGTTGCCCGCGATAACCACTCCGTGAAGATTATAAGAATAGCCCAGCATCTTGTTGGCGCCGGCCAAATCCCCACGCAGAAGGGCTTCGCGAATCTTGGTAGAAGAAACAGGGACGTCTCCTACGTTAACGGCAGAGGGACGAATGACGTCCAGCCCCATAGACTTTGCCATAGCGGCAATGTCCACAGGCTCGGAGCCCCTGCTGCCAAAACGGTTGTCGTAACCCAGGAGCAAGGCCTTGGCCCCGAACTTCCCTATCAGGTAATCCTTAAGGTATTCCTCAGTAGAAATGCGGCTGAACTCCTTGGAAAAAGGAACCACCTCTACGTGATTTACTCCCAAGGATTTAATCCTGTCTATCTTTTCCTGCAAAGGGCTCAGAAGGCGCAGAATCCTGGCGTCCTGCTGAAGCACTGCACGCGGATGCGGCCAGAAAGTGACCACCATATTCTCGTCACCCCTGGAACGGGCCTCCGCCACCAATTGAGACAAAATCTGACGGTGCCCTAGATGGACACCGTCAAAAAAACCTGTCGTTATAACCATTTTACCAGGCCCACATCCTGACGGTGGGGCAGCATAGAATTCTTAGCGTAATAACGGGCAGCTACCTGATACATACCCGTACGCTCGGGAAGAAGCGAAACCTCGTAAGTGGCAACGCCATCCTCGAACGAAGCAAGAGTGAATTCAGCCTTGTCCTGGATATGGAGATTACCCTTCCTGTCAGTGGTGCAGAGCAGGAACTCAACGCCGATATCCTCCGGCTTAAGCTCACCAAGCTGCAATACAACCGTACTGCGCAGAAGATGAGTCTCTGAAAGGTCGTAAGAAGCCTCCGGCTGGGCGAAGGAAACAACCTCGACCTCGTTCCAATGCCTCATAACATTCTTCTTCCAGGCTGCAATCTCACGTGCCAGGGCATAATCCTTAGCAGTAATCTTGTCTGTACGCTTAGCCTGAGGGATGTAGTACTGATTGCAGTAATCGGTAAGCATCCTGTTGGTGGTAAAGTTGCAAGCCACGCGGGCGATGCAATTCTTAATGTAGCTGATCCACTTTGCAGAACGCTGGGTACGGTAATCCACATCATAGTAAGCGGGAGCAATCTCGTTCTCTATAATAGTATAGATAGTTGCGGAATCAAGTTCATTCTGGAAATGCTGGTCATCGTAGGTGCGCTGCTGAGGCAATGCCCATCCGGCACCCTCTGTATAACCCTCTACCCACCATCCGTCAAGTACGGAGAAGTGCATTACACCGTTCATAGCGGCCTTCTCTCCGGAAGTACCGGATGCCTCCTGAGGACGGGTAGGGTTGTTCATCCAAACGTCCACGCCCTGAACCAATCTCTTGGCCAGAGTAATATCGTAACCGGGAACGAATACTATCTTGCCCAGGAACCTCTCTTCCTTGGAGATATCGATGATTCTCTTGATAAGGTCCTGACCTGCTTTGTCGGCGGGGTGAGCCTTGCCGGCAAAAATGAACTGAACAGGCATCTTGGGATTATTGACGATGGTGTCAAGCCTGTCAAGGTCGGAGAAGAGCAGAGTAGCCCTCTTATAAGTGGCGAAGCGGCGTGCGAAACCTATGGTGAGCACATCGTCGCGCAGGGTGTCCTTAATCTGCATTATCTCCTTAGGAGAATAATGGCTGGACAGTGAAGGATCTGAAAGACGCTCCTTCACAACCTTTATAAGTTCTGTCTTGAGAATCTTGCGGGTATTCCACACAACCTCGTCGGACACATTGTAGATGCCCTCGAAGCACTTCTTGTCGTAGTGATGAGTCTGGAACTCGGGACCGAACACCTCTTTATGCACAGCCTTCCACTCCTTGGAAGCCCAGGTAGGATAGTGAACGCCATTGGTAACGTAGCTTACGTGAAGCTCCTCGGGGAGATAACCGGGATACATCTTGGAGAAGATGTCCTGGCTAACCTTGCCGTGAAGCATAGACACGCCGTTAACATTCTGGCTGATGTTTGCGGCAAGATTGCTCATAGAGAACTTCTCTGCCGGATCCTTGGGATTGATCTTTCCAAGGCACATCATAGTCTCCCACTCTATGCCAAGTCTCTGGGCATAGTGGCCAAGATACATACGGATCATACTCTCCTCAAAGGCATCGTGGCCGGCAGGAACAGGAGTATGGGTGGTAAAGAGCGATGATGCCCTTACAACCTCCATAGCCTCGGAGAAGGTAAGACCCTTCTTCTCTACGTACTCACGCAGCCTCTCGAGGCCGATGAACGCAGCGTGTCCCTCGTTGCAATGATAAATCTTAGGATCAAGACCAAGATGACGCAGGGCCCTGATACCGCCTATGCCAAGCAAAAGCTCCTGCTTAAGACGGTTTTCCCAGTCGCCGCCATAAAGCTGATGGGTAATCTGACGGTCTTCGGGACGATTGGCCTCGTAATCGGTATCAAGGAGATACAGGTCTGTGCGGCCTACTGCAACCTTCCACAACCTTGCAGAAAGGTTACGTCCGGGCAGAGCCATCTGGATGGTGAGCCAGTCGCCGTTCTCGTCGAATACCGGCTCGGCCGGGATATTGAGGAAGTTCTGGGCGTCGTACCTTGCCTCCTGATAACCCTGGGAAGACAGAACCTGGGTAAAATATCCGTAGCGATAGAGCAAGCCTACAGCCACAAGGTTCACATTCATATCCGATGTCTCCTTAAGGTAGTCGCCGGCAAGAATGCCAAGACCTCCGGAGTAAATCTTAAGAGAGGTATCAAGGCCGTACTCCATACAGAAATATGCCACTGAAGGCTCCGTACGCTGCTTCTTAAGTTCCATATAAGCGTTAAACTCGTCCATAACGGCGCTGAGCTGGGACAGGAACTTCTTGTCCTTTGCAAGCTCTGAATAACGCTTAAGGCTTACGGTATCCAGAATCTGTTTGGGATTATGACCCGAATTATGCCATATATCTTTATCAACGGCCTTGAAAAGTGCCTTGGCACTGTCATTCCAACACCACCAGAGGTTTTTGGAAAGAATCTCCAAGCCTTCCAGCTCTTTGGGAAGATGACGGGTAACCATCACGCTCTTCCAGGTAGGGTTGTTAACTTCTATTTTTGAATAATCCATAACGGTTTTTTGATTTGCAATATTAATTTTTCTCCTGTCCGCAGCCTTGTCCAAAGCAAGGGAATAAGCCTCGTCGTAATACTTGATCTGATTCTGCCACAAAGCCGTGGAAGCCACCTCGCGGGCATTTTCCATATACTCGTGAAGCTTATCAAGATCAAGAGACATAAGCTCTTCTATGCGGCGGCGGGCGGCAACCACAACTTCTGCGTAGTTGCTGTCGTTCCTCTGAACCACGGTAATTCCCGGGTGAGGTTTATTTCCATAGATGCGGTCCACCCACTTGCCAAAACCGGCAAGACTCGTAGTAAGGGTGGGAACGCGGAAGGCAAGCGCCTCCAAAGGGGTATAACCCCAAGGCTCGTAATAAGACGGGAACAGCGCCAGGTCCATACCTACAAGAAGGTCGTAATACTTGGTATTGAAGATACCATCGTTCCCGTTAAGGTAAGAAGGCACAAAGAACACCTTAACCTTGCTGCCAACCTCGTTAACAAGCCCGGTCTCCCTGAAGCGTGCCGATATACGGTCACTGTCGGGATACTCCAGATAATGGGTAGACTGAGTCCTGTAATGCTCCGGGCCTTTGCCTGCAAGTTTAGAAGCCAGGGTGCGGTCCGGGCCGTTATGTGCTCCGGGCACCATAATAAAGGCAACCACCTGACGGGAAGCATTATTCCCCAGGGAAGCCAGAGCATCTATGAAAACATCGATACCCTTGTTCCTGTACTCATATCTGCCGCCGATGCCTACGATGATGGCATCCCCCTGAATAGTTTCGTCCGCCATTGCCGATGCAACCTCAAGCAGCTTATGCCTTGCGGCCGACCGTGCCTGGGAATAAAGCTCATCTGTCTCGGGGGTGAAACTGTTCTCGAAGCCATTGGGAGTGATGACGTCAGGCTCCCTTTCAAGGAAGTGAGCGCACTCTTTTGCGGTGATATCGCTCACCGTGGTAAAGACATCGGCATTCTGGGCCGATGCTTTCTCACAGGAGTACCTTGCCACAACTCCGAACTCGCGGGCCTTGGACTGGGGCTCATACGACTTCATATTGTCGTACAGAGGAAGATTGTTTCCGGCAATGCAACGCCCCAGCATAGTTGCGTGCGTAGTGAACACCGTTGCTACGGGAACATCCTTGGACTTAAGGTACAGCAAGCCGGCTCCGGTCTGCCACTCGTGGAACTGAGCCACGGCGCTCTCGGTAGGAGCGATATTGTATTTGCTGAAGTGCTCTATAACCCTTCCTGCGGTATAACCAAAGAGCACATTCTCCTTATAGTCCCAGTCTCCGGAAATGGAGTCCACGCCGAACCTGGTCCAGAAATCTCCCAGGGCCTGATCCAGCACCGGCAGGAACTTCTTGAAGTCCACCAGTATGGCGATGGGTTTTCCGGGGATATTCCAGCGGCCCACACGGACCATCAGCCCGTCTGCGGCAGCCTGGGTCTTCCAGGAACGGAACAAATGCTCATCCTCTATAAAATCCGGATTACTTGCCGTATGCATCCATACGTCCGGCCCAATAAGAATGTGGTGGCGGCCATACTGAGACTTCTGATACAAAGCCTTGGTTGCGATGACCGTATATATGCCACCCATCTTATTGCATACTTCCCAACTTACCTCGAATAAATAATCCGGTTTCTGAATTTTTTCAGACATAAATCGCTATTTCTTTTTCACAGCAGCCTTTTTGGCCGACTTCTTCACAACTTTCTTTACAGCGGCAGCCTTCTCTTTCTCTACAGGTCGTGTGAATGTAAGCAAAGCGTCATCTACGCGGATGCTGAAGTCCCCAAGTACATTCATATAGTTGATGAATGCCTCGTAAGGGGTATCGTAAGGATTTACATCCTTGTGAGAACCACCGTCAGAGAAGAACCTGGTACTCATATAGTAGAAGTGCTCGCTCTCCTGGAGATGGCCGAAGTCGTTCCACATAGACGGCTGGTTGAGTATGGCCAGTTTCTCGTACAAATCGTACAGCTTGTTGAAGGCATCCTGCTGAAGTTCGTTTCCAAGCCAGGAAGTAACGTCGCTTTCTACATCGTCCCAGGATGTGGTCTCGGGAACTTCGAGAGCTGCAACGGCCTTCTGACGGCTGATGGTTGCGGGAGTACCGAACTCAAATTCACCATCGGCAACAACATTGCCTACGAAGGAGCGGAAGAAATCGAAGATTCCGGTATCGCTGCCAAAGCGCTCGCCAAAGGTCTCGTAGTTCATAAACAGGCCTACGACACTGCCGCCATCGGCAACGGATGACTTAATCCAGGAAAGGTACTTCTCTGCGGTAAGAGGCCACTCGTCCCAGCTGCTGTCGCCAAAGCGCACTGCAAGGTCGTCGCTAAGAGAATAGTTCCTGAGAATGACCTTAAGCTTGGGCTGAATTGCATTGCTGTAAACAAAGTTGGGGCTTCGCCAGCCGACTACGTTCTTTGCACCCTCAGCAAGCATAGTCTTGAAGCCAAGTGAATACACGAACTCGCCTATGCCGTCAGAGTAGATAAGCTCTGTGTTGCGGAAGGTAACGGGCTCTACGCCAAAGTGCTGCTTTACGGCCTCTTTGTGCTTCTTTACCTGAAGGGCGAACTCTGCGGGATTGCCCAGCGAAGCAAGAGAGTGATAGTAGGTTTCGCAAAGGAACTCTACCTTGCCGGTTGCGGCCAGCTCGCGGAAGCTGTCAAGTACCTCGGGAGCATATCTTTCAAATAGCTCGATAGCTGTTCCGGAAATGGAGAAGCTAACCTTGAAAGCATCGCCATTCTCCCTGATAATGTCGAGAAGAAGCTGGTTGGTAGGAAGATAGCATCTCTGGGCGAGACGGCGAACGATAGAACGATTGGCAAAATCATCGTAGTAATGGGAATCTTTACCAATATCAAAGAATCTGTACAATCTTAGTCTGGCAGGCTGATGAACCTGAAAATACAGACATATCTGTTTCTTTGCCATATATTAAATCTTTTTTATTTTACAACTGATTCATAAACCTGCTTCATCTTTGCAGCAGCATTGTTCCACTTAAGGGTGTTAACCTCGTCGTAGCCCTCCCTGGCGGCAAATTTGGCAAGGGCGGGATAAGTAAGCAGACCATAAATTTCGTCTGCCATAGCATCTACGTCCCAGAAATCAATCTTGAACGCATAGCGAAGCACCTCTGCGGCGCCGCTCTGCTTGGAGATTACGGAAGGCACTCCGGTTCTCATAGCCTCGAGAGGCGATATTCCGAAGGGCTCCGATACGGAAGGCATCACGTAAACATCGGAAAGGGCGAACATCTTCTGCACGTCCGCTCCGCGAAGGAAGCCGGTGAAGTGGAAACGGTCAGATATTCCCAGCCTTGCCACATGGCGGATTGCGCGGTTCATCATATCGCCGCTTCCGGCCATTACAAAGCGAACTCCCTGTGTACGTTTAAGCACCTTGGCGGCAGCCTCTATGAAGTACTCGGGGCCTTTCTGGAAGGTAATACGGCCAAGGAAGGTAACAACCTTGTCCTTAACTCCCCTTTCTACAACAAGCTCGTCGCGGCCGCTGAAATCTACGGCGTTGTGAACGGTCACCACCTTTGAAGGATCGATGCCATATTTTGTTATGACGATATTTCTGGTAAGGTCGCTTACTGTGATTACCTTGTCGGCGGCAACCATACCGTTACGCTCTATGGCAAACACGCGGGTGTCTATGTTGTCTGCGCTTCCGCGGTCGAACGAAGTAGCGTGTACGTGAATTACCAAAGGCTTTCCGGTAACCTGCTTTGCAGCCATACCGGCGTAATAGGTAAGCCAGTCGTGAGCGTGGATAACGTCGAACTCATCCTTGTGCTGACGGGCGATGGTTGCGCCTACCAGCGCATAACGGGCCACTTCTTCCATAAGGTTGGCACCGTACTTGCCGGAGAATTTATACTTCTGGCCGTAGTTGATACGGAACTCATTCTCGCTGCGGCGACGCTCGCCCTCTACCAGATTTTCAAAGTCGTCCGGGTCGCAGTAAGGCACCATATTGGAGCCTACGCTGATGAACTGCACCTTATCCACGAAATCTACGGAGAGCTTCTGGCGAAGATCTACAGCCACGTCGCTGGCGTTGATGATGCGGGCCGCGCTCTGGTCTTCGTCACCGGAAGCGGAAGGCATAACGAATATGGTCTCTACACCATTGTATGCAAGGCCCTTTACTATGCCGTAGCAAGCAGTACCCAGACCGCCTGCGATATGGGGAGGAAACTCCCATCCAAACATTAATACCCGCATTGCTAATCCTCCTTGAATTTATCAATCAAATAATCAATCGCCAAAAGGGCGGAAGTACTTAGAGCAGAAGAAATTGCTCCGTGAGGCTCGTGAGGCGGGTCTCCGTCGTAAAGCTCGGAGAATGCGCCCACTCCGTGCATATTAAGGTCTTCGTAAAGACCCTCGCACAGCCACTGGGCCCTCTTCACAAAGGAAGAACCCATCATATGGAACCATACGGAGATGTAAGGATAGAGAAGGAAAGGCCTGGTGCAGCCCTGATGATAGGCAAGGTCACGGTCTGTCTGGCTGCCTTCATATACGCCGCGATACTTGACGTCGCGCGGAGAAAGGGTACGAATTCCGCGTCGGGTTTCAAGTTCGCTCTTTATCACATTCATCACCGATACGGCCACCTCGTCATCTATAGGCTGATACTGAACCCAGATAGCGTAAAGCTGATTTGGACGGACGTCCATATTCTGGCCATTGTTATCTACGTAATCTGCAAGATAGCCGGCCTTCTTGTTCCAGAACATAGGCTGGTAAGACTCGCCTGCGGCATCCCTTACAGGAGACCACTTCTGGACGAAGGGGCTTCTGGCCGATTTGTACTTCATTTCCATCTCCAGGGCGAAGCACAGCATATTGTACCAAAGGGCGTTGGTCTCTACCTGATATCCGGCACGCTCGGTAACGGGACGGCCGTTGATGTAAGCGTTCATCCAGGAAAGGGCTACGCCGTCCATCTGGGCCCAGAGAAGGCCGTTAGGCTGGAGCGATACTTCCTTGCGGACGCCGGGAGAATAACTCTCGATGATACCTTTTACGGTCTCGCCGTACTTCTGCCATACCTGGCGTGGCTTTGCGCCAAAGTCTATGTAATCCTGAAGCGCGGTAGCCATAAGGAGCGGAGCCTCAACCTGGGTTGTGCGGCGGAAGAGACGCTCTTTATTGTCTGCGATAAGATTGTCCAGAATTTCCTCGAACTCCTCCTTGGAGCCGTTGGCATAAAGGGTAAGGCCGGCCAGGGACTGAAGAGTCTCCCTCAGAAGGCCCGTATATAGCCAGGAGAATCCTGCAGTAATCTGCTTGTGGCCTCCACGGGTACGCTTGAGCAAATCTGCCTGGCGTACAAGCTGCTCGTGGAAGCTGCCTATGGTGCCAATCTTCTCTACGGCAGCATCGAAGCTGCGGCGTATGGCGCGGGGACCGACCTCGGTCGTACCTGCAGAAAGATAGATGCTGTCGCCCTCCTTGAGTCTTACGGAGAAACGGCCGGGAACGAACAAATCCTCGCGGCAGTCGAATCCACGGCGATACTCGTCGGTGTAAGTAATACCCTCGTACCAGTTAGGCTTGTAATCGAACGCAGCCTTGTCGGTATTCAGCTGAAGGTTAAGGTCCGGGAAGCCCTCGTACATTTTGAAGGAAACGCCTCCGCGAACCTCTTTGCAGCTAAGGTCTGCCTGAGGGTTCTTGTGAGTGAGTTCGTGAACTCCGCGGAAGCCCAGGAAAGGAGTCAGCTGCAACTCAAGGGCATAGGGAGAATGTTTAAGCTCGTAGCGGATCATCACCTGGTCTTTGTCGGGAGAAAGCACAATGCTCTTGGAGAAAACAATCTCTCCCACCTTATAGGTGATTTCCGGAATAGGATCGGCTCCAAAATCAACGATGTACTTATGGCCGCGGGGGTCATAGACATCGCCATAACAATGAATGCCAAGATTGAAAGGCTTGCCGCCCACAATCAGAGTTTCATCCACCGACGACAGAAGCATATATTTCCCGCCTCCGAATTTGTCGATCGGTACCGAAAGCAATCCGTGATACTTACGGGTGTTGCAAGTGACGATGGTGGTGTTGCAAGTAGCGCCTGACTTGTTCGCCGCAATGATTTCCTTTCGCAGCGAATAAGACAAGTTCACCAACTCGTGCTTGTTGAATTTCAAAAATGCCATATATGTACCCTTTTCAAAAAATTCTTTTAACCTGCAAAAATACTAAATAATAACTATGTAGCAATGAATTATTTTATCTTAAACGATTTTCAATACCATTGCGCACCTGCTGGGAAGGTATAGTTTAAGTGTGCACTCGGCGCCCGGGTGGGCATCCGGGGATTTTTCCGCGATGCAGTCGTGGCTTTCGCCGGGGACGATGCGTCCGAAACCATCGAACCTCTCCTCATCGGAAGAAAGCACAACCTCCCAGGTTCCTCCCGGAGCGGGGAAGCCATAATCGGAGAACGAACCCGAAGGATTAAAGTTATAGGCAAAGATGTAATCTCCCCTCTTGTAGATGAGGATATTCTTCTCCTCGTCCGCCCTCAGAAGTTCCGGAGTCTCCTGCAGGATTCCGGATTCTCCCACAAGCTTGATCATAGCCCCATCAAAATCCTGCAGATACTTGTAACGCAGGTAGTCCGGCTTGCTCAGCGACCAAAGACGGCGGGCGTGCTTATAAGACCAGGCGTTGCCCTCGCGCGGGAAGTCTATCCACTCCGGATGGCCGAACTCGTTGCCCATAAAGGTTAGATAACCTCCGCCGCAGGTAGAAAGCGTTACAAGACGTATCATCTTGTGAAGGGCCACTCCCCTTTCTACTTCCAGTGACTGCGAACCCTTGTTCATAGAAAAATACATCTCCTTGTCTATGAGCCTGAAAATTATGGTCTTGTCGCCCACAAGGGCCTGATCGTGACACTCCGCGTAACTGATAGTCTTTTCGTCGGCACGCTTGTTAGTGAGCTCGTACCAGATTTCTCCCGGGCTCCAGTGCTCATCCGACTTTTCCTTAATCCACTTGATCCAGTGGTCCGCAATACCCATCGCCATACGATAATCGAAGCCGACACCACCCTGGTCGACAGGAGCGGCCAGACCGGCCATTCCGCTTACGTCCTCGGCTATGGTGATGGCGCCGGGAGCAATCTCGTGGGTAAGGATGTTGGCAAGGGCCAGATAGGTTACGGCATTATCGTCCACACCCTTGTCAAAATAGGGAGCGTAGCCATTGAAATCCTTACCCAGGCCGTGGTCCCAATAGAGCATACTGGTAACTCCGTCGAACCTGAAACCATCCAGCATATATTCTTCCATCCAGAACTTGCAGTTGCTCAGAAGGAAGTACTTTGTCTCGTTCTTGCCGTAATCGAAGCAGCGCGAGCCCCAGGCGGGATGATGTCCCTGAGGGCCCTTGTAGAAGTAGATATCCTCGCGCCCGTCAAAAAGGCTGAGGCCCTCCGCCTCGTTATCCACGCTGTGGGAGTGTACGATATCCATTATGACGGCAATCCCAAGGCCGTGAGCCTCGTCTACCAGTTTCTTGAACTCCTCAGGCGTGCCGAAGCGGGAACTCAGGGCAAAGAAATTAGATACCTGATAACCGAAGGAACCATAGTAAGGATGCTCCTGCAGGGCCATTATCTGGATAGTGTTGTATCCCAGGGCAGCAATATGCGGAAGCACGTTAAGGCGGAACTCCTCAAAGGTAGAAACCTTCTCTTCCTCCGAACTCATACCGATATGGCACTCGTAGATCAGGGGATTGTCTATTTTTCCGGGACGATTGTTCTGCCACTGGTACGGAGCCGGAGCCCATACCTGCGCGCAGAAGACCTTGCTCTCAGGATCCTGCACAGCCCTGGTGCAATAGGCGGGAAGTCTCTCGCCTCCCCCTCCGGGCCACTCGATGAAAAGTTTGTACAATTCTCCGTGATGCAAGAACATAGACGGAAGCCTCAGTTCCCAGGTACCGCCGCCTGCCGGATGAAGTTCGTATGCCGTGGTCCTCTTCCAGTTATTGCCCTCGCAGATGAGGTAAACCCTGTTTGCATTGGGGGCCCACTCCCTGAATATCCAACTACCGTCGGCCTCCTTATGCAGGCCGTAGTAGAGGTGATTGTTCATTACATCGCTCAACTTCTTGCCGCCCTTGCCGTTTTTGGAGCCAGTGTAGGCATCCAGGGCGGTCATAATGAGCTTTTTTCTGGTTTTCACCGCTTCCTTGAACGGAAGCAGATAGGGATCATTGTCGTAAATCATCTTCTTGCGAGTCGATGGTTTCTTTTAGGGTTCTTAGATATGAGCGGCACTGCTTTACAAGCACCTTGGATTCTTTGACCATTGCCCCCACGTCTTCCAGCGGGGTAGCAGGGTCCTGCGCGGCCGCGGCCATCTCTTCCAGACGGGCCATAGCCTTCACATAATCAAATTTTTCGTCCATCGTACTCAAATTTTCCAAATATAATAATTTTCTGCGAAAAGCCCTAAA
>JBGVAW010000016.1:0-4464 GCA_045224955.1 Candidatus Cryptobacteroides sp.
AGCCGTCGGGATTGGTCTTTTCAGTTTCCATATAGCGCTCGCCGTACATAATCTCGTACCACTTCCAGTCAATCACGGGACCGCCGGCAACTCCAACCTTGAATACGTCGGGGTAGGTGGTCATAAGGGAAATTGTCATAAAGCCGCCATAGCTCCAGCCGTGAACACCGATTCTGTCACTATCGACCCAATCCAAACCCTTGAGCATATTTATTCCTACCATCTGGTCTTCCATCTCTGCCTTGCCGCAATACTTGTGGATTGCCTGCTCGTAGGCCAGACCCTGGTTGCTTGTGCCTCGGTTGTCCATTACAAATACTACGTAGCCCCTCTGTGCCATATAGAGTTCCCAGAGGCGTACGTTGCCAAGCCATTTGTCCTGAACCATCTGTGAGTGAGGGCCTCCGTAAACGTAAACAATCACGGGATATTTCTTGGAAGGATCGAAGTTGGCCGGCTTAAACAGGCGGTACCAGTTCTGGAATTTGCCGTCGGCGCTGGGAAGTGTGCCAAACAGAACCTCGCCTGTAAGGTAGTCCTTAAGCGGGTCTTCTGCAGTCTCTTTGCAAATAACCTTTCCCTGGCCGTCGGTGGACATTACAGTATGCTCTGCAGGAACGTTGAAGGACGACATCGCATCGTAAAAATACTTTCCGTCCAGGCTGATGACCGGTTTGTGCCATCCACGGGTCTTGGTAAGGCGGATGGGCCTTCCGATTTTGGCCTTATCGGCCATAGAGGCCTTGGCTCCGTTGGCCGGGATGACGTTTATCTTGAATAGTTGATTCTCTACGGGTGAAACCTCGGACGATGTATAATACAGGCTGATGTTTTTGTAATCGATATAGTCAACATCGGCCTCTACTTCCGTTATGCGTCTTACGGTGCCAAGAGTGTCGCAGAGGTATAGATTCCTGTAGCCGCTTTTGTTTGCGGAGCGATATATAAATAAATAGGTGTCCTTTACAAAGTGAAGGGGATCCAGAGGCTCTACGTACTTGTCGCTTTCCTCCGTGAGGATGGTGCGTACGAAGGAGCCGTCGCTTGCACGGTACTGATTAAGATGCATTTTTTTCTGGGAGCGGTCCAGCACCAGAATGAAGATATTCTTTGAGTCAGGGCCCCAGGAAATGTTGGTAAGGTAACGGTTGTCGTCAAAATCCTCTACCTGGGCATAAACCGTGGTCTCTGTCTTTACATCGTAGATTCCAAGGCTTATCACTTCCGAGTCCATCCCGTTCATAGGATATTTGATGGCGTTAAGGCTGCCGGTGCGGGTGGAGATGTCCAGAAGCGGGAATTCGGTTACTTTGGACTCGTCCTTTTTGAAGAAGGCTATCTTGCCGGCATCGGGAGAAACGAAGATTCCTCCGTCGATTCCAAACTCGCTGCGGCTTACGGTCTTGCCAAAGGTGATGTTGCGGTCTGGGGAGGAAGCAACTACCTTGTAGTGGCCGGATTTGTCGTTTTTGTCCGCCTTGTAATAAAGGTTGCCGTCCTTGGCCGCCAGAATGGAGTAGGGGATTTCCGTAGTGTCGGTGAACCAGATGTTTTTCTTTGCCAGTTCTTCCGAGTGCCTGCGCAGAAAGCCGGACTGAGGCCTTAGGCTGGAGGAGAGGATGATGTCGTTCATTGTGAACTCCTTACCCTTCTGCGTAGCCGGGTGAACGTCTTTTACGCCTTCCTGGGCAAAGGCGGCAATGCCTAGCAGTACCGCTGCCGATGTGAATATCCGTTTAAGCATATTATCTTATAAGTTTTCGTGTTCTCTTTTACAAATTTAATCAAATAATTGTAAATTTGAACTTCATTGACATTTTTACTATGGAACACACGCACCATCATCATTGCGATTGTCAGGAAGAGCACCATCATCACCATCACCATCATCACGATGAGGGCGGCGGCCTTGGCAGGAAACTGGCCGTCATTATTGCGGCAGTGCTCCTTCTTGGAGGTGCCATAGCGGTAGAAAAATCATTTACCCTAAAGACCTGGCAGCTGCTTCTGGTGTACTTGCTTCCTTATCTCTTATCCGGCTTTGAAACCCTTAAGGAGGCCTTTGAGGGTATTTCCAGGGGCGATATTTTCAATGAGCACTTCCTTATGACGGTGGCAACGGCAGGGGCCCTTTGCATTGGTTTTCTGCCGGGCGCAGAGTCTCAGTTCCCGGAGGCCGTGGCGGTTATGCTGTTTTTCCAGGTAGGGGAACTGTTCGAGGGCTACGCAGAGGGCAGGAGCCGCGCCGGCATCGCCCACCTGATGAACATAAGGCCGGATGTAGCCACGGTAGTCCGTGACGGTCAGGAACTTACGGTTGCTCCGTCGGAGGTGGCAATAGGGGAAACCATCGTCATACGTCCGGGAGAAAAAATACCTTTGGACGGAGTCATTATATCCGGGACCACTTCTGTCGATACCGCCGCCCTGACTGGCGAGAGCCTTCCGGCCGATGCCGCTGAGGGCGACGAGGTGCTTTCCGGCTGCATCAACCTGTCCGGTGTCATAACCGTCCGTACCACAAAGAGTTATTCCCACAGTACGGTTTCCAGAATTATAAGCCTTGTGGAGGATGCGGCGGAAAACAAGTCCCGCAGCGAGAATTTCATTACCCGTTTTGCCAGGGTTTACACCCCGATTGTGGTATTTCTTGCCCTTGCCCTGGCCTTTATCCCCCCGCTTTTCGCAGACTCCTTCCAGGCTGCCTTCCCTCAGTGGCTCTACCGGGCCCTTGTTTTCCTTGTGGTTTCCTGTCCCTGCGCCCTTGTAATCAGCGTTCCGCTAACCTTCTTCGGCGGTATCGGCGGGGCTTCACGTCAGGGAATCCTAATCAAGGGAGGCAATTTCATTGACGCGCTTTCCAAACTGGACACAGTCGTCTTCGATAAGACCGGTACCCTTACCCAGGGCCATTTTGTGGTAGAGGCCGTTCATCCGGAGGTTTGCGACCAGAGGCATCTTCTGCATCTTGCAGCCCACGTAGAGCATTATTCCGTCCATCCCATAGGCGAGGCTCTTAGGGAGGCTTTCCCGGAGGAGGCTACTGACAATTGTACTGTAAGCGATGTCACTGAGTTTGCCGGCGAAGGCATTGTGGCAAACGTAAGCGGCAAGGTGGTAGGAGTTGGTAATTCCGCTCTTATGGAAAGGCTTGGTGCTGCCTGGCGCCCTTGCAGCCACGTCGGCACAATCATTCACGTATCCATAGACGGCGAGTATGCCGGCCATATAGTTATAAACGACAAGATAAAGGAGGACAGTCCTCAGGCCATCAGGGAACTTAAGGATATTGGCGTCCGCCGTCTTGTTATGCTCACCGGCGACAGGAAGGCCGTAGCGGCCAAGGTGGCGGATCAACTTGGAATAGAAGAATTTTATTCCGAGCTGATGCCTTCAGACAAGGTTGCCAGGGTAGAGGATCTTTTGGCAGGCACGGCGGCAAAACGGGCCCGCGGCACACTTGCGTTCGTGGGTGACGGAATAAACGACGCGCCTGTATTGTCGCGGTCCGATGTAGGCATTGCTATGGGTGGCCTTGGATCGGAGGCGGCAATCGAGGCGGCCGACGTAGTACTTATGGACGACAAACCGTCCAAAATCTCAAAGGCAATCAAGGTTGCAAGAAGAACCATCGGCATTGCAAAACAAAATGCTATCTTTGCAATCGGAGTCAAGGTGTCTGTGTTGGCATTGGCTTCCATAGGCCTTGGAACTATGTGGATGGCCGTATTTGCCGATGTCGGCGTTACCGTGCTGGCTGTCCTGAATGCAATGCGCGCACTAAAATCCAGATAATCAATTTTATTTTATATGAAAAAATTATTTTTTGCTTTTGTTCTTTTTGGTCTGATAGTTTCCTGTGCTCCTGCACAGAAAAAGGGCGCTCCTGTTATTGGTATCAGCTCTTCCAGAATCGAATCGGGCCGTATCCAGCTTTCTGACAATTACACCCAGGCAATCCTCCGCGCAGGAGGTACACCCCTGATTATCCCCACCGTCGACACCCCCGAGCAGGCAGAGACTATCATTTCCCTGCTTGACGGAGTTATCTTCTCCGGTGGCTTGGATCTTAACCCTCAGTGGTATGGCGAGGATGTATATAACGAGACAGTGGAAATTGACCACGTACGCGACAGAAGCGACAGTCTTCTTGCCCGCGCCGCCCTTGCTTCCGGCAAGCCCATTCTTGGAATCTGCCGCGGAGAGCAGCTTATGAACATTATTCTTGGAGGCAGCCTCTACCAGGATATCCCTTCACAGTGCCCGGAGGCCATAGTTCACGCCAAAGGTGCAATGCACAAGATTGCAGTAGAGAAAGACAGCTTCCTTTGGAAGATTTTCCAGCAGGATACTCTTACCGTAAACTCATTCCACCATCAGGCCGTAAAAGTTCCCGCACCCGGAATCAAGATTGCCGCGCGCGCAGTTGACGGAACAGTAGAGGCTTATGAGAATGACCAGGTT
>JBGVAW010000017.1:0-12676 GCA_045224955.1 Candidatus Cryptobacteroides sp.
TTCAAGTCCGGCGATTACATCCAGATTGACATCCCCGAGTACGAGGCTGATTTCTCCGATATGGATGTAGACGATATCTACAAGGGCGACTGGGAGAAATTCGGTATCACTTCACTCAAGTACAAGAATACCGTTCCCACAGTACGTGCTTACTCTATGGCCTCTTATCCTGCAGAGAAGAACGTCATCAAGCTTAACGTACGTATCGCAACTCCTCCGTTCGACCGTACACAGCCTAAGGGCGTCTTCAAGTTCGTGCCCGGTGTTCCTCCGGGAATCGCTTCTACCTATGTATTCTCCCGCAAGCCGGGCGACAAGGTGATGATTTCCGGTCCTTACGGAGAGTTCCTTCTCCCGGACGATCCCGACACTCAGGAGTACATCTTCGTTGGCGGCGGCGCCGGTATGGCACCTCTTCGCAGCCACATTATGCACTTGTTCAAGACTCTTAAGACAAAGAAGAAAGTCAGCTTCTTCTATGGCGCCCGCGCCCTTGTAGAAGCCTTCTATCTTGAGGACTTTGCAGAGATAGAGAAGGAGTTCCCCAACTTCAAGTTCTATCTTGCACTTGACCGCCCGGATCCCGCAGCTGATGCTGCCGGTGTAAAATACACTCCCGGCTTTGTGCACAATGTAATGAACGAGGTTTACCTCAAAGATCACGAGGCACCCGAGGACATCAAGTACTTTATGTGCGGCCCTCCTATGATGGTTGGCGCTGTAAACAATCTGCTTGACAGCCTTGGAGTAGCACCCGAAAGCGTGCTTTACGACAACTTCGGAGGTTAAGCCTCTGCATAATATTAGATGACCGCCGGGTAAAAATCCACCCCGGCGGTCATTTTTATAAAGATTTGTGAATTTTTTCTAAAGATTTGTGAATCGGTAAGATAAGTCACCTTTTTTGTGTTTTATTTGCAAAAAAAAGAAAAACAATGAACACATATAAAGGCCGGACTCATCATACGTATTTCACGATTGAAGTTCTTTCAAAACAATTCCTGCTATTTGTCATTGCACTGCTATTTGCTATTCCGGCCTTTATATCGTGTTCCAAGAATGGCATAACAGCAGAAGACAGTCCGCAGCAAACTGAATTATTCATAAGATACGCCCTTGAGGCTGACTCCAGGGATAGCCTTGACATATATGTCTATAATCAGGACCAGCTGAAACGTCTGGACGCTTACAGCCGAATTGCTGCCGGAGCGGATTTACCGGATAATATAAAGGTATGTTCCCGCAGCGGACGCAAAATAATAATTGCGCTCTATGGCTGGCCCAGTGCAGAAGAACTGGGCTGGGCGGCATTCTCTTCCTTAGCTTCATTACGCAAGATAACCGTCAGCCTGGAAAGTGAAAACCCGACAAAACCCAGGCTGGTCGGTACCGTGAACCTTAACGCAGGAGTGTCGGCAAACTCCACTATAAATATGGAACCGATTATGGCACGGATAAGGCTGAACTCCATAAAGTGCGACTTTTCCGGCCGGCCCTATGCCGGGGCTGTACTAAAGAACGCAAGGGTTTACCTTACAAACGTATGTACCAGCGCCAGTCTTACGCCACAGGACAATCCGGGTATGGATTATCTTAATGTCGGAGGATGGTCGCAGGGAGATATGTCTTCTTTTGCAGCAAGGGAATTCATAGAGGCGGCATTGCCGGCAGAAATATCGGCAAAGGCGATACAGCCTCAAATCTGCCTCTATTGCTACCCGGTAGACGGGTACTACGACAGTGCGGCCCATCCAATCACGAAACTTGTCATAGAAGGAGAAATTAATAATCAGAAAGTATATTATCCTATCAATTTAGGGGATTATACAGGAGGACACATCCGGGCAAATTTTACCTATAGTATCAACCTCACCGTTTCCCGAATGGGAAACCTAGACCCGGATGTCCCCCTGTTCCCCGGTACCATACAAGAGAGCGTAGAAGTCCTGCCCTGGGTAGAGAACGATGTGCAGAAAGTATATTTTTAATATGAGGACACCATTATATATAATAGTAGCCGTATTGATGCTTTCCTGTAACAAGGCGGCACCTGAGCGGCATAGGGAAACTGTAAAAGTGAGCATTAGCTTTGATACGGCGTGGTCCAAATCCGCAGACCCGGCCGACGACAAGGCCGTCTCCAATATAAATATCCTGGTCTATGGGGCCGGAGGAGTTCTTGAAGACCATATCTATATAGACAGGAGAAACTACACCGGGACGGTGAGTCTGGATCTTCTGGAAGGAGCAAAGTACGATATTGCAGCCTGTCTTAACTTTGGATATAAGATCAATGCCCCCGGAAAGCGTAGCAGCCTGGAAGAATTGGAATACTATCTTGTTTACCCGGACGACTATAAAGAAGGCCTGCCTATGGTAGCCCTTGAAGATGGGTTCCGGGCATCATCGGCCCAAAAACAACTTAGCCTTAAAGCCGTAAGGCTTATGTCAAAGGTGGCCTTGAGCATAGACCGCAGCGCACTCGGTTCCGGAGTCAGTTTTACAATAGAAGAGGCCCTTCTCAGGAATTGTCGTCGCAAGATAAAACCCTTTGGGCAGGGCGACGCTGCCGGCCCCGGAGATGTACTTACCGAGCCGTTCCTTAAGAAAAACGCCGGGGTTACGGCTCTTAACACCATTGACGCGCAGGGAATGAGCGGGGAAGTCAACCTTTATATGCTGGAGAATCTGGGCGGGGCAAGGGAGAATTCAAGTCCGGGGCAAAGCCCTTACATAGAACTGCACATCAACTACAACTCCCCCACCCTGTTCTCTTATGCGGGAGACGGCCTTATTTACAGATTTTATATAGGAGAGGGGCCGGATAACCTTAACGTAAGGCGGAACAACGGCTATCGCTTTACCGTATGCCCAAGAGGCAACGGTCTTGAAACAGATAATTCCTGGAGCGTGGATATCTCCAATCTGGGAAGATACTAGTCTATGGGAATATTCTCCTCTGCAAAACGGAGGTCATTCTCGTCGTCAATCTCGTACCATACAAGAGGATCCACCTTGCAGATATAGATTGGATGGGTATGGAGCGAAAGTTCCGTAAATACGGGCTCGTAACTCAGGTTGGGCTGTTCTTCAATAATGGGTGTGTAATAGTCGCACACCGCCTTGTAGAAAGCATTGCTAAGTTTATGAATACCCACAAGTTCTCCGCAGGCCTCGATGGCGTTACGGTCCTTGGACCAGGCAGTGAAGCGGCAATCCTTGTCCTGCTGCACATAATAAGCATCCTGGAACTTGGTAAGAGGAGCCGTAAGTATGGCAGAATCAAAGGGGCAGTTAATAAGCTCCGTTATGGCCCTGGGCTCATAAACAAGGTCTCCGTCCAGCATAAGGATATCGTCGTCGCCCACAAGACCGCGACAGTTCCAAAGAGTATAGAGACAGTTGGTGGTAGCATAACGGGGGCTG
This sequence comes from Candidatus Cryptobacteroides sp., assembly GCA_045224955.1. Lineage (GTDB taxonomy): Bacteria > Bacteroidota > Bacteroidia > Bacteroidales > UBA932 > Cryptobacteroides. Next base: position 3,427 of record JBGVAW010000017.1, read on the forward strand.
AAGCAGCACACGATCCTGGGGTCCTTGGCGGCAAGCGCCTCGTAGAACTCCTTGTGGTAGCCTGTTCCTATGATAACCTTTTCTATCCCGCAGGCGAAGAGGGTTTCTATGGACCTTTCCACCATAGCCCTGCCCTTGAAGGGGATGAAGCCCTTGGGAATGGTCTCCGTAAACTTACCAAAGCGGGTTCCCTTTCCCGCAGCCATTATTACCGCTGTCTTTACCATTATTCTGAGTAGTATGATTTAATCTCGTCAAGCACCCTTTTCATTTGTTCCGGCGTGCCGATAGTTACCCTGAAGCAATTCTGTACAGATTCGTCCTGGGTGGTATCCCTTACAAAAATATTGCGTTCTGCAAGATATTGCAGCAAGGAAAGCTTTTCTTCGCGGCTGGCAAAGCGCACCAGATTGAAATTACCCCTGCTGGGGAATACAGTGAAATGCTCCCGCAGAGCCTCGCACTCCGAGAGGAACCAGGCCTGGGCCTTATGCACATCTTCCACATAGGAGCGCATATATGCAGCATCGTCCAGGGCGGCGATGGCAGCCTCCTGGCTGATGGTGGATATATTCTTGGGGTTGCGGATTTTGCCTATGGCAGCTATGTTGTCCTCGCAGGACAGAAGGTATCCGAAACGGAAATTAGCCATTGCGAAGGCCTTGGAAAGAGTACGGGTGATAAGAATATTGCCGTGGGTCTTTACAAGGTCTTTGGAAGACTCCCCTGCAAACTCTCCGTAAGCCTCGTCTATAAGGAAGAGAGTAGAAGGATATTTTTCCAGAAGATGCTGTATGTACTGCGGAGTATGGAAGTTTCCTGTAGGATTGTTAGGATTGCATATATAAGCCAGGGCCGGCTTTATGCGGGATATCTCCGCTTCGAAGGCGTCGGCGTGGAACTGGAAGTCCTTGTCGTAATTGAAGAAGTTAATGTGTGCTCCGCCCGACTGGCAGGTAAGGCGGAAGTTGTCATATGACGGGCCAAGCACCAGCACCTCATCCCCGGGGCAGAGGAAGGAACGGCAGATGTACTCGTGAAGCACGTCAGAGCTTCCAAAATACTGAATATTGCTGCAAGGCAATTCCACAAAACGGGATATGGCTTCCAGCAAAGACTCGTTGTGGGTGGTAGGATAGAGGTTGAAGAAGCCGGGGCCGTCAAGAAGTTCCCTGAGTCTTGCCGCTACCTTGGGAGAAGGGGGCACTGTAGCCTCGTTCCAATCCAACTTAAGAATCTCGCTGCGTTTCTGGGGACTTACGGCCCATATCTTATGAGAAGCCAGTTTATAGGGCTTCAGTTCGCGCAGAAATTTATTTACAAAACCAGTCATATCTTTTTTTTACGGGCTTTAATTAGTCACGCAAATAAAATTTCATAAACTTCATTTGCCTTGGGGTTCTGTCCTCTTCGGGAGGAAGCTGCATATAATCTCCGAACACCTGACGCAGATGGTGGTCATAAGCAGCGGGGGCAGGGAACTTGAGGCCGCAGAAATCTATCATAACGGTATCTGCAAAGTCCTCTGCGGGGAACCACTCCCACTCCCTTTCCGGGCAGGGCAGCATAGAAAGGTGGCCTGTGCTGCCGTATGCGGGGCAGTCAGCCATAGCCTTTAGAACCTTGTCCCTTACGGGAATAGGATTCTGGAAATGCCTTACAGGATGCAGAAACCAGTGAAGTACGGTCTTCAGGTTACGCTTAAAGCCAAAGGAAGAATCCAGTTTGGTCTTGCGACGGCGTATGGAAAGCTGCTCCTTATAGTACTTGAGCATATCCCTGTAAAGGGCGGTAAACTCTTCCTGATTGTCAGTAACCGAATCCAGAGGAAAGAGGTCTATCCAGATACCATAGTCCGTACGCCCCTTTATCCAAGGATCGGCAGACTTTACAAGGGTACGGCGGGTGTCGCACAACCTGCCGAAGGGCAGGTAGCAGTCGGGAGTGTTTCCAGGGTAGATAACCTCGTAACCATCGGCCTTGAACTCACGGCAAAGCCTGTCATAATCCGGCCTGGGAACCAGGACGTCTATATCATCGTCCCAGGGGATAAAACCCTTGTGTCGGGCGGCGCCAAGCAACGTGCCATAGGCCAGAAAGTATTTTATACCGTACTCCCGGGCATAGGCGTCAAAGGCTTTAAGCACTTCGAGGCTCTGCTGCTGGATTCCTTCTAGATTAAGTTCTGTCATTCCCTTTTAGCAATAATCCCCCAAATTTACACAAAATTTATATATTTGCATAAATTTAAGTGATATGGCCAATCTGAATCTGAGAGAGTTGCAGCTTGCCCTGCTGGATATTCTTATAGAAGTGGATAAATTCTGCAGGGACAACAATATAACTTATTCAATTACATACGGGACCCTTCTGGGAGCAGTGCGTCACAAAGGCTTCATCCCCTGGGACGACGACCTTGACATTATGATGCCCCGCAAGGATATGGAAAGATTCCTGGAACTCTTCCCCAAGTCTGGAGCCAGATTCACATCGCTGTACAACACAGTTACGGAAGATTCCCAGTGCGTTCTATGCTATGCCAAAGTACAGGATAACACATCGGTATGCTATGAGCAGAAGCGCAGGTTCGCCCTTAAAACAGGAATCAACATTGATATCTTCCCTATCGACAATGCCCCGGCCGATCCTTCCGAGCATTACGAGTTTGCAAGGACAGTTGCCCGCCTGAGGCACAGGATGTATCTTAGCCAGAGACCCTTCTTCCCCTATAGTTTCCACGATCCTCTGATTCCCAAGATTCAGGCACACAGGCGTACCCCGGACCAGTGGTTCCACATCTGCGAAGATTATCTTACCCAGTACAATGATATAAACTCGCCTTATTGCGGTCCGGTTTCAGGAGGAATGGGCACTAAGGAGATTTATGACCGCCACGTTTTTGACGAATATACGGAGGTGGAGTTCGAGGGCCGCAAATTTATGGCCGTCAAAGACTGGGACGCCTTCCTGCGCGGCCAGTTCGGAGACTATATGCAGTTGCCGCCCCTTAAGGACCGCAAAACCCACGCTATCATAGCCTATTTCAAATAGGAAGGCCTTTAATCTAAGGTAAAATACGTTTTTCAAGCCAGGAAAGTACCATCTCCTGTTCTTCCGGCGTGCAGTAATTCAAAGAATTGAAGCAGGCGAAGGGTTTGTCCGAAAGGTCGAAACTCTCAAGTTTACGCTTTACGTAATCCTTGGCATTCCTTCTCTTGAAATACATAAGTTTTTTACTCTCCGGGACCAGCTTCAGCTTACCCTTACGAGCCATATCCAGGAAGAAAGGTTCCTGGGTCTGAAAGTGGAAGGGCTCGCGGAACTTCCCGCGAAGATTAATCTGAAGCATATCATTCCTCTCCTTTGCCCAGTTCCGGAACCAGCTCTTAAGCAGCGGTTTAGGTGTATGCCCAAGATTTATAAAACGCCAGCTGCCGCCAAAATAATAATCCGCGGCGTTAATCATTATATCCTTGAATCCAATCTTTCTTTTTGGTTTGATTGCCCTGAGCAGCTTGCCAAAGGGGGTCCAGAACCAGGAGCCATAGCAGCAAACCTTCCCGTCCGGCAAGAAGAAATCTTCCGGTGTAACGGGAGCCGTGAACATTACGTCATCATTAGAATATATGATGTGCTCGCTCATCTGTGGAATATTCCATAAGAGCGCTTCTATAGCGTTGGAATTAAAAACAGGAAGGGCGTGTTCGTATCCCTTGAAGATGACGCTATGGTCTATTATTTCTATTTTACTGCTCTGTCCCGGAAAATGTTTTTCTATGAACGGTCCAAGACAAGGGTCCTGTCCGTCAGTAATAATAAAAATCTTCCTTACAAAAGGTGCGAACCTCAAAATAGAAGCCACGCTGTACTTTATCTCCCCTATTCCTTTGTAACGGGTTGCGCCGGCAATGTCGTCGTTAGACTCTGCAGCGCCGGTCAGGTACTTGCTTCGCTTTGCATTCAGGACAGGATCGTCACCGTCCACCCAGGGAAGAAGGGCATCAATTTCAAAATCCATAACTATAAGTTTATTTCCTGGAAGCGCTCGGGAATGCGCACAATAATCTTTGCCTCGAACATTGCAGGCTTGTTAAGGGCATAAGGCGGGCGGCACAGAGTCTGGACGCGACGGGCAATTTTTGTCCATTTGTCAAAATTGCGGGCCTTTTTGTCGGTTACCAGCCTGATTGTCCTGGAGCGCTTTTCCATATGCTTGCCCCAGCCCTGAGCCAGGCGGTCCTTATCCTGGAAGCGGTCCCTGAGACGCTTCATATCAAAGTAACCAAAGTGGAACAGATACAAGTCTTTGGCAATATGGAAGTTATGTCCCTTTATCCTGTGGAAACCGCTGCCCCATCTGAGCGGCTTGGCCAGGATGGAAGGCTTAGTGTAGCGCGTGCCCAGCTGCCCGTAATGGCGCTGCTTCAGGAAAGGCTCATCCTCGGTTATATCCGCTTCCTCTCCCAGTTTCTGTCCAAAGTCAACCCCAAGACCGGAAATCGATGAAGTAATTTTCAGGGAGCTGAGATACTCCGGCAGGGACACGCCAAGTTTGGGATCTACCACTATGAACTCGTCCGCATCCACGCCGATTACTAGATCGTAGCCCTTTTCCAGCAGCCACGATGCCTTGCCGGACAAAAAGGCAAGGCGGCCTTTTTCTGCCTCAACTACCTGGGAGCCAATCTTTTCTACAAGCTCTGCGTTAGTACCTTTGCAAAAATCTGCAATTACCTGGTCAGTGCCGTCAAAATAAATGTAGAGATTTTCCTTTCCAAGGCGGGAGCCATAATACTCCACCCACTTCTTAAGGTAAAAATCGTCATTGCGCACCATCGTAACGGCCGCTATTTTCTTAATATCCGGTTTCATACGGTCTTATGGTTAACTAATAATCTCATATAATCTGCAGTATGGCCCTTACCCTGGGAGATAAGTTGCTCCGGGGTACCCTGGAATACAATCCGGCCACCGTCGTCTCCGGCCTCGGGGCCAAGGTCTATTATCCAGTCGCTGCGCATAATCACCTCCGGATTATGCTCTACCACTACTATGCTGTGCCCCTTGCGAAGCATTGCGTCAAAGGCCTTGAGCAGTTTTTCTATATCGTAGAAATGCAGGCCGGTAGTAGGCTCGTCAAACAGGAAGAGAATCTTCTTGCGGGCATCGGACTGCTCCATACCAAGGAAAGAGGCCAGTTTTATACGTTGGCTCTCGCCGCCTGAAAGGGTACTGCTGCTCTGCCCAAGTTTTATATAGGACAGGCCGACATCGGCCAACGGCTTAAGCTTTGCGGCGATGACGCGCGCCTCCGGCTCTTCCTGAGCGCTAAAGAACTCCATAGCCTCAGCGACGCTCATATTGAGGACATCATCGATATTCTTCCCCTTGTACCTGACTTCCAGGATATCTGGCTTGAAACGCTTTCCGCCGCAGGCATCGCAGACCATAGTTACATCGGCCATAAACTGCATTGGAATGCGGATTACACCATCGCCCTGGCACTCGGGACAGCGTCCGCCGTCCTGATTAAAGGAGAAGAACGATGGCGTGTAGCCGTTTATCTTGGCATATTGCTGGGCAGAGAAGAGCTTGCGTATATCGTCGTACACCTTAAGATAGGTTACGGCATTCGACCTGGAATTCTTGCCGATAGGATTCTGATCTACATACTCAACCCTGGCTATACGGTCTATGTTTCCGGAGAGTTTCCGGAAGGTGCCGGGCTGAGGCCCCGTCTCGCTAATATGGCGTTGCAGGGCAGGATAAAGGATATCCCCTACCAGAGTTGATTTGCCGCTTCCGCTCACACCCGTCACCACCGTAAGGGTGCCAAGCGGGAACTTTACGTCAATATCCTTGAGATTGTGCTCCATAGCCCCCTCTACATTTATAGAGTAGGTCCAGGGATGGCTCTGGCGCTCCGGTATCTTCTTTACTCCTTCCAGATATTTGATGGTAAGAGACTTATCTGTCTGTGACTTGGTAATCTTGCCGGCAAGGCTGCCCTTGAAAACAATCTCTCCGCCCCCGGTTCCGGCCAAAGGCCCCATATCTATAAGCAAATCCGCCGCGCGCATTATAGCCTCGTCGTGCTCCACCACGATTACCGTATTGCCTATGTCCCTAAGATGCTTTAGTACGGAAATAAGCCTGTCGGTATCGCGGGGATGCAGGCCGATGGAAGGCTCGTCCAGAATGTACATAGAGCCCACAAGCGAACTGCCAAGCGCAGTGACAAGGTTTACCCTCTGGGTTTCGCCGCCCGACAGAGAATTGGACGCCCTGTCCAGGGTAAGGTAGTCAAGGCCCACATCGGATATATATTGCAACCTTGTAGTAACCTCCTCAACTGCCTTCCCGACTATTGTTTTTTCAGAGTCCGATAGCTCCAGTGTATTGAAAAAGCCCATCAGCGAGGCAACGTCCATTGCAAGCAGTTCGCTGATTGTCCTGCCGCCTACCTTGACATAAGAAGCATCTTTCCGCAGCCTTGTGCCTCCGCAGGCGTGGCAGGCCGTCCTGCCGCTGAATCGGCCAAGCATATACTTGTACTGAATCTTATATCTATTAGATTCCACCCAGTCAAAGAACTCCCTTATACCTATAATGGAATCATCGTCCCCATCTACGCTGTGCCCGTTCCAGATTATGTCTTTCTGCTTGGCGGTAAGCTGGCAATAGGGGGTGAACACAGGAATATCGTAACGCGAAGCCACCTTTACCAGATGATCCTTGAACCATCCCATCTTATCTCCCTTCCAGCAGGCAATGGCCCCATCGTAAATGGTCTTTGTCTTGTCAGGAACTACCAGATCCTCGCTTACCCCGATTATTTTTCCAAGGCCTCCGCAGACCGGACAGGCTCCCAGAGGACTGTTGAAGCTGAACATATATTCGTCCGGCACCCTGAATTTGAGGCCATCCAGCTCGAAGGCGGTGGAGAACCTTTCCTTCGCAGCACCGTCGGCAACGAACAAAACCCCTTTACCCATTGAAAAACAGGTATTTATAGACGAGTACAACCTGGTTTGAAGGTCATTGTCATCTATATTTTCCGGGTCGATGGTTACTCTGTCTACAAGAAGGTAGGCCTCTGCGGGCAAGCCCGATTTTTCCGATGCCGCCAGAACCTCGTCAATCTTGACGGGGCCCGGGGACGGGTTTGCGGCAGTATCGGCCCAAAGACGGCTGTAACCCTGTTCCTTGAGGGAGAGCAACAATTCAATCCTGTCTTCCCTGTCCGTCCACCCAAGTTCCGCCAGGAGATAAAGTGTCTGGCCGGGACGGGACTTGATATAGGAGAGCACGTCCGCCGCCGAGTGTGCCCTGACCTCGCGGCCGCTCACCGGGGATATGGTTCTTCCGATCCTGGCAAAAATCAGCCTCAGATAGTCGTAAATCTCGGTAGTAGTGCCAACCGTGGAACGGGGATTCTTTACATTTACCTTCTGTTCTATGGCTATTGCCGGAGGCACGCCCTCGATTTTATCCACATCGGGCTTGCTCATCCTGCCAAGGAACTGGCGGGCATAGGAAGAAAGGCTCTCTGCAAAGCGGCGCTGTCCTTCTGCAAAAAGGGTATCGAAGGCCAGGGAAGACTTTCCGCTGCCGGAAATACCGGTGATAACCACCAGTTTACCCCTCGGAATCTCCAGCGAGATATCCTTGAGGTTATTCACATTGGCCCCCTTAATTACTATTTGTCCTTCTGCCGGCATACTGACTTTCTACCTCTGATCCTTACGAATAAACATATCCTTACAAATGTACATAAAATCTTGCGATTTTTGGCTTCCCACGCAAAAATCAAGTTTTTTTCTGTAAGTTTGCGCTTGTAAACTCTAAGGCTATGAATATTCCGTATCTCTTAAAAAACAAAATCAGGAGAATCACCAGTTCTAAAAGCGAGATAGAGCTTCAGGAGGCATCGGAACGCATAAAAAGCGGCATATGGTTCCGTGGAATGAATGTCTGGATTCTCGCCTGCGCCATTGTAATTGCGTCTCTGGGACTTAACGTAAACTCCACCGCCGTTATAATCGGAGCGATGCTTATTTCTCCGGTGATGGGGCCTATCATTGGAATGGGACTTGCCTTTGGCACAAATGACGCAAAATTACTGAACTCATCGATCAAAAACCTGTTGATTATGGTTTTTATCAGTCTGATGGTTTCGTTTGCCTACTTTGTCCTCACTCCCCTTAGTCTGGCCGATCCTACCGAACTCCAGGCCCGTACCAGTCCTACAATTTACGACGTATTCATAGCTTTCTTCGGCGGTCTGGCAGGTATTCTGGAAAACAGCCGCAAGACAAGGGGCACGGTGCTCTCCGGAGTTGCCATAGCCACGGCTCTTATGCCGCCTCTGTGCACCGCGGGCTTCGGGCTTGCGACCCTTAACTTCAGGTTCTTCCTCGGAGCAATGTATCTGTTCCTTATAAATACGATATTCATTACAACCGCCACATACATCGGAGTCAAAGCCCTTCACTATCCTTCTGTAAAGAACGTGGACATTCAGCTTTCCAAGAGGCACAAAAGGGCAATCACGGCCTTCTTCCTTATTCTTCTGCTCCCTAGCATAGTGAGCGCCTACTATCTTATCAGGGAGAATAATTTTACATCGGCCGCCAGAAAGTTTGTCTCGGAGAACCGCCTTATAGGTAATACCTACGTCTATAATTACAACCTGGTTGACCACGGTACAAAAGTGATGCTTCAGCTGGCCGGGGAGCCTCTGTCGCAGGAAAGCAGGCAGGCCCTCTTCCAGAAGGCCCGTAAAGTGGGTATTGACAGCACTCATATCGTTCTTGTAGAGGATGTTATCGGAATGACCAACAGCCAGATGAATTCCGTGCTGGAGATGGCCTGCGAGCGTACGGACGAGTCTTTGCTTGCACGCGACGCCTATCTTGAGCAGCTTAGACATAAGATAGACAGGGTAGATTCCCTGATAACCGTCCTTCAGAATCAGATTCAGCGAGAAGAAAGCCCGCAGGACACTTCTTCCAACCCGGAGAAAATCCAGCACGAGGGCGGAAATTCGTTTGCTGAAAGAATCATCGATCTCCTTCCGCAGTAATCAGGAAAGATTGTTGTTGATTTTTTTCAAATAAAGGATAAAAAAATTTGCAAAACCACAAATTTGTTGTACATTTGCAATCCCAAAACGGGAAAACATCTACCAGGTGCGGTAGTTCAGCTGGTTAGAATGCCGGCCTGTCACGCCGGAGGTCGCGAGTTCGAG
>JBGVAW010000018.1:0-11049 GCA_045224955.1 Candidatus Cryptobacteroides sp.
AATCCTATCAGCAACAGAATCGGTATCACCCGTGGTTGGGACTCTAACTGGTGTGGTGGTAACTATGCGGAGAAAATAGCAGAAGACTACAAAATCCGCAAATATCTCGAGAGCCGTCTTGCAAAAGCAAGCCTCTCCAAGATTGTCATCGAAAGAACCCTCAAGCTTATTACCGTTACCATTCAGGCTGCAAGGCCCGGTGTTATCATCGGTAAAGGCGGTGCAGAGGTAGACAAACTTAAGGAAGAGCTTAAGAAGGTTACCGGCAAGGAAGTTCAGATTAACATTTACGAGGTTCGTCGTCCAGAAGTTGACGCTCGTATCGTAGCTGACTCCATCGCTCGTCAGATCGAGGGCCGTGTTTCCTACAGAAGAGCTATCAAGATGGCAATCGCATCTGCAATCCGCGTGGGTGCAGAAGGTATCAAGGTTCAGATCAGCGGCCGCGTTGGTGGTGCTGAAATGGCCCGCAGCGAGATGTTCAAAGAGGGACGTACTCCTCTTCACACATTCCGCGCAGATATCGACTATGCTCTTGCAGAAGCTCATACCAAAGTTGGTGTTCTTGGCATCAAGGTATGGATCTGCAACGGTGAGGTTTATGGAAAGAAGGATCTTTCCCCTAATGCCGGTGTAGCAGCATCCGCAGCTCAGGCACAGGGTCAGAACCGTGGTGGTCGCGGCGGTGAGCGCGGTGGCCGTGGCGGTGCCCGTCGCCCTCGCAGAGGTGGTGAAAACAGAGGTGAGTAATTCTTTGAAGTACTAAGATTATTCGCTACATTTACAGCCTGTTCCGCAAGGTTAGCGGAGCAGGCTTTTTTTAAAGGTAACTTTGGACGTAAGAGAAAAAATATCCCTTTTCCCGCATTCCCCCGGGGTCTACAGATACTACGACTCCGACGGGAAAATCATCTATGTGGGCAAGGCCAAGGACCTTCACAAGCGTGTGGCTCAGTACTTTGTGTCGCCCGACAGGCTAAACACCAAGACGCGCATCCTTGTTTCCAAAATCGCAGATGCGCAGTATTCCGTGGTAAATACAGAGTCGGACGCCCTGTTGCTTGAGAACAATCTCATAAAGCAGTACAAGCCCAAGTACAACATTCTGCTCAAAGATTCCAAGACCTATCCCTGGATATGTATAACATCAGAGGAATATCCGCGAGTTTTCCTTACCAGAAACATACGCAAAGACGGCTCAAGATACTTTGGTCCCTACAGCAGCGTAATGCACGCCAGGGTGCTTCTGGAGCTATTCAGCGAGCTCTACCCCCTGCGCTCCTGCCGTCTTAACATTACCTCCGACGCCATACTTCGCAAGCGCTTCCGCCCCTGCCTGGAGTTCCATATCGGCCGCTGCAAAGGCTGTTGCACCGGCGGAGTATCTGTACAGGAGTATAACGACTACATAAACGAAATTACCAGCCTGCTGCGTGGTGGCGGCCGCGACCTTATACGCCATTACAAGACACTTATGGAAGAAGCTTCGGAGCGTCTGGACTTTGAGCAGGCGGCAATCTTCAAGGACAAGATGATGCGCCTTGGTGAGCATTACTCCAAGTCTGTGGTAACATCCGCCTCCGGCGGCGATGCCGATGTATTTTCACTTATTTATGATAATGTCGATGCTTACGGAAATTTCCTCCGTATCCGTGGCGGCGCCATAGTTCAGTCCATCAATCTTGGATTCAAAACCAATATAGAAGAGGAGCCTGCGGCAATCCTAAGCGAATTTATAGCAGAGGTACAAAGCAAGTTCGGGGCCCTGGCTCCGGAAGTCATCGTCCCGTTCCTTCCCGACGTAGAGATAGAAGGCGTAAGCTTCAAAATCCCCGCAAAGGGCGACAAACTCTCGCTTCTTGAGCTCAGCGCCCGCAATGCAAAGGAGTACAGGGCCAACAATCTAAGGCAAAAAGAAAAGGCAGACCCGGGAGAGTATCGCGCCAAAGTGCTGGAAGATCTTCGCAAGGCCTTGGGAATGAAGGTTCTTCCGGAGCATATGGAGTGCTTCGACAACTCCAATATTCAAGGAACCAATCCTGTTGCTTCCTGCGTTGTTTTCAGGGGAGGCGTCCCTTCCAAGAGCGATTACAGACGTTTCAAGATAAAGACTGTATTGGGCGCCAACGATTATGCATCAATGAAAGAGGTCGTGAACCGCAGGTATTCACGTATGCTTGCAGAAGCCCCGGAGGATTTGCCCCAGCTTATCGTGATAGACGGTGGTAAGGGCCAGTTGGAATTTGCTTACCAGGCCCTTCTGGAACTTGGATTAACAGAAAAACTTACGGTGATAGGTCTTGCCAAGAGGCTGGAAGAGGTCATTAGAGTAGGAGACCCTTATCCCTTGTTCATAGACAGGGATTCACTGGCTCTAAAGGTTTTGCAGCAGATTCGTGACGAGGCTCACCGTTTTGGAATAACCTTCCACAGAAATCTGCGCAGCAAGGCTCAGATAGATTCTGCTTTGCGTTCTATAAAGGGCGTAGGGGAGAAGTTGGAGCAGCGTTTGCTTTTACATTATGGCTCTGTTCCCCGCATTGCTGCCGCATCTCTCTCTGACCTTACGGCCTTTTTGGGCAACGCACCCCTTGCCTCCCGTATTCATTCTACTTTATCCGGTCTTTCAAACTCATAACCCAATATGAACGAAAAGAAATTCAACAAAATATTCGGGACAATCCTGATGACACTGATGGTAATAGTCATCGTCCTTATAACCATAATGAAGGCCACCCGTCAGGAGGACGTAAAGCTGGCAATGCTAATCATAGCCTCCTTTGGTACCCTTACCGGCTTTGCCGCATCTTTACTGTCGGCCAACGGAATCATCTGGACCTTCTTCTTTGGTATTCTTGACGTTGCCGCCTGTTCTCTTGTTACGGCAGACAACGGCGCCTGGGGCGATTTTGGCCTCCATCTCTTTTATCTGTTGCCAATGCAGTTCGTGGGAATCTGGCAGTGGCGCCGTCGCGGGGCAAAGGGGGCTACAAAGGAGGTGCAGGCCCGCCGTCTTACTGTCCGCCAAAGATGGATTATAGCCGGACTTTCGTTTACCTGCCTGGCAATAGCCTATGTGGTTTTGTTCAAGATTCAGGAGGCTACCATTCCGGCCGGGATGGCGGTAAATAAGGGCAAGGTCTTCTTCGATGCCGCAGTCCTTACCTTCAACATCGTTGGTCAGATACTTATGTCGCTTGCCTATATGGAGCAATGGGTTATCTGGAATATAGTCAATATCTCCAATATAGGCCTTTGGGGAATCATTATGGTTACAGAGCCGCAGGGCGATTACACGGTGGTAATGTTCATCAAATACTGTTTCTACCTTGTAAACTCCGTCAACGGCCTGCGCATCTGGCTTAAACTCAGTCAGACCCCTGCCAATCATGGCACCTGCTGTTAGTTAATTTAAAGGAATAATATACTTGTTAAAACAATCTACATTTATCACAACGGCAGTTTCTATGTTTACGATCTGTAAATCCGTATAGAACTGCATTTTTTAGTAACCTTCTGTTTCACTGTTCTTTTTTCTGATGATGTCATACTGTCTGATAACGATAGGTAAGACTACAAAACGATATAATTCCGGGAAAGTTTTTATTTCTCGGAATTTTTTACTTACTTTGCCGAATAATGCGGATGATTAGCCGCATATTGGTCAGAAAATAGTGTATTATTAACATAAACAAATTATTACTATGGCAAAGGAAGACGTTGTAAAACAGGTTAAAGCCATCATCGTAGACAAACTGGGCGTAGAGGAGTCAGAGGTTACCGAAACCGCAAGCTTCACTAATGATCTTGGTGCCGATTCTCTTGATACCGTAGAGCTCCTTATGGAGTTTGAGCGCGTATTTGGAATTAAGATTCCCGATGAGGACGCTTCTGGCATTGGCACTGTAGCAGATGCTATCAACTACGTTGAGACCAAAGTTGCTGAGAAATAATATTTCAAAAAAGCAATAAAATGGAGCGGCACTATAATGTCGCTCCTTTTTTGTATATTTGAGGTTGTGAGTAAAAGGGTATCTGTAATACTCCTGGCGGTACTTTTGGCCGCTGTGTTCTGCGTCCCGGCACAGGCGCAGAAAGGGAGCCTTATGCGGTTTACCGTAACGGAGGCCGGGGATACGGTTTATTACGATACCATTGCTCCGTCTTATGTGTTTGCCGGCCGCAAGAAGGGGAGCAAGTGGCGCAAGTACTACCGTCTTGTGTACAATTTCAGCAAGGTTTATCCTTATGCTCTTTTTGCCGGCGAGCTTATGTCAGAGACAGACAGTACCTTCGATGCCAATAATTACGGTTCCTGGAAACGTCATAAATATGTAGATAAGCTGCAGAAAAGGCTTTTCAAGGCGTATGAGAAGCCTCTCAGGAGGCTCACGTTAAGCCAGGGTCAACTTATGCTGCGGCTCATAGACCGCGAAACGGGCGCTGCTCCTTACGATATCATTAAAGAATATAAGAATAAGACCGCGGCTGGCTTTTGGCAGGGGATTGGAAAACTCTTTGGGGCAGATCTTAAAAAGCGGTACGATCCCACCGGTATAGACCGCGAGACGGAAGAACTTGTGCAGATTTGGAGGAGGGGAGAGTTCGATGGCTTTTATTACTCTATATTCGGCAAGTTGCCGGAGAGTCCGGATTTGGGGCTGAAGCACAAGTATGGGGCCCCGTCCATCCAGGAATCCAGTAAGTAGAATTCTGTCCCGGAAGGCAGCACTGCCGTGTAGGGGCAGTGGAAATGACCGCAAATCAGGTAGTCTGTTTTCTTTGTTTCCGTTATCTTTGACGCCCAGCCGTAAAGCGGCTCGGCTTCTCCGCGGAACTGATATTTTTGCTTTTTTGCCAGACGGCTGCGCTTAGACCAGGTTCGCCCTATCCCAAAGGCTATGCGCGGGTGAAGGGTGCTGAACAGTATCTGGAAGAATCGACAATGAAAAATAGCCCTCATCGTCTTGTATCCCCACATTCCGCGGCCCAGACCGTCCCCGTGGCTAAGGCAGAAAGTCTTGCCGGAATGTTCTGTAAAGAATACCCTTTCCTTTATTACTTTTATTCCCAGGGACTGAAGGTAATGGTAGGTCCAGATATCGTGGTTGCCGGGCATAAAGTAAATCTCCACTCCGGCTTCCATAAGCCCGCAAAGGGCTGTGAATACCTTAAAATAGCCTTTTGGCACAACGTGTTTATACTCGTACCAGAAATCCCAGATGTCGCCAAGAAGATACAGGGCCTGTGTCTTGTCTGCAGGGATGCTGCGGAGGAAGCTTACAAAGCGCTCTTCGCGGGCAGCGGCATCGTTTACATCCAGCCCAAGGTGAACGTCGGAGGCAAAAAAGACCAGGGATTTCTGAGCCATAGGATTAGGTAAGGATTAATATAAGTATCGACACTAAAATACAGTATAGGGAGAACCAGCCAAGCTTGGCCTTTTTAACAAGGGCTATCATTGCTTTGCAGGCCAAAAGACCTGATGCAAAGGCAAATACAAAGCCCAGCAGCAGGCACAGAGGGCTTACGCCGCCTCCGAAACCATCGCCCCCAACGGTGGCTTTCAGTATATCCAGACTTTGTTCTCCAATAATGGGGATGAGGACCATCAGGAATGAGAACTGGGCCATAAGGTCCCTGCGTACTCCGCAAAGAAGCCCGGTTGCAATGGTGGTTCCGCTGCGGGAGATTCCGGGGGTTACGGCCAGGGCCTGACCTATTCCTACAACGAAGGCCTGCCACCAGGAGATGCCGTCGCTTTCCTTGACCTTTATGCCTTTTATAACGGATTTTGATATTATGTCCGATAGGAAAAGAAGAGCTGCGGTAATCATAAGCCCGATGGCTACTACGGTAAGGCTTTCTCCAAACAAGGCTTCAA
The DNA here is from genome assembly GCA_045224955.1 of Candidatus Cryptobacteroides sp. Taxonomy (GTDB): domain Bacteria; phylum Bacteroidota; class Bacteroidia; order Bacteroidales; family UBA932; genus Cryptobacteroides. The sequence goes on from JBGVAW010000018.1 coordinate 5,885, forward strand.
CCTTATCTTTGAACAATACTCCTACTATGGCCACGGGGATGGCGGATACGAGGAGTTTTGCAATGTAGTCTGTCTCGCTGTTCCACTTGAAGGCCAGCAACCCCTTGAGCAGGCCGCGGATGGCTGCCCAGAAGACTACAAGCGTGCTGAGAACGGTTGCAAAGTGTACGGTAACCGTAAAGTCCAGAAAACCGGCGGCATCGGCCCCTACAACCTCCTTAAAAATCATCAGATGCCCGCTGCTGCTCACCGGTAAAAACTCCGTCAGGCCCTGAACTATGCCTAATATGATAGCCTGCCACCAATCCATTTTACTTGTCTTCTTTGTCCTTGAATGAACCCATTATGGCGATTATCTCTATGGCGATGCCGCAGAGTATTACAAGAGGGGCGGCCACAAGGCGCCTGAAGTCGAACATATCGGTGTTGAAAACGGCAGGGTCGTTACTGCCGCCGCCAGTCATCAATATGTATCCGGCTACCATCACCACAAGACCAACAAGCAGGATTTTAAGGCCTTTGGCCGTTATTGCAAAATTCTTATCCATATCAATAATATAAATCCCCTTTGTTAAGGGAGATGAGTTTTCCAACAAGAAGGTAGGTGCTTGCAACGCAGATGAGCGCTCCGGCGGCTATCACTATGCCCATAACAACAAAGAGCATAGAGGGCGTGAAGAGCTCGAAGAGTTGAGGCAGTTCACCTTTAACCACGAAGAGCAGCACTACCAGAAGTATAATGGCTATAAGCGATGCAAAGAGGCCAAGGAAGGCCGCCTTTACAAGGAAGGGCTTGCGGATGAAGGACTTTGTTGCGCCGACCAGTTTCATTGTGTGGACGGAGAAGCGCTTGTCGTACACGTTAAGGCGGATGGTGTTGCCTATCAGGACGGACGATACAAAGAGCAACAGCACTATCAGAATCATCAGGAAGGCCGATATGCGTCCCAGGTTGTTATTGAGGGCATCCACAAGGGTTTTCTGGAAGACAACCTCGTCCACGATGTCCGATTTTCCTATTTTGGCCGATACTACCTCAAGGCTGTCCCCGGTAACGTAGGCGGGGTGGAGGGTTATCTCTATGGATACCGGGATGGGGGAGGCCTCGAATACGGAGAGGAAGTCTTCTCCCAGCAGGGCCTTCATTTCTTCTTCTCCCCTTTCCCTGGATATGAACTCCGATGAGGCAACGAACGGGAAAGCGTCCACCGTACCCTGATATTCTATGACCTGGTTGTCCGATACCTCCGGTTTAAACATTACGGATACTTTCATATTCTTTTTGAAGTAGTCCGATACGTTCTTGGAGTTTACCATAAGAAGGCTGGAAACACCTACCAGCAGAAGCACCAGGCTTATGCTTACAAGCGATGACAAATAGGCGCTGGCAAGGCGCCGTTTCATTATTTTGTTTTCTTTTTTGGCCATAGCACGGCAAATATACAAATTTTTTCGTACCTTTGTTGGGATAAATTGGGTATTATGGGCGATTCTGCAAGAAAAGTATTATTCGTGAACTCTGAGATATTTCCGTATCTGCCCGAAACGAGAATTTCTCAGATAGGTCGTTTTTTACCACAGGGCATTCAGGAAAGGAAAAAGGAAATCCGCTCTTTTATGCCTCGTTGGGGATGTATCAACGAAAGAAAAAACCAATTGCATGAGGTCATCCGGTTATCCGGAATGAATATCATTGTGGGTGATGTGGACCGCCCTATCGTCATAAAGGTAGCCAGCATATCGGCCGCAAGGCTCCAGGTTTACTTTATCGATAATGACGATTATTTCAAACGTAAGCAGCTTGCCCGCTCAGAGGACGGCGTTTTCTTTAAGGATAATGCAGAAAGGGCTATTTTCTTTGCCCGCGGCGTTCTGGAGACAGTTAAGAAACTGCGCTGGGCCCCGGATATAATTCATTGCCACGGCTGGATTTCCCACCTGCTTCCCGCTTATCTTAAAAAGGCCTATGTGGACGATCCCATTTTCTCCGGAAGCAAGGTGGTTCTGTCTTTGTACGATGAGCCGGACCAGGATGCCTTTACAGAGAATTTCTCTTCTATGGCGGCTTTCGGAAACCTTAAGGAGGCAGACCTTCCGCTGCTTGTAAAGCCCACTGGCATAGAACTTGCGAAAACAGCGGCGCAGTACTCTGACGGAATAATCCTTGGTGCAGAAAAAGTTAACCCTGCCGTGCTGGATTATTGCAAAGAGGCAGGCCTCCCTATTCTTGGGTACGATGCCGCAAGGATAGAAAGCGGGGCTTATGTAGATGACTATAACAGTTTTTACGATCAGTTGTAAAGATGAAATTTAAAAGACTATGTGGCCTTATGGCAGCGTGCGCGCTGGTGGCCTCTTGTGTGGATGTAGATAAACAGGTAGGAGAAAACCTTATTCCCGGTAATCAGGACTACGTTTTTTATACAACAGAGTTTGATCTTGACGATATAAAGTTGGCCCAGGCAGACAGTCTGTCGGGGTATGATTTTTACAGAATCACCATTGGTTCAATCAGGGATAACGGAACCTTCGGCCTTACCAGGAAATCTTCGGCCTTCTATCTTTGCCCGGTAGTGGACACCATCGACTATGGCGAGCCCGGAACCCAGCAATTTATCAAATTCCATATATCGGCCCCTCACGATACTACATCCTACGAGCGCAGCGACCAGGCCTACATCCTCCAGAATATAAATGTATATGCCCTGGATGAGCCGATGGACACAAAGAAGGGTGTCCCGGAACTGGTTTATGACAAGACAAAACGTATCAGCAAGAATATACCTGTATATAATGGTGTAGATTCGTTGTCTATCGACCTTACGGCTGAGTATGGCCAGAAATACCTCACCATCACCCAGGAAGAACTGGACGACCTCAGTCTTTACCTGAAGCGTTTCCCTGGAATCGTCCTTTCTACGGATGATCCCATCGGAGAGGGCGGACGTATCAATATGTTCAGGCTTCCGATAGATGTTACCAGCAGTTCCATTACCGGAAGTTACGCCACTCTATATTTTTCTGCCGTTTATGAGGGGGCGCGCAAAGATACCAGCTTCGTGTTCTATCTTGGCCCTGCAGAGAAATATGACTTTGAGGACGTAACCGATACCAATGTTTCTACTTATCCTCAGTATGCCTTTAATTATTCCGAGCATTCCAGCAAGGAACTTGAGGGCGATGCCGACGATGTCCTTCTCTTTGAGGGCGGCCGCGGTATCAAACCGGTAATAAAGGCATCGGCCATTAGGGAAAGGCTGGCTGCGGAGGTTATCGCAAAGGGTGGCAATCCCAAGTCTGTGGTTATAAACAAGGCGTCCCTGGATTTGCCCTTCGAGATGCCGGAGGATTATCTGGAATTGGACTACTATCCTACCACGATGAGTCCTACCTGCCGCGTAGAGAATTCCGACGGCCGCGTTTCGTTCGTAGGTATAACGGATAACAGTATCTCCAGCGAGGATCCCGGAACCATCAACCGTTCCCTGCTTACCTATACTCCTGATATTACATATCACGTTCAGCAGTTGCTCCGCCTGGAGGATGAAAGCAAGATTAACAATTATGATATTTGGTTCCTTGCGCTGGCAAATGAAGAGATAACCACTACTTCCACTACCTCCAGCGAGATGTCCGATTATTATATGCAGCTTGCCTACTCCAGCTATTATAATAGTATGTATGGCGCCGGATATGGCAGCAGTTATGGCTATAACAGTTATTATAACAACTATTATAATTATATGATGATGGCTTCTATGATGAATACTTCATCTACTACTACTGAGACGCAGTCGCTTATGGATTGCAATCGCTACTATCGCGGCATTCTCAATGGGCCTGCGGCTTCCCGCCATCCTAAAATCACTGTGATTTACGCAATTCCTAGCGAGGACTAAAAGTCGTGCCCCGGCACTGCCGGGAATGACTAAAATATAGTTGAAAAAGGAGCCTTTCGGGGCTCCTTTTTTTGTGCTTTCGGAGGCTAAAAATCCGGATGTCGAAAATTCTTGTAAATATTTTTCCACATATTACGTAAGTGACTGAAAACACATCATTTAGCTATCAAAAAGCCGTGTCAAAAACAAATAAAAATTTTTCAAAAAGTATTTGCAATTCGATTATTTTTACTAACTTTGCAATCCCAAAATTGAGGAGAACTACGCCCAACCAGCTGATACTCAATTATTTAGGGATTTTTAGAAAAATTTTTTAAAAAGTTATACAGCAATGTTACAACCTAAGAGAACAAAATTTAGAAGGGAACAGAAGGGCCGTATGAAAGGTATGGCTCAGAGGGGCAACCAGCTTGCGTTTGGCTCTTTCGGTATCAAGACCCTTGAAAATTGTTGGCTTACCGCCCAGCAGATCGAGGCTGCGCGTCAGGCTATCTCACGTAGGATGAATCGTGAAGGACAGATTTGGATCAGGGTTTTCCCTACCAAGCCTTTCACCAAGAAACCTCTCTCAACCCGTATGGGTAAAGGTAAGGGTGATCCTCAGGGTTTTGTATGCCCTATCACTCCCGGCCGAATCCTCTTCGAAGCAGAAGGCGTGTCTCTGGAGATTGCAAAAGAGGCAATGCGTCTTGCATCAAACAAGCTTCCTGTTGCTACCAAGTTCGTAGTTCGCAGGGATTATGTAGAATAATTTAATGGCAGAGAAAAGATGAAAATATCTGAAGTTCGCGAGATGTCCATTGCAGATCTTAAGGATCGCATCGCAGCAGAGAAGGCTAATCTTGAATCTATGAAGGTCAACCACGCTATCTCTCCATTGGAGGACACATCCAAGTTTAAGAAGACCAGAACAGACATCGCCAGAATGATGACCGTTCTTGCCCAGAAAGAAAACCAGAACTAAATTGACGCCCTATGGAAAGAAATCTTCGTAAGGAAAGAACAGGTGTGGTAGTCAGCAACAAGATGGACAAGACCATCATTGTAGCCGTAAAGACTAAAGAGAAACACCCTATCTACGGTAAATTTATGAATAAGACCACAAAGTTTGTGGCTCAGGACGAGAAGAACGAGTGCAGCGAAGGCGATACCGTTCGTATTATGGAAACCCGCCCTCTTAGCAAGACCAAGAGGTGGAGATTAGTAGAAATTGTAGAAAAAGTTAAATAACGATGATACAGCAGGAAACACGTTTACAGGTGGCAG
>JBGVAW010000019.1:0-7131 GCA_045224955.1 Candidatus Cryptobacteroides sp.
AATGGCTATTATTTTCTTCATATTGTATAAAAATGTGTTGTCAATCATACAAAAGTAGGAAATAATTGCAAAGAAAAAAACATTATCAACTAAAAGGAACTCTTTTTATCAAAAAAATTTGTATTTACATCCAAAATAATTACCTTTGCAGTCCATTTTTGCGTAATAATAAAAAATAATATACGATGAAAAGAACATTCCAACCCTCAAGGCGCAAACGTGTAAACAAACACGGATTCCGCGAGCGTATGTCCACTCCTAACGGACGCCGCGTTCTTGCCGCCCGCCGTCGTCACGGCCGCAAGAAACTCACCGTTTCTTCAGAGGACAGATTCTAGAATCAAAAAAGTGGCCTTAAGGTCACTTTTTTTGGATTATGACCGACCAAGACTATATGAAAGAAGCCCTGCGCGAAGCCGCAGAGTCACTGGCCCAGGGGGAGATTCCCATCGGGGCCATAGTCGTATGCAAAGGCCGGATCATAGGCCGCGGGCACAATATGACAGAAAAGCTGGGAGACCCCACGGCCCACGCAGAAATGATAGCGATAACATCGGCCACTGAGGCTCTTGGCGGGAAATACCTTACCGACTGCACCCTTTACGTAACGGTTGAGCCCTGCCCTATGTGCGCGGGAGCCCTGGCCTGGTCCCAGATTTCAAGGGTGGTCTATGGAGCATCGGACCCCAAGCGAGGCAGCAGCCTCTTCTCCCCTTCCCTCTTCCATCCAAAGACAAAGGTAGAAGGCGGAGTGCTCGCCCAGGAATGCAGCGAGCTAATGGTATCTTTCTTTAAGGATAAGCGCTAGTCTTCGATTATTCTCTCCACCCTTCTGGGCAGACTTGTCATAACCTCGTAGGGAATGGTTCCAAGGATGTCCGCAAGTTCCTGTGCGGTAGGATCCTCACCGTAGATTGTAACCACGTCGCCCACCTTGGCATCGGTGCCGGTAACATCCAGCATACACATATCCATACAGATATTGCCTATTGTAGGCACTCTTTTGCCACATACGGAGAAAGTGGCGTGGCCCCTTCCAAGATGACGGTTGATACCGTCGGCATACCCGACGGGGATGGTGGCTATCTTGGTACCCTGATGTACTATCTTGCCCCATCGGCCATAACCTATGGTACCATCGTCCGGGCTTAATTCCTTAATCTGCAAAATTTTGCATTGCAGGGAGGCTACGCAGGAGAGTTTTACTCCCGGAAGGCAGCTTATGCCGTAAATGCCTATGCCTAGCCTTACCATATCGAACTGATACTGCGGGAACCTTTCTATACCGGCGGAATTGAGAATATGATACATAGGCTTGTAGCCCAGGGTATCGGTAATTTTGGCCGCGCCCTGCGAGAACAGGCTAATCTGGCCAAGGGTAAAGTCGTCCTGGGAAGGGTCCTCGGCTGCGGCAAGGTGGGAATAAACAGACTTTACCCTGAACCTGCCGTCGTTACCGGCAAGGGCCCGGCAAAGAGTGTCGAGTTCCGACGGCATAAAGCCCAGGCGATGCATTCCGGTATCCAGCTTTATGTGGATTGGATAGTCCTTGGGGGCGCCCACGGCTTCCAGAGCCTTTACGAACCTTTCCAGCGAATCCATATTGGGGATTCCGGGCTCCAGGCGATACTTTATGATGTCCTCGTAGGCATCGGTGCCGGCGGTAAGCACAAGGATAGGTACGGTGATACCTGCGCGGCGAAGTTCAACCCCTTCTATGGGCAGAGCAACGGCAATATAGTCTGCCCCCGCCTGCTGCAAAACTGCGGCAAGCTCCACGGCACCGTGACCATAGCCATTAGCCTTGAGCAGTACCAGCATCCTGGTGGACGGCTCAAGCTTGGAACGGAAGTACCAATAGTTTGACAGAAGGCCGGACTTGCTGATTACCAGCCTGGAAAAATCGTTGCTGCTCATAAAATCATACAAAATTAAATAAAATTCGGATTTAAACGAAATTTTGTCACATCGTAGAATATTTCTATATTTGCATTGCAAATTGAGGTATGGTGTAATGGCAGCACCAGGGATTTTGGTTCCCTTAGTAGAGGTTCGAATCCTCTTACCTCAACTGATTTTCCCCCAATACAATGAATCACGCATACATTTTTCTGGCCGATGGTTTCGAGGAGATTGAAGCCCTGGCCACATTGGACATTCTTAGAAGAGCGGGCATTTACACCCGCACGGTTTCAATAAACGACAGCTTCCACGTTACCGGAGCACACGACCTCCAGGTAATAGCAGACTGCACCTACGAAATCTTCTGCGCAGAAGAGGAGGAACTGGACCAGAGCGACGTCCTTGTCTTCCCCGGGGGAATGCCCGGCACAGCCAATCTGGCCCAGCAAGAAGATATGCTGGAACTTATGAGACAGCACTTCGCCTACAACGGCTTTGTGGCAGCTATCTGCGCCGCTCCGGGCCTTGTAGTTTCCCAGATTGACACCCACCTTCTTACCGGCAAGAAGTTCACCTGCTACGCCGGATGCGAGGATGCGATGATTGCAAAGGGTGCCATCCATACCTACGAGCCTGCCGTACGTGACGGCAACCTTATAACAGGCCGCGGTCCCGGCTACGCAACAGAGTTTGCCCTGGAAATAGTAAAGGCCATAAGGGGAGACCAGGTGGCGCTCAAGGTTAAAAACGGCCTCAACAGCATAGTCTAGTCCCCAAAGGAAAGGTACTTCCCGGTAATAATTCCTTTTTTATCCGTAGAAATGATAAAGGGCATCGATGACAAATCGAAGTCCATCATAAGATTTTCCCCAAGCGCAGTATGAGTGGAGAGCAGTTCGCCAAGGTCCACAAGGAAGAAGCGCCACTTTCCGTAGGTCTTCCTGTCCTTAAGCATCTCCTGTATTGCAGAAATCTGGGCCTGGCAGCGGCTGCAACCCTTCAGATGGAAGACTATCACGGAAGTATCGGCCCCTATTTTATCCAGACGCATCCATTTGTCCTTAACCTTGTTTCCGTACATCAGGCGGCCGGGTACCTTGTAAGGGGAAATCTTGCTGCCTTCCGGCTGCAGAGACGCAATCTCGCTTAGCACCTGGGCAAAAGGAAGTATCTTTACGTTGTCCTCCTCGGAAGACCATATTTCAGGTCGCGACAGAATAAGGGAATCCGTTATATAAGGAAGCACGGTCTGGAAGGGGCGGGTACGCTTCCCCACAAAATAGTAAAGCATATCCCCTATCATATGGCGGTAAAGGTTCCTGTCCCTGAGCAGGGTTTCTGTCTCCACCGTCTTAACTATCGACAGGATATCACCGGCCCCGGAGGCAGATTCAAAAAGATTGTCAAAAATGGCGGCAGATTCGTCGCTTCCGTACTCATATTCATCCGCGGCCTGGGGTATAAGGGCCGCAAGCGCCTCGCTGTCAAGGCCGCGGCCAAGGATTATGCCGTCGCCGTCGATAAGGAAAAGCCTGGGGGTAGAAAGAACCCCGTACTTTGTATGGAAGTCGGAATCGGCATCAGGATCCCAGAGGTGCCTTACCTTAACATTCTTGTAGCCGGCGGTAAAATTGGCCGCCCGCCAAGCCTCCCAGGCGGCGGCATCGGCCCCGGCATAAAAGGCGATGAACTCCAGGGGCCGGCCTTCGTAGGAAGAAAAATAGGCATCCAGGAGTTTGGTCTCCGCCCTGCACACAGGGCAGGAGGTATCATAAATGAAAAGAACCTTGATATCTTTATTCGGACCGATGGTTTCCTTTACTTCCTCGTCCCCGGGGGCATAGGCCAGCACCTGAGGGGCCTTCATCCCGATAAGCGACTGCCTGTTCACGGAGGCGAACAGTTTTGCCGCGAACAGCTCCTCCTGATTTCGGAAATGAACCTTTCCGGGGGCGAACCAGGTATCGGTAAGGTGGATGGCTACGGCATCATCGCCCATTAGATTGGAGTCGATGAACTTGGAATACAGGTAGGCTGCAACGTGATTGCGGACCAGGGAATCCCCTACCGATTCGATGATAAAATCGCATTCCTCCATTTTTTCCCTGGCCGGTGCCGCCGCGATGGCGGCAAAGTAAGAATCCAGCTTTGCCTCCAGAAGAGCGTAGCTGTCCTGCTCCGCAGCCGTCTTGTCCTGGGCCACGGCGGGCAGGGCTGCAAAGGCGGGCAGAACCGCTGCCAAGCAGAGGAAAAATTTCGCAATCGCTTTCATCCCAAAAAATTATGGAAGTTTAACGCCTTCCGGGAGGAAGAGAGTTGTGTCTCCGCAGTGCTTCAGCAAATCGCGCACCGCAGAAGAGGAGATGTGGGCAAACTCCTGGGCCGTAGGGATAATCACGGTCTCTATATCCGGGGCAAGGCGGCGGTTGGCATCCGCTATGGACCTTTCCGTCTCGAAGTCAATCATATTGCGTACTCCCCTGACTATCACCCTGATTCCCAGCTCGCGGCAGGTGTCGATGGTAAGATTGTCGTACCTTATTACCGATACTCCCTTAAGCCCGCGCACGGCCTGGTTTATTATATCAACCCTCTGGTCCATTGTAAAGAAACCTTTTTTGTCCTGGTTGATACCTACCGCAACCACCACTTCGTCAAACATTACAAGGGCTCTCTTTAGTATGTTAAGATGCCCTGCTGTGAAAGGGTCGAAGGACCCGGGGAATAATGCCTTATGGTTCATAATTGCCAGTCTATGGGGGCTTTGCCCTCTTTTGTCAGAATTTCGTTTGTTTTAGAAAAATGGCGGCAGCCAAAGAAGGCCCCTCCCGCCAGAGGCGAGGGATGGGCTGCCTCCAGGATATGGTGGCGGCCGGAGTTTATAAGATCTTTCTTAGCCCTTGCGAAGTTGCCCCACAACAGGAATACAACTCCATCGCAGTTATCTGATATACATTTAATTACGGCATCGGTAAAAACCTGCCAGCCAATATCCTTGTGGGAGTTGGCCTTGCCGGCCTCTACGGTAAGTGAGGCGTTAAGCAGAAGCACACCCTGGCGGGCCCACTTTTCCAGGTCGGTGGCTCCGGACATAGGGATGCCCAGGTCGGAGGATATCTCCTTGAAAATGTTTATGAGCGAAGGCGGAGCCTTTACTCCGTCGGGAACGGAGAAAGACAGGCCCATTGCCTGACCGGGATTGTGATAGGGATCCTGACCCAGTATCACCACCTTAACCTTGTCCAGGGGCGTCAGGTCGAAGGCCCTGAAAATAAGACTGCCGGGAGGATAGATTACCTTCCCGGCGTTCTTTTCACCGTGAAGGAAGTCTGCAAGCCGGGCAAAGTACGGTTTGTCAAACTCCCCTGCGAGAGCCTCCGCCCAACTTTTTTCTATCCTTACATTCATCCTTTGCTAGAATATACCTTTGACAACATCGTCGATAGTATCGACATATACAAAGGTAAGGCCTTTTACATAAATATCCTTGATGTCCTCTACATCGTTGCGGTTCTCCGATGAAAGGAAGATGGTGTTGACCCCGGCTCTCTTGGCTGCCAGAATCTTCTCCTTGATACCTCCTACGGGGAGCACACGGCCGCGGAGAGTCATTTCGCCCGTCATCGCTATGGCATCCTTAACGCTCTGGCCCCGAAGTGCGGAAAGCATAGAGCATACCATCGTTATACCTGCCGACGGGCCGTCCTTGGGCACTGCGCCCTCCGGAACGTGAAGGTGAATATCCTTCTTTGCAAACTCTTCTGAAGTAAGGCCAGCTATCTGGGGATGGGCCTTGATGTACTGATAGGCGATAGAGGCGCTTTCCTTCATAACGTCGCCAAGATTGCCGGTAGTGCTCAGCGCTCCCTTGCCCTCGCTCACGGAACTCTCCACGAAGAGAATTTCCCCGCCGAGCGCTGTCCAGGCGAGGCCTGTAACTACACCAGGGAGTTCGTTGGAACGGACCTTGTCGTGAGAAATGACCGGAAGCCCAAGGTAATCCCTCAGATGCTCTTCCTTTATTGTCTTGGGAAGTTCTTCTCCGGTGGCTATCTTCCTGGCAGTAACCCTTGCAATCTTTGCGAGCTGCTTTTCAAGACCGCGCACGCCGGACTCGTGGGTATATTTCTCTATGATAACGTTAAGCGTGCTGTCCGCCACTTTGAACTGGGTTTTCTTAAGCCCGTGGTCCTTGACAACCTTGGGTATAAGGAACTTCTTGGCTATCTCAATCTTTTCCTCTGCCAGGTAACCGCTTATGGGGATGAGTTCCATTCTGTCCATAAGGGCGGCCTGAACGGTGGAAGTAGTGTTGGCCGTAGCGATGAAGAGCACCTTGGACAGGTCGTAGGGAGCGTCCAGGTAATGATCGTAGAAAGTGCTGTTCTGCTCAGGGTCCAGAGCCTCCAGAAGGGCATCGGCAGGGTCTCCGTGATAAGCGCTGTGCCCAACCTTGTCAATCTCGTCCAGGACAATGACAGGATTGGAAGAGCCCGCCTTCTGAATTGCATCCAGAATACGGCCGGGAAGAGCGCCGATGTAAGTCTTCCTGTGACCGCGGATTTCCGGTTCATCGTGGACTCCGCCAAGGGAAACCCTTACGTACTTGCGGCCCAGAGCCCTTGCCACAGACTTTCCAAGGCTGGTCTTTCCAACTCCGGGAGGGCCTGCCAGGCAGAGAATAGGAGACTTCATATCTCCCTTTATCTTAAGCACGGCAAGATACTCTATGATTCTTTCCTTTACCTTCTCCAGGCCGTAATGGTCTGCGTCCAGCACCTTTGCCGCATTGGCCAGATCAAAATTATCGGTTGTATATTCGTTCCAGGGCAAATCCAGGAAGAACCTCAGATAATTGTACTGGCTGGCATATTCCGGAGAAGAAGGAATGTTCTTTTCCAGTTTGTTTAGTTCTTTCTCGAACAGCTTGCCAATTTCCTTGGACCACTTTTTCTTCTTGGCGGCGGAGCGAAGCCTTGCAATATCGTCATCCTCATCCTCGTCGATACCCAATTCTTCCTGAATGGTACGGAGCTGATTGTTAAGGTAGTATTCCCTCTGCTGACGGGCTATCCCGGACTGAACCTTTGAATTAATCTCCTGCTTTAGTTCCAGGACTTCCAGTTGCGAGCGTATTAGTGACAACAGTCTCAGTCCCCTTTCTTTTATGTCCGATATTGCCAGAAGTTCAGCCTTGCCGTGGTAATCTTCCAGGGTAATGGAGGTTGC
>JBGVAW010000020.1:0-38195 GCA_045224955.1 Candidatus Cryptobacteroides sp.
TTTCCGGAAAATGGAGGGGACGGCCTCCGACATGATGGCCGAAATAAAACCGACCTTGATTTTTTTCCTGTCGTACGAGGAGTCGAGTCTGCCGGCAAGAATCATAGAATACCCCAGTCCCACGTGCGAGTCCCGGTTCTGATCCAGGTAAGTGGCTGTTACGTCACGACCGCCAAGGAGATGGTTGCGCCGAAGGGCACGGTTACTCACCGGAATGTACTTGGCCACGTCGCTGGTAGTGCCGGAAGAAGTGGCAAATCGGGTTATGAGGCCCTTCCATAGCACATCCGGCTCGCCCTCCATCATCTTTGCGATATAGGGTTTATGGGAAGCGTAATTCCCCATGGGCACCTGGGCCACAAAGTCTTCATAGGTACGAATCCGGGAATAGACATGCTCTTTCCCCCACTGTGTATGGCGGGCCTCCTTGATGAGCATCTCCAGCGTCCTCCGCTGCATAGCATCACCCTGCGTTGCGTATCGTTGGATGGCTCTGACGCGGTAATGCAACAGACGCCTTACAAAAGGAGTTACTAGATCAATCATAAAAGCTTAATATACCGGTCAGGAATCAAATCGTCCACATGAGCCAGGAGGCCCATCTCAACCACGTCGCCAAATTCATGGTTGACGGCGGCACCAAACGTCGTGATATGCTTGAAAATCTTGACGTAAGAGCTCAGGATGGGGGGAATGTAATACCCCTTTTGCGTCATAGCCATGCGCAAAGCCCGGAAGTCTTTCCGGTAATCGTTATGGATCAGCACTTTGTCGGCATCGGCCCACGCGGGCACCTCGTAGGGTTGGTGCGGAACGACCCGCTCCGTATCCAGGCAGTACTTCCTGAAAAAGGCTTCCAGCATGGAGAAAGCCTCTGTGGGATAGGATGGATAGAAAGTGACTTTCCCAAATACATATTGGGCTTTTTCCATGCCCGTCAGGTAACTCAAACCCGAGAAGAGATGGTCCAGCGTGAAGATATTGCGGTGCAGGCTCTCGCTTTGGCGCTGGTGCTTCTCGGCAATGAACGAGCGGCTCAGCTCCATAGTTAGAGGCAGCACCTCCTTCACAAACAGCTCGGAGAAATGGAAAAGATGGGCCGAAGGCATATCCGGCTGCCCGTCGGCCTTCATACGACATACGCTTCCCGAAAGCACACGGTACCCGCCCATGATTTCCTTTTCCTCGCAGTCCCAGCAGATGAGCTGTCGGAAGCCCAGGGAGGCATCCTCGTCGAATCGGTCCACATCGCATGCCTGACCGGTTCCACCACCGCCGCTGCGGAAAGCAATCTCCCTCAATCGGCCTATTTCCCTCATCACGGAGGGAGCCTTGTATCCATCTACCGCATACAACTTCACATTGCCCCGGCTCAGCGGCTCCAGACAAGTCTGGCCCTGAAGCTCTTCCTCCAACACCCGAGGATCTACGAGAGGGACAATGTCCATTATATGCGTTATCATGTTCCGAATATACAAAACATTTCTGCTCAGAACAGATAGCCGCTTCTGCGGCGGAGCGGCGTCTGCGCTGATAAGTGCAGACTGCAAGATAGTCAAAATTGAAGCGGAGAGAGCGAGATTCGAACTCGCGATACCCTTTTGGGGTACACACGCTTTCCAGGCGTGCCTCTTCAGCCACTCGAGCATCTCTCCTGACTTTAGGGACTGCAAATATAGTAAAAACTCTTGAAAACAGCACCTTTAAGCAAAAAAATTAAAAAAAATCTTTTTTTTGCGAAAAATTTAGACTAACAATATGTAAGCAATTTTAAAAATTTCATTACAATTTGATAGTTCTATCTATATATCAAAACGAATAATTCCGATTAAAACGATATAAAAACCTATTTATAAGTATTTGCAAGGCCATTTTTGCTATTGCAAATAAATTAAAAGTTATTTACCTTTGTCTCGTATTGCCTTTGCTCTTCAGCAACGGCAATGTGTGTTATACGAAAATGTATACAACAATAATATTAACTTAAAACAATGCTTATGGAAAGAATTAAGCTTTTATTTGCTTCCTTGATTGTTCTGGTGGCAGCTTCCGTAGCTACTGCGCAGAATGTCAAGGTTTCCGGTGTTGTTACGGATGAAGCAGGTTTCCCCGTTCCGGGAGCAACCGTGATGATTCCCAGTACAACAAACGGTACTTCTACCAATGGAGCCGGTGAGTATTCACTCACAGTTCCCTCCAATGCAACACTCCTTGTTACCTGTGTAGGTTATAAGGACGTTCTTGTAAGCGTTGGCGGCCGTGCAAAGGTTGACATCGTTCTCAAAGAGGACGCAAGTCTGATCGAGCAGTCAATCGTTGTAGGTTACGGTTCCGCTCAGAAGGTAGGAAATCTGGTAGGTTCGGTTAAGACCGTTTCTTCAGAAACTATCAAGGCTACCGCCACAGCATCCCCTCTGGATATGCTTTCTGGTCAGGTTGCCGGTCTTGCAGTTCTTACTACCGGTGGTGTAGCCGGAGATAACAACGTATCCCTCACCCTTCACGGTGTAGGTTCCCTCTCTTCCGGTACCACTCCTCTCTTTGTCGTTGACGGTGTTCCTGCAGCAAGCAGCACAGTAATGAACATGAACCCTAACGACATTCTTACTATTTCAGTGCTCAAAGATGCATCCGCAACTTCCATTTATGGTTCACGTGCAGCTAACGGAGTTGTTTTCGTAACAACCAAGACCGGTTCTTACAACAACAGCGCTACCGTAACAGTACGTTCCCAGTATGGTATTTCCACCCTTGCAGACTTCACCATGTACGACAACATGATGAACGGTACAGAGCTCAAGGACTTCTGGATCAACTCCGGTGTTTACACTTATGACTACGTTCAGTCAGTTTATACCGACCGCGGATTCAACAACAATACCAAGTGGCACAAGTATTTCCAGCAGTTCAACAACCCTCAGAGCCAGAACGACATCTCTATCGAGGGCGGAAGCAACGTTGTAGCTTACAACATTTCAGCTTCCCAGTTCCATCAGAGAGGTAACACCATCGGCAACTACTACGATCGTTACACCCTTCGTTCAAATGTTCAGGCTCATCCTAAGGAGTGGCTCAAAGTTGGAAGCAACATCAACCTTTCAGTTGCACAGAGGTCTTCTAACGGTAACTGGGGAGACAGCGACAATGCAGGTGGAAACAACTACCTCGTTGGTGGTCTTTCAATGATGCTCAACCCTCTTTACCCTGCAATCGACCCTGTAACAGGAAAGACTTATCAGTATGTATTCCCTCTGTTCTCAACTGCTTACAACTACGAGACATATGTTAAGTACAGAGGCAACTACACCAATACTTACGGTGTTATGGGATCCCTCTTCGTTGAGTTGGAGCCTATCAAGAACCTCAAGATAACCAGCCGTGCCGGTTTGGACGGTAGAATCTCAGCATTCAAGTATCGTTCAAAGGCTGCCTGGACAGATTTGTTCCCCAGCGTAACTTCCGGTAGAAGCCGCTCCTATTCACGCGACTATTCTGCTACCGTTACCAACACCATCGAGTACTCACATCAGTTTAACGACAATCATCGTTTCAGCGTACTCGTAGGTCACGAGGGTATCTACAATGATTACGATTACTTCTGGGCTTTCTCATCCAACCAGATTGACGACCGTATCCTCCTTCTCCAGAACGGTGAGCAGGACACCTTCGATATGGAAGAGACCCGTTCCCAGAGTTCATTCCTTTCATTCTTCGCACACGCAGACTACAGCCTTCTTGACAAGTACATCATCGACGCTTCTGTTCGTACAGATGCATCTTCACGCTTCGGTGCCGACAATCGTTGGGCAAAGTTCTGGGCTGCAGGTATCCTCTGGAAAGCAAAGAAAGAATCCTTCCTCAAGGACGTTGACTGGCTCAGCGACCTTAGCGTAAAAGTTAGCTACGGTACTCAGGGTAATGCCGCTATTGGTAACTACTCACAGCACGCTACCCTTGGTTCAGCAGGCGACTATGCCGGTGTTTCTTCATTGGTTATCGCTACACCTAGCAACAAGAAGCTTACCTGGGAGCAGCAGGCTCTTGCAACATTTGCAGTAAGCGCACGCTTCCTTAACAAGTACAGCATTGAGGTTGAGCTTTACAATCGTAAGACTACCGATATGCTTATGTCCCGTCCTCTCCCTTACAGCACAGGTTTCACCTCAATTACAACCAACGTAGGTGGCTTGCAGAACAGGGGTATCGACATCACCCTTGGTGTTGACATTCTCAAGAGCAAGAACTACGCTCTCAACTTCTCCACCACATTCAACTACAACGCTCAGAAGATTACTGAACTCTTCGACGGACGTAAGGAGTGGGAGATTGTAAATACCGGTATCACCTATGTAGTAGGTCAGCCTGTTTCCTTCTACTATCCTATCTTTGCAGGTATCGATCCCGCAGACGGAAAGCAGATGTGGTATCTCCCCGGAGACGACATCAACGTTACTACCAAGGATCCTAACCGCACTACCAAGGTATTCAGCGAGGCAGATCTTCGTCAGAACACCGGCAAGAAGCGTTATGCTCCTATCAACGGTGGTTTCAGCCTCTCAGGTAGATGGTATGGTCTCAGCGTTAAGGCAGATTTCAACTACACCCTTGGCAAGTATCTGATCAATAACGACGCTTACTTCTATAACAACCCTAACAAGTTCGCGGGTTACAACCAGTCTAAGGCCGTTACTGATTTCTGGACTCCTCAGAACACCAACGCCAAGTATCCTTCTTGGGCTGATGGTGGCGAGATGCAGTTCGATACTCACCTTCTGGAGAATGCTTCCTTCCTGCGTCTCAAGAGCCTGCAGGTTGGTTACAGCCTTCCTAAGTCTCTCCTTGGATGGTCCGGCGGCGTTCTTGGCGACGTCAAGATCACCTTCACCGGCCGTAACTTGTTCACTCTTACCAAGTACATGGGTTCCGATCCTGAGGCAAACTCAAATATTACCCTGGGTCTTCCTGGCAACACGAAGCAGTATCTTGGTGGTATAGAGATTACATTCTAATTTAAGAGGAACTGATAAAAATTACGATTATGAAAAATATAATTAAGAATATATTGTTGGGTGCCTCTTTTACCGTAATCCTGGCTTCTTGCGACCTTGACCTCGAACCTAAGACTTCCATTTCTTATGATCCTGAGGTACCGGTAATCGTTACAAGCACTGACCTTACTCAGTTCACCAATGGTGTTCTCACTACATTCAGATCTTATCAGTCTGGTTTCTTCAATGAGCTTGACGATCTTATGTGCGATGAGTTCAATGCCGCTTCAGACTACGGTAACAACTATGGCCCTATTCACCGTACAGATAATAGCTTCAATTCCTCAGACCAGGATATTGACGACTACTACGGTGCATATTATATAGCTATCAACCGCTACAATAACTTCATCGATCAGGTGAACATTATTGCTTCTCCTACCCTCAAGGCTCAGGCTCAGACTGCAAAGGGTTATGCATTCCTTTACAGGGCATTTAGCTACCTGCAGCTTGTAAGGCACTTCTCAAAGGATTATGACCCTGCAACCGCAGCAACAGACCTCGGACTTCCTCTGGTACTTCACTATGATATCGAGTCCCGTCCTTCAAGAAGCACTGTAGCCGAGACTTACGGCCAGATCAAGAAAGACCTTGACTCTGCAGCTGTTCTCCTTGCCGGTATCCCCGGACAGGCCGCAGCATCTCTTCCTACCATCGACGCAGTTGACGCGCTTTATGCACGTTACTATCTTGATGTAGAGGATTACGAGAAAGCAGCAGAAAAGGCAGCCGGTCTTGTTGACAGCGAGCTTTATACTCTCGCCAACAGCAATTCTGCATTCACAAACGAGTATACAAACGACACAGGTTCAGAACCTATTCTTCAGCTCTATGCTTCCAAGGATGAGGCTCCCCGTGCTTATGACTGCTACACCCGTCTTACCACTGTAAACGGTCAGGATGTTTACGCACCTTACTTCTTCCCTTCAAGGAAGCTCGTTGAGGCTTATGACGAGGACGACCTTCGTCTTGCAAACTGGTTCTCATTCGGTGAGACTCCTGTTTATACATCCAGCGTTCTTTACAATGACGAGGATCTTGCAGTATTTGTTAAGTGGGCAGGTAACCCTGCATACGCTGCTAACGGCAAACCTTCCGGCAACAACGCCATTAAGCCTTTCCGTATCGGTGAGATGTATCTTATCGCTGCTGAGGCTCTCTACAACTTTGGTGATACCGAGGGTGCTGCTTATTATCTCAATGCTCTCCAGGAAGCTCGTGGAGCCAACACTACAGCTGCAACAGCTGCTACCATTCAGAACGAGTGGTTCAGGGAGACAGCTGGAGAAGGCCTTCGTATGAGCTGCCTCAAGAGATGGCACCAGGGCTATGAAAACCGTCTTGGTCAGGATGCAGCTGCTATCAATTATGTTCTCAGCCACGGAAGCGGTTTCGAGGATAAATCGATGGATGCTGATGACTATCACTTCTGCTGGCCTATCCCCAGTTACGAGCGTCGTCTGAATGACAACCTTATTCAGAATTACGGATATTCACTTACTGAAGAATAGCAGAGATACCTTAAACACTGTATTACTATGAAAAATATATATAGAATACTTGCAATAGCAGCAATATCGGCATTCTTTGCATCTTGCGACAAGACCGACCCTTACAAGGGCGCCAATGGTGTTGAAGGAGTTAACTCTTTCGTTACCTTCGATGTTAAGGCTTCTTACAGCGTAAGCGAAGCTGCCGGTTCTTTCCAGATTCCTGTTCGCCTTGTTAATCCTAAGGGCGAGGCTTTCAGCGTAACCGTCAGCGGAGTTGACGGCGATGCTATCAACGGAATCAACTATTCTATCGCAGAGCCTGAGACTGGAGTTCTCTCTTTCAGCGCTACTGATACTCTTAAATTTATAACTATCGACCTTACCCGTGTTCCCGGTTACAATGACCCTGGTTACCTTAAGTTCTCCGTTGCCATTGATGCCGCTACCAACGGTGTAGCTATCGGTGCATTCAGCAAGGTTCCTGTAACCATTACCGATGCAGACCACCCGCTTGCAGACATTCTTGGAAACTGGGTAGGTGCCGGTGTTGATTACTGGGATGGTTCCGTTAACTGGACTATGAACATCCTTTCCGTAGAGGGTGACGTTACCTCTGTACGCCTTGTAGGTATTACTCCTTCATTCGAGGGTGCTTATAATGCTGAAACCGGAATGGATTACACATTCATCGCTCCTGTTACCGGTGAGGTTGGTGAGCGTATTATTACCATACCTTTCGGTACTCCTTTCAAGAGCACAGTAAGCGGTAATGTTCTTTCACTGTGGGGCTTTAACGGCTCTTATCTGTATGACTCAGGCGACCTTGTTTTGGTTCAGCAGCCCGACGGCTCATTTGCTGTCGAGGATGATTGGGGCATTGGTATCGGCTACGAGAACTCAAATGGAAACGTTTCCCTCTATGACCTACTTGTACCTGAAAGCGTAAGCTATTCAAGGGCCGACTAATACTAGGTCTTCATAATAATAAAAGTCCGCTCTAAAAAGCGGACTTTTATTATATATATAAATAGGTAAAAAAACTATTTATCTCCAGGCGTCCTGTGCGGCGGGAGTGCGGATGTCGCTCAGATAATCTATCTGGGTAATGAACCACTGACCGGTGCTGGGCTTTTTCCTAAGTGAAACCTGGCGGGGAGAGTCTGCGCCGCCAGAGTGCAGGAAGAGAACGGCTCTGTCAGACTCCGGATAGGAATAAGGGTTGGAAGATACCTGAATCTTGTAAGGCGTGGAGGGAGTGTAGTTGTTCTCCGGTGTAGCACCCTCGAAGAAAGAAAATACCTTGTAGTATTTTCCGTCCATAAAGCGATCTGCGATGAAACGCTGCTCGGTAGGATTCATAGGGCCTCCAGGGCCTTTAAGGAAGCTGAGCATCTGGAAGCTGGACTCGCGGTCTGTTTCGAAGCAGGTAAGTGCCAGAACAGACAGGGCTGCAACTGCAAACGCATCTGTAAGGCCGGCCTCAGGAAGAGCCTTGAGCTCATCTACATTCCTGGGTAGAGCGTTGAAAGTATATACTTTCTTCTCGCATTTTGCCTGGGAAACGGCCTGATTCACGGCCTGGTTTACGGCTTTGTTTACTACTCCATTTACAGAGGGAGTGGCGCCGCCGACAAGCTGATTTAGAAGATTCTTGAACATATTCGTAAGTGTTTTGTTCTCAAATATATTAAATAAAAGTGGGAAAACAAAATACCGGCACATAATTGCTTTTGATGGAATAATAAGCTACATTTGTAATCTTTATTAGCACAATTATGAAAAGAATCGTCATAAATGCCATAGCTGTTCTGGTTTTTTGGGTCGGATCGTCCATTTTAGCCTTGGCTCAGGATGATTTCATTCCTACAGAAACCTGGCCTTATAAATATGCCGAGTTCGAAACCGGAACGGTAAAATCTACATCCGGTGAAGTCAGGACTTACGAGAAACTAAACATTTATCTTCCCAACCTGTCCCTCCACTATGTAATGGAAGACAAGGTTATGAGCGCCGATATGTCCAAGGTCTATCTTGTAGGCATCGGAGACGAGGTCTATCTTAATACCGGCGGCAAACTGCGCAAGATTCTTATAGAGTCTGATAACGGAGTGGTCCTGGAAGAATCCTGGATAGATATGGAAGAGTATAATTCCGTGGATATCGGCTACGGGATATCCTCCAGGACAGCATCGGCCCAGAATGTAAGTACTTTGCTTCTGGAGAATGCCGCTCAGATGAACCGTAATCTCACGGATCTTGTAAACAAGCGCGACAGCAAGAAGCTGGTTGTACGTTCCAGCCTGTATATAAGGGTGAACGGCTTTCTTTACAGGGCCACCCTTGGGGACGTGGCCGATATGATGCCGGACAAAAAGCTGGCTAAAAAAGAACTGAAGAAGCTCAAGATTAAGTGGAAAGACCCGGCTTCTCTGGTGGCAGTAATAGATTATATATACGAAAGAACCAAATAGTTAATTATGAACAAACCTAAACTTGTATTGCTTTTTGCCGCTTTCTTTATGGCAGGAGCAGTTGTGTACGCTCAGGGAGGGCAGGAAGCTTTACCATTTATGAGCATAGACCGTGACCCTGTTACGGCCGCTATGGCAGGAGCCGGAACAGCTTCCACATCTTCCATTGCATACAGCGCATTTAAGAACACATCGGTAATCCCATTCTCTGACAAGAGCTTCGACCTTGGATTTTCCTTCCAGAATTGGGCCCCGGATGCCGCTAAAACTACCAACTTCAACCTTGGTATGGGTGTAAAGGCAAGCAGAAAGGTAGGTCTTGCCTTTGGTGTTGCCCTCCAGAACGGCCAGGAGTATGAGATTATGAACGACAATGGAGCTATAAGCGGCCTTTATACACCCAAGGACTTCGTGGCTAACGCCGGTCTTGGTGTAGCAATCACGGACAATCTTGGTCTGGGTTTAACCGGAAGATTCGCCAGCCAGAAGATAGCAGAAGGCGTTTCCTACAACACCTTTGCGGTTGACGCCCTTTTGTACTTCAAACCTGTTCCCGAGCTTGGCCTTTCTGCAGGCGTAGCTTCTTTAGGCGGAAAAATCAAGGACGATGCCGGAAACTCATTCGACATACCTTCTTCCGTACGCGCTGCCGGAGACTATACCGTAACGTCAGGTGACAATTCCATCAAGACCGTTCTTGATTTGGATTACTTCCTTTCCGGCAATTTCACAGCCGCCCTGGGTGCCCAGTATGGTTACAAGGATATGCTCTTTTTCAGGGCCGGTTACCACGTAGGCGGTAAGGAGGCAGTACTTCCTTCATTCGCTTCAGTGGGTGCAGGATTCAAGTTTGCCGGTGTAAAGATAGACGTGGCTTATCTTACCGCCAACGACTATCTGGGCAATACTATAACTGTTGGACTTGGTTATTGTTTTTAGGATATGAGGAAGATTATATATTTAGCAGCTGCGTTCGCAGCAATGGCAGTTTTGTCCTGCAGCAAGGTAGATTTGGAGGAATCCCAGGTTGACGTTCCCCAGGTAAAGGAAGACGCCGTAACAGAGGAGCCCAATCTTGTAAACTCAGTAAAGGGAAGTATGATTGTGGGGTTCGATGACGCCACTCTTGCTCTCATAGAGAATGACCTTCTGGACGGTAAACTGGTTACAAAATCAATGGGTCTTAACTCTGCTTTGGACGAGCTTAACATCGTATCCATAGAGAGAGTCGTTCCTGCAGGAGGCGAGTATGAGGCACAGCGTCGTCAGTACGACCTTCATCGCTACTATGTGGTTAAGTACGACAACACCATTCCTTCTACAAAGGCCTTCGGTGAGCTTAAAGCAGTAAAGGGCATCATCAGCGTTGATCCTGTACGCAAGGTTCGCCGCCGTGCCGTAAACGATACTTACTTCAGCCGTCAGTGGCATTTGAAGAACCCCGGATCCGGCAATTTTATGCAGGGCGCCGATATTAACGTTGAGCCTGTCTGGAATAACTACACCACCGGAGATCCCAGGGTTATAGTTGCTGTTCTCGATGGTGGAGTAGCTCTTACCCATAACGACATTTCATCCAACGTCCTGGCCGCAGGTACAGGTGGAAGCCGCAACTTTGTAAAGAGCAGTTTCAGCATAGAGGTTGATGACCACGGTACACACGTTGCCGGAACCATCGCCGCAATCACAAACAATAACCTCGGAGTAGCCGGTATCGCCGGTGGCGATGCCGCAAACAACAAGCTTGGTTGCAAGATTATGTCCTGCCAGATATTCAACGATGACGAGTACGACGACAACAATGGTTCCGACGCTACAATCATCGCTGCCTTCACCTGGGCAAGAGAGAACGGTGCAGTCATTGCCCAGAACAGCTGGGGTTATTATGCCGATACCAATGACGATGGTTACGTAAGCAACTCCGAGTACAACTCTCTTAAAAACATCACCATCCCCAACGCATTAAAGAACGCAATCAAGTACTTCCACGACCTTGCAGGCTGCGACGCCAACGGCAACCAGAAGACTGATGCTATGATGAAGGGTGGTCTTGTATTCTTTGCTTCCGGTAACGAGGACATCGACATAGACCCTATATGTACTCAGTGCAAAGTATTGGCAGTAAGCTCATTCGGTCCTTCGGGAGACAAGGCTTACTATTCCAACTATGGTTCCTGGGTCGATATTGCAGCACCCGGCGGAGACGCTTACTATACCAATGGCGAGGTTTACAGCCTTGCTCCAAGTAACAAATATGCCTGGATGCAGGGAACCTCAATGGCCTGCCCTCACGCTTCCGGCGTAGCAGCCCTTCTGGTTTCTTACTTCGGCGGTCAGGGCTTCACCAACGATATGCTCGAGGAGAAGATTCTCAATGGAGCCGTTTCCGGCAAGCTGGTATCCACAGAGGCTATCGGTCCCAAGCTTGACGCTCTTGGCTCATTCACCTATGGAATTTCAGCCAACCCTCCCGCAGCCGTTTCCAGTTACGAGGTTTCAGCTGTCGCCAACAGTATCGATTTCTCCTGGAAAGTAACGGCCGATGGTACCGGAACTAATCCTTGTACAAGGTACGTAATCCTTGCTTCCCAGAACCAGACCACTCTTTCCAATACGGATCCCAAGAATCCCGGAACAGGAGTATTCTCCAAGTCTGTAACTGTTCCTAATGGTGCTACCATCGGTACTTCCATCAGCGGACGCATCGAGGGCCTGTCATTCTCTACACAGTACTATGTTTCCATCGCAGCTGTTGATGCAAGCAGTCTGTATTCCAGTCTGGCCACCCTCAAGACCGTAACTACAAAGGTCAACAATCCTCCTGTCATCACTATCGATCCTTCTGCTCCTTCACAGATCAAGGCTTGGCAGACGGTATCCGTTCCTGTAACGATAGAGGATCCTGACGGTCATACCTTCACCGTTTCTCTTACCAATGGTTCATCTGCCGACAAACTTGATGTCTCTACCGGAAACAATTATCCTGTAACAATCAAGGGTTCGGGTGCCAACCCCGGCAAGTACACTGCGGTAATCAATGCCAAGGATGCCTATGGCGCATCATCCAGCGCAAATCTGGCCTATGAGATTCTTGAGAATCACCCGCCTGTAATTCATAAGCAGATGGACAACATCATCAGCTACAAGATTGGCGACATCAGACCCTTCCCTATAGAATCTTATCTGACCGATCCTGATGGAGAGCCCCTCAGCTATTCCTTCACCATAAGCAACAACAGCATTGTTCATTGCAATGTTTCCGGCGGACAGCTGTATGTTACAACTCTCGGATATGGCTCGGCCTCAATAACTGTAGTTGCTACCGATACTTTGGGCAAGAGCGTAAGTATGACATTCTACATACTTGTAAGGGATTCCGAATCTGATCTTGTGGACACTTATCCTAACCCTGTGACAACTACTTTGTATGTACGTACGGGAGAGAATGAGGTTCCTACCAAGGTTAAACTGGCTTCTTCTACGGGTTCGGAGATTTACAACGCTACTGCTACCTTCAGTGCGTTCAATCCTCTTGCGATAGATATGTCGGGCTGCGCCCCGGGTGTTTATTCGCTGCAGGTTACTCTGGACGGAAAAACTTATACTAAGACTGTAGTCAAGAGGTAGTTTTACAAAGAATAATATACCCAATACTTTGGTTCCTATCGCTCAGCGACCCTTACCGGGAAAATGTCACCAAAGTATTGGGTATATCATTTAATAAAGCTTTAAAAGAGAAATCTTTTAGAGCTTATTTTGTTTTAGTTTCTCTATGTAGCGGTCTATGCGGTGCAGCTGCTTGGGAATATCGATGCTCTGGGGGCAATGCTGCAGGCACTGGCCGCAACCTATACAGTGGTCTGCCTGGCGCAGGGTAGGTATGGCTTTGTCATAGCTCAGCAGGTAATCCTTGCGCAGTTTCTTGTAGTTGGCCTGCTCCTGATTAACGGCAACCGTACCATCGTTCACGTGCCTGTTGTAGTGTGCAAAAATCTCCGGAATGTCTATTCCGTAAGGGCAAGGCATACAGTAGTTGCAGTGGGTACAGTTGACGGTAGGGTAGGTAGACATAATGTCGGCCATTTCCTTTACGAACTGTAGCTCTTCCTGAGTAAGCGGCTTAAAGCCCACAAAGCTCTTAAGATTGTCTTCAAGATGCTCGCGGTAAGTCATACCGCTGAGAATCGTAAGGATCCTGGGGTAGCTGCCTACAAAGCGGAAAGCCCAGCTGGCTATGCTCTTGTCCGGCTCGCGCTCCTTGAACTGACGGGTAACGTTCTCCGGAACCGTGGCAAGACGTCCGCCAAGAAGCGGCTCCATAACTACGATAGGCAGTTCTTTCTTGTCAAGGCAATCATAGAGATATTCTGCGTTAGCATTACGTTTACCATCGGCGTGCTGCCAATCCATATAGTTCATCTCTATCTGGACGAAGTCCCATTTGTACTTGTCGTGCAGGGCGATGAGTTCGTCAAACTCTGCCTGGCTGCCGTGGAAGGAAAAACCAATCTGACGGATTCTTCCGGCCTCGCGCTCCTTCAGCAGGAAGTCCATCATTCCGTTTTCCTCGTAACGGCGCTTGAAGGACTTGTAGCCGCCACGGCCAATCGAGTGCATCAGGTAATAATCAAAGTAATCTGTCTGCATCTGCTCAAAAGAGTCGTGATACATCTTCTTTGAAGCCTCGGGAGAGGCATTCCTGAAGTTGGACAGTTTGGTGGCTATATAATAAGAGGAACGGGGATGACGGTTTAGGGCAATGCCGGTGGCCTTTTCTGACTGTCCCTGCAAGTATGCAGGTGAGGTGTCAAAGTAGTTTACTCCGGCCTCTATAGCCCTGTCCACAAGTTCGTTTACGCTTTCCTGGTCAATTATATCCTTGCCGTTCTCGTCCTTTTTCATCTGCCAGCGCATACAACCATAACCAAGCAGGGAAACTTTGTCTCCGTTGCCCGGGTTAAGGCGGTATTCCATAGTGCCCTCGCCTGTGGCGGCGGACTGGTTCTCGCCCGGCTTCTTGGCTCCGCAGGCGGCTGCTCCAACGGCCAGCGCACCGGCACCGGCCATTTTAAGGAAGTCTCTTCTGTTTATGTCTTTCATAGCTGTCAGTCTTTGATGTGAACACTAAGGCCGTTTACGGTAATTGCGCTGAACGGTCTGGAAGGACAGAGATTCTCGCAGGCTCCGCAACCTATGCAGCGGGTTTCGTCAACTGTAGGAATAAGCAGGCTGTCGGGATCGTCGGGATTCAGTTTTACCATATTGATAGCGCCAACGGGGCAGTGTCTTGCGCAGTTGCCGCAGGAAACCCCGTCACGCTCTACAACGCAGAGGCCTCTGTCTACGGAAGCCACG
The DNA here is from genome assembly GCA_045224955.1 of Candidatus Cryptobacteroides sp. Lineage (GTDB taxonomy): Bacteria > Bacteroidota > Bacteroidia > Bacteroidales > UBA932 > Cryptobacteroides. The sequence continues at coordinate 14,368 of JBGVAW010000020.1, forward strand.
CCAATGTGGAACTGAGTCTTCTCTTCCGGGGTGATAGGCAGGATTGCGCCTGCAGGGCATACCTGTGAGCATTCTGTACATTCCGGACGGCAGTAACCGTTTTCGTAGCTCATATAGGGCTGCATAGGATGTTCAAGAGATGCAGAAGGCTTAAGCACGTTGTTGGGGCAGGCCGATATACAAAGCTGGCAGGCCACGCACTTTTTGTAGAAGTCTTTTACGCTTTCGGAACCGAAGGGTACAAGGGGAGTAGTCCTCTCCGGGGCTTTTTTGTCGATGATGGCGGCAAGACCTCCGTCAATCTTTTTGCTCTGGGCACCCAGGGTGGCTGCTGTCGTAGCCATCACTGCCGATGCCAGGAAGGCACGCCTTCCCTCATTTGTGGCGGCATCGGAATCATTGGAGGCGCTATCGGCCTTGACTGTTGATTTTTTGCCGATGCTTACCTTATAGTGCAGGGCGTCGAACTTGCAGGCGCCCAGACAATCGAAACAATCGACACACCTGCTGTAGTCTATGCTCTTGGATTCGATATCAATGCAGGCGGCCTTGCAACTGCGCTCGCAGATGTGGCAGTTCTTGCATTTGTCTGCGTCTATCACGGGCTTCATAAGAGAGAATCTGGAGAAGAAGCCCAGCGTTGTGCCAACTGGGCAGATGGTGTTGCACCAGGTTCGTCCGTTCTTCCAGGCCAGTATGCCGATGATTACCATAAAGGCGGCGCTTACGGCAGGAACCATCCAGCCCATTGTCTTTCCGCCGATGGTCGCCATCATCTTTCCAAAGATTCCGTAAGGGTCAAGGAGAATTACCGCATAGCTGATTCCGGCAAGCAGGGCGGCTACAAAGAGCACCCAGACTATGTATCTGACTTTCTTCTCTTTGGAAGGAGTATAGCGAAGTTTATTCTTCTTGCCGGCGCGGCCAAGACGGCCAACGATGTCCTGAAGGATGCCGAGAGGGCATAATACAGAGCAGTAAATGCGTCCGAAGAGGAGCGTTACAGCGATAAGAACGGCCAGGATGATTACATTAAGAGAAAGCAGGGCTGGGAGGAACTGCAATTTTGCAATGAATCCCAGCTGAAGGGAACTTTCTTCCCAAGGCCTCAGGAACAGCAGCACCGCGGCGCACAGTACCAGCGCTGCAAGGATGATTCGGAATTTTCGCAACATATTGATAGTGTTGTTAGTTCATTATAAGTATGGCGGCGGAGGGCTTGCTGAATTCCAGCGAAATCTCGTCCTCCACGGCCCTGTTGAGCGTAGCCTTCCACCAGTTGTCGAACACTACTCCGGAAGTATCGTACTCCAGTCCGGCGCTCTTTATCCTAAGAGAGTTGTCCGGCGACAGTATTGATACGCTCCTGCCTACGCCCACGTTAAGATGGCAACTGTCCCATATAGGGACGATGGTTTCGTAGTCCGACACCATATCCAGCTCAATCTCCTTGACGCAGGGGAAAAGCCTGCCGTATTCCATCAGCAGCGATACGTTTCCGATGGTGTGGTCCGTCCTTTTCCCTGTAGCCCCAAGTATGTGGATGCAGCTGATGTCGGGATGTTTTCCCAGAAGCCAGCGCATAGCCTTGGTAAGGTCGTTGTAATCCTGCTCCTCGTAATGTACAAGTACGTCCTTGTATTCCTCTTTAAGGGAAACAGTCAGGGAGTCAAGGTCTCCCACCACAGCGTCCGGCCTGCGCATTTCTGAAGGGAAAAGTGCCTTGGAAGCCTTTATAAAGCCTTTCAGGGCTCCATCGCAACAGATAATCATATCCGCGGAGGATATAAGATATCTGGGATAAGGTTTCCTTGGGAAATCTCCGTCACAAATTATGGCAGCTGTCATAAGCTATTTTACCTTGTAAGAGTCTGCGTCTCTGAATCCTGCCAGGAAGGCATTCACTCCCATACGCTTCTTTCCTGCCAACTGAATGTCTTTAAGGCTTACAGCACCGTCGGCGGTGGCTATGGCAAATAAGGTCTTGCCGTCGGTGATGATAGTGCCGGGAGCTGTCTTGGGGGCATCCTCCATCTTCTCTGCCTTGTAAATCTTAAGCTGAACCGGCTCTTCGCCGTCACGGTAAATCTCCGTAAAGGCGGCAGGGTAGGGGCTGAGGCCCCTTATAAGGTTGTAAATCTTGACCGTAGGCTGGTTCCAGTCTATCTGGCACAGTTCCTTGGTAAGCTTGGGAGCGCTCTTAAGAACCTCGGAGCCCTGGATAAAGCTTCTCTGAACCCTGGTCTCTATGTTCTTCTGGATTATACCCTCTACGGTCTGTACCACCAGGTCTGCACCCAGAGGCATCAGTTTATCGTGAACGTCACCGGCGGTCTCGTCATCTGAGATGCGACACTCCTGTCTTAGCAGAATGCCACCGGTGTCGATGTCCTTGTCTATCATAAAGGTGGTCACGCCAGTCATCTTCTCTCCGTTGATAACAGCCCAGTTAATAGGGGCTGCGCCTCTGTACTGAGGCAGAAGGGCGGCGTGAAGGTTGAAGGTGCCAAGAGGCGGCATCTTCCAGACTACCTCCGGCAGCATCCTGAAGGCTACAACCACAAAGAGGTCTGCCTTGAATGCGGCCAGCTGCTCCAGGAATACGGGGTCTTTAAGTTTTTCCGGCTGAAGCACGGGAATGCCTTTTTCTATGGCGAACTTCTTTACTGCGCTCTCGGTAACCTTAAGCCCGCGTCCGCTTGGCTTGTCTGCAACTGTTACAACGCCTACAACCTTGTAGCCGTTGTCAATAAGGGCCTGAAGCGGAGCCACTGCGAACTCCGGAGTACCCATATATACGATTCTTGTCTTCTTGAACACTCTTGCAAGTTTACTTTTAAATTTACGCCAGGCCGCGCCGAAACTGTCGCTGGCGCCAAAGAGCTTGGCGTCGTTTATTGCCTTCCAGGATAGGAAGAGGCCCAACGGGAGCAGTACCCCCGTAGATATGAAGGCCCCCATCGGTGCCGATGCGGCTCCGTCCTTCGCCAGTTTGGTTCCTGTAATATCAACCACCCAGTAGAGCACGAAGAACAGTATAGCCACGATTGCCGCTGCACCCAGTCCGGTTTTCTTGGTAACGAAGGAACCAAGCGGGGCGCCTATGAAAAAGAGAATCAGGCAGGCCAGGGCCTGGGCGAATTTCTTTAACAGTTCCACCTTGGTGTGACGCAGGATTTTGCTGCTGTAGCGCATCTCGTCGTCGGCTGACACAAGGTAGGACTCTACCTCCGTTGCCGCGTTGGCAGCATTGTCCAAAGCCCTCCTGTGCGAAGAATAGCCCATCCATTCCTTCTGGGAGAAGTCCACTGTGGTGGTGGCCTTAAAGTGCCTGGCGGTATCCAACTGTCGCAGGTACCGCAGGCTCTGCCTCTTCCAGAAGCCATCTGCCAGGCTTTGTATGGTGGAGTCCTTCTCTCTCTGAAGGGAGTCCCTGCCCATACCCAGGCGCTTTACGTTCATTGCGCGCACCTGGTCGGAGAACTTGGCTCCGTCCGACTTTTCAAAGGCATAGTTTTCAAGGGGGATAATCAGCTGCTGCTCGTCAAAGCTAATCCTCTGCAGCTCCAGGGTGGTGTCACGATATTTCATCGTGTTGGTCTCCTGGTAGTTGATTCCGCTGAAGAGGGTGAAGGTAAGATAATCCTTAGCCTTTGAGATACGCATCTCGGCAGAATCGGCCAGGGTAAGGCTTACATCTCCCTTGTCCTGGGAGTGGTCGTAAACCTGGACGTCATACATCATCCTGGTGTCCTTATTCCTGTCCTCTACCCTTATTATATAGCCCTCAAGGCCATTGTAGAAGGTTCCTGTGGGGATGCTGATTTCAGATTTGGTACGGCCGATATCGTCCCTGAGCGTATATATATTATTGTATGCCAGGGGCACAAGGTCGTTGGCAACCACAAAGGCGCAAACGCTTATTATGGCCGATGCTACTGCTATGGGAGCCATTACCCTGCGGAGGGAGATTCCGGCTGCCTTCAACGCAATGAGCTCATTGTTCTCTGACATCTGGCCCATCGTCATCACGGAAGCCAGAAGCGTTGCCAGAGGCATACTCAGGGGCAGAAGGGTGGCACCGCCCCAGGCCATAAACTCCATTATGACTCCGAAACTTAGACCTTTGCCCACAAGTTCGTCTATGTAGAGCCACAGGAACTGCAACATCAGTATGAACAATACGATGAAGAGCAGAGCAAAGAACGGCCCTATGAAAGACTTAAGTATGAAAAGGTCCAGTTTCTTCATATTATCCTTCGCGGATTATTTTGTCAAGGGTTTCAATTGCCTGGCCTAGACCGCTTACGTCTCTTCCGCCGGCAGTTGCAAGACCGGGCTGGCCACCGCCGCCGCCCTGGATGAACTTGGCGGCTTCGCGGATATCCTTGCCTGCGTTGCGGCCCTTCTCTACAAGGTCCTTGGTGTACATAAGTACAATCTGAGGCTTGTCCTCCCACTGGAAGGCGGCTGCAAGGGCGTAACCTGTCTTGTCCTTCTGGATAGCTGCTGCTATTCCGCGGACGATGGCAGGATCTACGGACGATGTTATCTTGATAAGGCCGAAGTCTCCAAGATCCTCTGCGTTCTGCATAGCCTTCTCTGCCATTGCGTTCACCTTCTCTGCCATAAAGCCGTCTATCTCCTTCTTGTACTCGCTGTTCTCCTCTATCATCTTCTGGATGCAGGCCTTGATGTCAGGTGCATTGTTGAAGAATGATTTAGCGGCACGAAGGTTATTCTGAACAGTGTAGATAAGTTCTTCTGCGGCCTCTCCTGTAACGGCCTCTATTCTTCTTACTCCGGCTGCCACGGCTCCCTCGGATACAATCTTGAAGAGGCCTATGTTGCCGGTTGCGTCTGCGTGGGTACCTCCGCAAAGTTCTGCGGAAGGACCGAAGCGTACGACTCTAACCCTGTCGCCGTATTTTTCTCCGAAGAGTGCCAGGGCACCCATTGCCTTGGCCTCTTCCATAGTGGCGTCACGTTTTTCGCAGAGCGGATAGTTCTCGCGGATAAGCTGATTCACCCTCTTTTCTACGGTTACGATTTCCTCGTCCGTCATCTTAGAGAAGTGGGAGAAGTCGAAGCGTAGATAGTCCGGACCTACGAACGAACCCTTTTGTTCTACGTGGGTGCCGAGGATTTCCCTCAAGGCCTGGTCCATAAGGTGGGTGGCCGTGTGGTTTGCCTTGATCTTGTTGCGCCTCTGCACATCTACTTCAAGGGTGAAGGTGCTCTCGCAGTCTGCTGGGATGCGGTCTGCAATGTGTATGGTAAGGTTGTTTTCCTTTACGGTGTCAAGGATTTTAATTATCTCGCCGGTGGCCGATGTAACTGTGCCGGTGTCGCCAACCTGGCCGCCCATCTCTGCATAGAAAGGAGAACGGTCGAACACAAGCTGAAGCAGCTCTTTGTTCTTTTGTTTAACCGTCCTGTGCTTAAGCAGCTTGCAGCCTTCTTCCTTTACGGAATCATAACCGGTGAATACGGGCTCTGAGTCTCCGCTGCCGAATTCTATCCAGTCTCCGAACTCGTTGGCGGTAGCGCTGCGGGCGCGGTTCTTCTGCTTCTCAAGCTCTACTGCGAAGCCCTCAAGGTCTACCTTAAGGTTGTTCTCTGTGGCGATAAGTTCAGTAAGGTCGATAGGGAAACCGTAGGTGTCGTAAAGAGTGAAGGCGTCGGTGCCGGAAATGGTGCCTCCGCACTTGGCCATAAGGTCGTCCAGCATACGGATTCCGCGGTCGAGTGTGCGCAGGAATGCGTTTTCTTCTTCGCGGATAACGCTCTCTATAAGGTTCTTCTGTGCTACCAGCTCAGGATAAGCCTCGCCCATATCGGCGCAAAGCCTGTCTGTGAGCAGACAGAGGAAGGGTTTGTCAAAGCCAAGGAAGGTGTAGCCGTAACGTACTGAACGGCGCAGGATTCGGCGAATCACGTAGCCGGCCTTTACGTTGGAAGGCAGCTGACCGTCGGCTATGGAGAAGGCGATGGCTCGGATATGGTCTGCGCACACGCGCATCGCCACGTCACAGGACTCGTCGCTGCCGTACTTCTTGCCGGACATCTTCTCAAGTTCTCCGATTATACCGGAGAATACGTCGGTCTCGTAGTTGCTGCGTTTGCCCTGGAGTACCATACAAAGGCGCTCGAAACCCATTCCGGTGTCTATGTTCTTGGAAGGAAGGGCCTCAAGGTGCCCGTCTGCCTTGCGGTTAAACTGCATAAACACAAGGTTCCATATCTCTATTACGTCGTCGTTGTCCGTATTTACCAGGCTGGCTCCCGGAACGGCGTCACGCTCCTCCTTGGGGCGAAGGTCTATGTGAATCTCGCTGGAAGGACCGCAGGGGCCGGTATCTCCCATTTCCCAGAAATTGTCGTGCTTGTTTCCAAGGATGATATGGTCCGGGCTCATATGCTTCAGCCAGGCCTTCTGGGCTTCTACGTCCAGTTCTGTGCCGTCTTCCTTGCTGCCCTCGAAAACGGTGGCGTAAAGTATGGACTTGTCTATCTTATACACCTCTGTGAGCAACTCCCAGGCCCAGTCTATGGCCTCTTCCTTGAAGTACTCTCCAAAGCTCCAGTTGCCCAGCATCTCGAACATAGTGTGGTGCCTTCCGTCGTGGCCAACTGCTTCAAGGTCGTTGTGCTTTCCGCTGACCCTGAGGCACTTCTGCGAATCCGCAGCCCTCTTGAAAGGGGCCTCGCTGTTACCAAGGAAGTAATCTTTGAACTGATTCATTCCTGCGTTGGTGAACATAAGGGTTGGGTCATTCTTTATTACCATCGGGGCCGATGGTACCAGGGTGTGGTCTTTTGAAGCAAAGAAGTCCAAAAACTTCCGGCGTATCTCTTTAGATGTCATAATCTGTTTGGTTGTACAAAAATCTCACAAATATAGAAATATTAGTCTTATTTTCCTATATTTGCACGATTCTTGTAATTTTGACCCAGGCAAATTGGTTGAAACCTATTTATTTAGATAGCGTTATTTAAAGTTAGTTGTGGTAAGTTACAGTAACAGAAAAGGATACAGGCTTAACCCCCGGACTCTTCTCTACGAAAAAGAGAAGACGCCTTTGCGTTACCATGTTTTTGGGGTACTTCGTTTTCTTCTCTTCAGTTTTGCCGTAACGGCCTTGTTGGTTTGGTTTTATACCTCCGTGCTTGAGTTGGAACTTCCTAAAACTATCCTTCTAAGGAAGAAAAACACAGAGTGGGCTTCCAAACTGGAGTTGATGCAAAAGCGTCTGGACGTGGTACAGAACACACTTTGGGGAGTCGCCGGCAGGGACGAGGGCATATATCGCAATATTTACGGAATGAACCAGATTGGCCCTGAACGCAGATATTCCGGGTTCGGCGGCGTAAACCGCTATGACTATCTGGAAGAAATGGGAGCTTCTACCCTGCTCAAGAAAACCGTGAAGAGGGTAGATTATCTTACCAAGGCTGCCTATGTTCAGGCCGTTTCCTTCGACGATGTCTTTGCAATATCCAGAAGGGCCGGAGATATGGCTTCCAGCATTCCGGTAGTGCTTCCTATGAACCCGAGTTCCCGTCACCGGCTTTCAAGTTCATTCGGATACAGGCGTGACCCTATAAACGGACGTACAAAATTCCACGCGGGTATAGACTTCGCAATGGATATAGGCACTCCGCTGTATTCTACGGGCGACGGCATCGTAGAGAAGGTTGCCTTTGATTTAAGGGGTTACGGAGTGCAGGTCATAATAGACCACGGCTTTGGTTACCGCACGCGATACGCTCATCTTAAAACGGCGCTTGTTACTGAGAAGATGAGGGTTAAAAGAGGCACTTTGATAGGGGAGTCCGGCAAATCGGGCAAGTCCACAGGTCCTCACCTTCACTACGAGGTCCTTTACCGCGGCCGCGCCGTGAATCCGTATAACTATCTGGACTTCGAGATGGAAACATCGGAGTACGAGACTATGGTATCGCAGGCTTCGGAGGCCTCCGGAGTCATACCTCCTTCCAAACTTCCGGCAAAATGATAAGTTATGGCAAATCGTCTTTTTAAATACTATCTGCGGAAGGCTGCTTTGTGGTTAGGCGGAGCTGTAACCATGGCTATACTGTACTACGTGGCTTTTTCTATGCTGTTCAACACCGATATAGAAGAACGCCTGTCCAGGGAAAACGATGCCTACGAGCAGGAATACGTACTCCTCAGGGAGAAAGAGGAAATGTTGATAGACGAGGTTAATTACCTGCAGCTCAGGGACGATGGTATCTATAGGCAGATCTTCCACAGCGAGGCTCCCCGGGTTGATCCTTCCGGTATTCTTGTGTCCGATACTACCTCTGTCGCTGACGATAATGTGTACATCCATCTTTTAACAGAGAGCCGCGACCGCCTGGACAGCCTGGCTTCCAGGACAAGCAGCATAGAAGATAATTTCAGGGAGATTTTCGCACTTGCGGCAAGGGATACCGTTCCGCCTGTAGGACTGCCGGTAAAAACCCTGTCCTACGTTGTTACAGGGGCCTCGGTCGGTGTAAAATACAATCCATTCTACAAGGTTGATTCAAAGCATGAAGGACTGGACATTATCGCCGCCCAGGGTACACCGGTCTATGCTACCGCGGACGGAGAAGTGATGTCCGTGGTGACATCGACAAAAGGAAAGGGAAATACTGTAACCATCGACCATAACAATGGGTATTATACCGTTTATTCCCACCTTAGTACGATAAAGGTCCGCAAGAAGCAGAAGGTTACGATGGGGATGGAAATCGCGGAGGTGGGAGTTTCCGGGAAATCCTATGCCCCCCATCTGCATTACGAGGTTCGCAGGGGAGATGAACCCCTTGACCCTGTGCATTATATGTTTGCCGGATTAAGCCCGGAGGAATATACCGGAGTGGCATACATATCGGCCCATACGGGCCAGTCGCTGGACTAGCAAAACTGAAACAAAAACTATATGGAAAAGCTGTTTTATTCTATTGGCGAGGTAGCCTCGATCCTGGGCGAAAACACATCGGCGGTTCGCTTCTGGACCAATTATTTTCAGAAGTTCCTGAAACCCAGGCGCAACGCCAAGGGCAACCGTAAGTACACGGCAGAGGAAATAGAAATCCTTAAACAAATCCATTTTATGGTGAAGGATCAGGGCTTTACCCTTGAGGGTGCGGCAAAGAAACTTCAGGAAGATTCCAGCAAGGTTGAGAGCCGTGTAAAGGCTCTGGATACCCTTAAGGAAATCCGTGCCCAACTTGGAGAAGTTTATCGTTCTTTATAGTAGGTTTTTCCTTAATTATTACCAAAATTGTTCTATCTTTGTAGGCTTAAAGAAAATTAGAGAATAATAGATATGGCAACCACCAAGAAAACTAAAAAAGCTCAGACTCCGCTGGACCAGAGGGAGACATTCGTATCCATCCAGAAAAGCTTCGCAGATTCTTCTGCAATGGTAGAGGAAAAACTGCGCACATTGTACGATCTTCAGAAGGCAGACGTTGAAATCGACAAGATTATGAACCGTCGCGGCGAACTTCCGGAAGAGGTTACTTCCCTGGAGGCAGAGGTAGAGGCTGTCAATGCTAAAATCGCAAGGCTGACAGAACTCAACGCCGGTCTTACCCTGTCCATCAACGAGAATAAGCAGAAGGCTGTAGAGAGCGAGGAGGCAGCCGCCAAGTATCGTGCCCAGCTTAACGCTATTTCCAACAGCCGCGAGTACGATTCCATAGAGAAGGAAATCGAGAATCTTGACCTTGAGAAGCAGATTGCAGAGAAGTTCGTTGGAGAGGCTAAGATGAAGATAGCAGAGAATAAGGCTACCATCGAGGAACTTTCCCAGAAGAAAGAGGTCAGGGAAGAGGATCTTCGCATCAAGAAAGAAGAGCTTGAGACTATTGCCAAGACTACTGCAGAAGAGGAGAAAGTTCTTACCGCAAAGAGAAACGCCCTTGCAGAGAAGCTTGATGAAAGGACAATGAGCGCATACGAGCGCATCCGCTCCAGCGTTCACAATCATCTTGCAGTTGTAAAGATATTCAACGATAACGCTTGCGGCGGATGTTTCAACACCATCATCCCCCAGCGTCTCATCGACATCGCTTCTATGAAGAAGCTTGTCATCTGCGAGCATTGCGGCCGTATAATCGTAAGTCCGGAAATGGACAAATAATTTAGGTTATGCCTGCGCCTGGCAAAAAAACCAAGAATCAGGATGTAAACCTTGATAAACTAGGGCTTGAGATGGGTAATAAACCACCTCAGGCTTTAGATTTTGAAGAGGCTGTACTTGCCGCCCTCCTTGTAGAGCCCGCCATTCTGGACGAGGCTATGGAGGAGCTTACTCCTTCTTGTTTCTACGACCCCAAGAACCGTATGATTTTTGAGGCCGTGGTAAGCCTTGTAAACGAGCACGAGGCTCCGGACATTCTTTCTGTGTCCCAGAAACTCAGGGCTCAGGACAATCTGGAGGCTATAGGCGGAGCGCCTGCGCTGGTGTCGCTTAGCCAGAAGATAGGAGCTGCTGCCCACGTAGAGTACTACATCAAGGTTCTTAAGCAGAAAGCTATTCAGAGAGACCTCATCAAGGCCTCCTTCGAGATTCTGAAGTCTTCTTACGACGAGTCGATAGGTGTGGATTACCTTATCGATGACGCCCAGACCAAGATATTCGATGCTATCCAGAACAGCGTCCGCACGGATGTGCAGGAAATTGGTTCCGTCATTAAGGTGGCAATGGAGGATGTGGAGAGGATGCAGAGCCAGACCGGTATAAGCGGCGTGCCTTCCGGATACAGATCCATAGACAAGATAACGATGGGCTGGCAACCATCGGACCTTATAATCCTGGCCGCCAGGCCGTCCGTCGGTAAAACGGCCTTTGCCCTGAATATCGCCAGAAATGCTGCCGTAGACCACAATATGCCGGTTGCCGTATTCTCGCTCGAAATGCCTGCCATCCAGCTGGCAAAGCGTCTTATGACATCGGAGTCCGGCCTGCCGGCAGATAAGATAAAGGGCGGTTCCAAGCTGGAGCCCCGCGAGTGGGAGCAGTTGGAGTACAAGCTTAAGGCATTGTCAAAGGCTCCTCTTTACATAGACGATACCCCCAGCCTTCCTATTATGGAGTTCCGCGCCAAGGTTAAGCGTCTTGTAAAGAGCAAGAAGGTGCGTCTTGTGATAGTGGATTACCTGCAACTTATGCAGGGTCCTCCTGAACTGCGCGGTATGCGTGAGCAGGAGGTTGCCGCTATTTCCAGAACCCTCAAGAGCACGGCAAAGGAGCTTAACGTTCCTATCATAGCCTTGTCTCAGCTCTCCAGAAACGCCGTACAGCGTACAGGCGGCGTGGGTAAACCTCAGCTCAGCGACCTTAGAGAGTCCGGTGCCATAGAGCAGGATGCCGATATGGTTTTGTTCGTGCATCGTCCGGACTATCTTGGCTTGTCGGAGAATTCGGAAAACGGAAAGGAAACCACTCAGATTATCATCGCTAAGCACAGAAACGGCGAGATAGGGGAGATAGATATGCTTTTCAAGAGCGAGCAGATCCGTTTCGTAGAAATAGACAACACTTTGTCATCCGAGGCCGTAACCTATGGGTCGGCAATGAATAATGACGAGTTCGCACCTCTGGATTTTAACTGATGAACGGCGATATATCTCATAAAGGACGGGTAATTTGTGCAGAGGGCGGCATTGTCAAGGTAGAAATTATCTCAATGTCTGCGTGCTCGGAGTGCCACGCGGCTTCTCTCTGCGGAGCGGCCGATGCCAAGAGAAAAGAAGTTGAGGTTCAGAGTTATCAGCACTTCTCTCCCGGAGAGGAGGTGGATGTTTTCCTTAAGCGTTCTATGGGTATGAGGGCCGTAGTTTTGGCCTATGCCGTACCGCTTTTAGTAGTGCTGGCGGTTACCCTGGCACTTTGCTATGCCGGTGTTCACGAACTTGTTGCCGGGCTTGGCGGAATTGCCGCCATTGCGCTGTGGTACTTCTGCGTTTACCTGCTGCGCGACAAGATAGCCTCAGGCTATGCTTTTACGATAGAAAAAATAAAATAACATAAGTATGACAACAATCATTTGGACAATCGCTATCATCGCTCTTTTGGGCCTTGTCCTTGCCGTAGTTCTCTACGTTGTAGCCGAGCGCTTCAAGGTAGAAGAGGACCCGCGCATTGACGAGGTAGAGAAGGTGATGCCGGGAGCCAATTGCGGTGGTTGCGGTTTTGCAGGCTGCAGGGCCTTTGCCGATGCTGCCGTGAAAGCCCCCAATCTGGACAATAACTATTGTCCCGTGGGCGGAAACGAGGTTATGAAGAAAGTGGCTGCTATTCTGGGATATGAAGTTAAAGAAAAAGCACCTATGGTGGCAGTTGTGCGTTGTAACGGTACCTGCGAGGCCCGTCCCCGCACTAACCAATACGACGGTTACGCTTCCTGCCGCGTAAAGGCTGCTCTTTACAGCGGCGACACCGGTTGCAGCTTTGGCTGCCTGGGCTGTGGAGACTGCGTGGCTGCCTGCCAGTTCGGCGCTCTCTCTATGGACCCCGCTACCGGACTTCCAGTTGTTGACCAGGAGAAATGTACTGCCTGCGGCGCCTGCGTTAAGGCTTGCCCCAAGGCCATCATCGAACTAAGGCCCAAGGGCCCCCGCGGAATGCGTATGTACGTTTCCTGCGTTAACAAAGACAAGGGTCCCGGAGTTAAGAAGGCCTGCGAGAATGCCTGCATAGGCTGTAGCATCTGCTTCAAGACCTGTACTCACGGCGCTATCGTATTCGAGAACAACGTGGCTTACATAGACCCTGAAAAGTGTAAGCTCTGCCGCGAGTGCGAGGCCGTATGTCCTACCGGAGCCATCCACGGCGTAAACTTCCCCAAGCCTATAGACAAAGAGGCCATCAAGGCCCGCATCAAGGAGCGTAATGCCAAGGCTGCCCAGGCCGATGCAACTGACACAAAGAAAGAGGAGGCTTAAACTATGGCAAAAAGAACATTCTCAATGGGTGGCGTCCACCCCGCAGACAATAAAATTTCAAGAGATTGCAAGATAGAGGTTCTCCCTATTCCGGAGACTGTCTACATTCATCTTGGCCAGCACATAGGCGCTCCCGCAAAGCCCGTCGTTGCAGTTGGCGACAAAGTCAAGGCCGGCCAGCTCATAGCAGAGCCCGGTGGCTTTGTTTCGGCTGCCATCCACTCTTCCGTATCCGGAACCGTTAAGAGCATCGCTCCCCGCAAAGACCTTGCAGGCAACCCTCAGATGTGCGTAGAGATTGCAGTTGAGGGTGACGAGTGGCTGGAAGGTATCGACACAACCGATACCATCATCAGGGAATTCCCGGACGATCCTGCCGTTTGCCTGGATAAAATCAAGGCTGCCGGCGTAGTAGGTCTGGGAGGCGCAACCTTCCCTACAGCCGTCAAGCTTACTCCTCCTCCCGGAAAGAAGTGCGAGATGCTTATCATAAATGGTTGTGAGTGCGAGCCTTATCTTACCTCCGACTTCCGCACCCTTCTGGAAAAGGGAGAGCAGGTAGTGATAGGTGCAGCCATAATCAAGAGCATTCTTAAAGTTGACAAGGCAACCATAGCCATAGAGGACAATAAACCTGAGGCCATCGACCACATACAGAAAGTGCTGTCAGAGCTCAAGAAGGTTTCTCCCAAGTACGAGGGTATCTCCGTTATGAGCCTTATGAAGAAGTACCCTGAGGGCGGTGAAAAACAGCTCATCGATGCAGTTATGCATCGTCAGGTTGCTTCCGGCGGCCTGCCTATAGATGTTGGCGCCGTTGTTCAGAACGTAGCCACAGCCCTTGCAGTCTATGATGCTGTCCAGAAGAATAAACCTATCGTCGATAATTCCGTAACTGTTACGGGCGAGTGCTTCCCCCGTCAGGCTAACCTGCTTGTAAGGGTTGGAACTCCTCTTAAGTTCATCATCGACTATCTTGGCGGCGTTCCCGAGGATACGGCCAAGATTATCAGCGGCGGTCCTATGATGGGACGTGCAATCGCCAACCTGGACGCCGCTACGCTCAAGGGCACATCGGCCCTTCTCTTCCTTACCAAGGAACAGACAGCCCGCGGCAAAGAAGGCAACTGTATCCGCTGCGGAAAGTGTGCCGAGGCCTGCCCTATGGGACTTGAACCCTTCCTGCTTAACAGGCTGAGCCGTGCCGGCGGTATGCTGGACCAGCTTGAGGCCAATGCTGTTCAGGATTGTATTGAGTGCGGATGCTGCCTTTACAGCTGCCCTGCCAATATCCCTCTGCTGGATGTAATACGCCAGTCCAAGGGCCAGGTTCTGGGCATTATAAAGGCAAGAGCTGCAGCAAAGAAATAACCGATTAAAGGAAAAGAAAATGGATAAATTGTTGGTATCTCCTTCTCCGCACATTCACACCAAGGTGAGCACCAAGTCCCTTATGAGGGATGTTGTGTTTGCGCTTGTGCCTGCCGCCGTGGTTTCCGTAGTATTCTACGGCCTGGGCGAGCTTCTGGTGCTTGGCGTAAGCATACTCTCCTGTCTGTTGCTGGAGTATCTTATAACTAAGTACCTGTTAAAGAAAGATTGCACCCTGGGCGACTGGTCCGCTGCAGTCACCGGTCTTCTGCTTGCTCTCAACCTCCCTTCTTCCACTCCCTGGTGGGTGGTTTTCACAGGAGCAGTCGTGGCAATCGGAGTGGCCAAGATGACTTTTGGCGGTCTTGGCCAGAATGTTTTCAACCCCGCCCTTGTGGGCCGAGTTTTCCTGTTGGTATCATTCCCCACCCATATGACCGACTGGCGTATACCTACCGGTCTTTTTGGGGCCGATGCTGCCTCTGGTGCCACTCCGCTGGGTGTTATAAAGAAGGGCCTTCTGGAGGGCGGTCAGCTCTCCGACCTTACTTCCCAGTATGAGTGGAAGGATCTTCTCTTTGCCAACCTTGGAGGCTCCGCCGGTGAAATATCGGCCATTGCCCTTCTTATCGGCTTTGGATATCTCCTGATTCGCAAGGTAGTCCGTCCCCACATCACCCTTAGCATCTGGGCTACTGTGGCTGTGGTATCGCTTATCTTCTCTCTTGCCGCTCCGGACAAGTTCACCGGTCCGGCATTCAATCTTCTTACCGGCGGTCTCATTCTTGGTTCCTGCTTTATGGCAACCGACTATGTCACCTCTCCTATGAGCGTCAAGGGCGGAATCATCTTCGGTATCGGCATTGGATTTATAACAATGATGATCAGGTACTTCGGTTCTTATCCGGAGGGTATGTCGTTCGCTATCCTGATAATGAACGCCACTGTTCCTCTGCTTAACAACTGGTTCCATCAGAAAAAATACGGGAGGGCATAGATATGGCTGCAAAATCCAATCTTAAAAATATGGCTCTTTGCCTCTTTGGCACCTGCCTTTTCTGCTCTGCTATACTTGGAGCGGTTTATACTCTGACTAAAGAACCTATCGACATAACAAACAAGCGTCTCAACGAGGAGGCTGTTGGTAAGGTGCTGTTCCGCAATGCAGACAATACCGGCCTTCGTGAGGGTACGTCCATCAAGGATGTGGAGCATCCCGATACTCTTCTTCTGGATGGCAAGGTTTATCCTTGTTATGTACAGGTGGCCGATTCTGCCGTTGTAGCCTACGCTGTAAAATCTACGGTTACCGGTTTCGGAGGCCCTCTTACCCTTATGGTGGGCATTTCTGCCGATAAGGCTCTTATAATCAATACTGCGGTTATCTCTCATCAGGAGACTCCCGGTCTTGGTGCCAAGTGTACTTCTGACGAGAAGTTTACTTCCCAGTGGAGGAACCTTAAACTTGCAGAGCGCAAGCTTCAGGTGCAGAAGCCTGTTGAGGATGGTATCGACGCCATTACCGCTTCTACCATTACTTCCAAGGCTTATACCCTTGCCGTAGCAAACGCCCTGGAAGCCCTTTCTTCTGCCGCTCCGGCCGATTCAACTGTCATTCCTGCCGATGTGGAGGAATCTCAACCTGTAGAAAAGGAGGTATCCAATGAGTAAGTTCGGACTTATAACCAAGGGTCTTGTCAAAGACAACCCTACATTTGTGTTGCTCCTGGGAATGTGCCCTACGCTGGCAACCACAACATCGGCCATCAATGGACTAAGTATGGGTCTTGCAACCCTCTTTGTGCTGGTACTCAGCAATATGGCTATCTCTGCCCTAGCTCCTGCCGTGCCGGACAAGGTGCATATCCCTGTTTACATAGTGGTTATCGCTACCTTCGTAACCGTGCTGGAGTTTGTAATGAAGGCGTTCGTACCCGATGTATATGCATCGCTGGGCCTCTTTATACCGCTTATCGTGGTTAACTGTATAGTTCTTGGCCGTGCCGAGGCCTTCGCCAGCAAGAACGGAGTCCTGGATTCCGCGCTGGACGGTCTTGGAATAGGTCTTGGCTTTACCGCATCCCTTACAGTACTTGGCGCTGTCCGCGAGATTCTCGGCGGCCTTTCGGTGTTCGGATGGAAGATTCCCGGCTCCGGCGACGGTATGCTTGCCTTTGTGATGGCTCCTGGCGCATTCATAGCCCTTGGCTATCTTATGGTTCTGTTCAACAAGTTCGTAGCTAAGAAGAAATAGGAGGAATAGATATGGAAATTCTGCTTATAATTGTTTCTGCTATTTTTGTAAACAACATCGTCCTGGCTCAGTTCCTTGGAATCTGTCCCTACCTTGGTGTTTCCAGCAAACTCTCCACCGCTACCGGAATGTCGGCGGCCGTAGCCTTCGTTATTACCCTGGCTACCTTGGTTACCTATCTTCTAAATCAGTTCCTCCTTGTTCCCCACCAGCTGGAGTTCCTTCAGACAATCGCATTCATCCTTGTGATTGCAGCCCTTGTGCAGATGGTAGAAATCGTGCTCAAGAAGATAAGCCCGGCCCTCTATCAGGCCCTGGGTATCTTCCTGCCCCTTATCACCACCAACTGCGCCGTGCTTGGTGTGGCAATTACTGTAGTAACCAAGGAATTTACCCTTGGCGAGGCTTTGATTTACGCTTTTGCTACCTCTTTGGGCTATGGCCTGGCTATGGTTCTTTTTGCAGGTCTGCGCGAGCATCTTGCCCTTAACGATGTGCCTAAGGCCTTCAAGGGTATTCCTATTGCACTTATTACCGTTGGAATCCTTGCTCTTGCCTTTATGGGCTTCGCAGGGATTGCATAAACCTCAAAAAATATTTCCGATATGAAAAAATTCATCATTTCAGTATGCTTGTCATTCTTTGGATTGGCAGCACTTGCTCAGACTCAGGGCGAAGTAACTATCGGTGCACATCTAAAATATGGTTCCGAGATTGAGTCCCTTGGATTGGGCCTTGAGGCTCAGTACGGTTTTACTGATCTTATTCGTGGCGAGGGTTCCTGGACATATTTCTTCCAGAAGAAGGGTGTTTCTATGCACGAATTCAATGCCAACCTTCACTATTTTGTAGATCTTGGCCTTAACGATAAGCTTTATGTTTATCCTCTTGCAGGTCTCAATTACTCCATCACCAAGGTAGAAAGCCATACTAACGGCGAGCTTGGAATTAACTTGGGCGGTGGCTTCCAGTATGCCTTAACCAACGAATATTCCCTTAAGGGCGAGGTTAAGTATGTTATTGGAGACGCAGATCAGGTTGTCCTGGGTGTTGGCGTTATCTACCACTTCTAGGAACCAAGGCCATCGGGCCGACATCCATTAAAAATTTAATCCCGAGAGTTTTTAGACTCCCGGGATTATTTTTATTTGGGCCGATACCGCCGTTACCTATTCCTGGAAGGAGTAACCAAAGCCGGCCTTTGTGATAAGATTCTCTGCGTAAGGCCCAATCTTTCTTCTGATTCGGGTTATATTGACGTCGATTGTACGGGCAGTGACAATGACATCATCGGGCCATACGGCCTGCAGAAGTTCGTCCCTTGAGAATACCTTGCCTCTATTCTCTATAAAGAGCTTGAGCAGTTCGTATTCTGTCTTGGTGAAGGATACGGTTTCGCCATCCACGATGACACGCTTGGAGTCGGTGTCAATCTGCAATCCGCGTACACGGATACCGTTGCGTACTGCGCCAAGACGGGCTTCAGCTACATTTATGATATAGTCGCCGGTCTTCTCGAATTCTCCTATGAGGTCTGTGAATACGGTACCGTTGTCGTAACCATATACGTGGTTGTCAAGGTTCTCTATGTTCTTCTGCTTAAGAGTGTTCCTGCAGGCATTTATGCGGCGCTCCAGGTCTTCTGATGCAGATATGTCTGCATTTTCTTTGCGGCCTGCAAGCAGTACGTTCATCTGTGTCATAGCTTCATCAACAAGTGAGAACATCTCTGCCACGCCTTCTTCCTGCTCCTTGGTAAAGGTTATCTTGTTCTCTCGCTTGCGAAGCAGTATGCGGGCCAGGTTAAAGCAGCTGTCGCCGATAGACTCAAGTTCTCCAATCTGGCGGAGCATAGCGCGGATCTTTTCCTTGGTCTCGTCGGAGAGGTGAGATTCTCCTACTGTTCCAATGTAGCGGCCAATCTCGTTCTCCATCTTGTCGCTGTTGTCCTCTCCCTTCTTTATGCGCTCGAAGAGTTTCTTGAAGGCAGCCTCGTCCTCAACACCGTAGAGTTCGCGGACAGTGCCAAACATCTTGCGTACACCCTCGCCAAAGACCACAATCTCTTTCTGTGCCTGGAGCACGGAGATTTCCGGGGTCTTCATAATACCGGAGCGTATGTAAGTGAGGCGGAATTCGTTCTCGTCGTCGTTGTTCTTGGGTTTGATGATTTTGCAGACCAGCTTCTCCAGCTGAGGAATGAAGCCTATAAGCAACAGAGTGTTAATTACGTTGAATCCAGTGTGGAAGGTTGCCAGTACAAAGGGCAGACGGGCGGGGTCTACAGTTTTGTCGGCAGGGTCAATACCCACGATTTCGCAAACCAGGTTTACGAAGGGGAAGAACACTATCAGCACCCAGATAACTCCGAATACGTTAAAGAGCAGGTGGGCCATAGCGGCTCTGCGGGCCTGTGTGTTGGCCGACAGTGCGGCCAGGTTGGCTGTAAGCGTAGTTCCTATGTTTTCTCCCATCACCAGGGCTATACCCTGGAAGATGCTGATTGCTCCGGTGGAACAAAGCACCATCGTTATGGCCATAAGGGCGGCTGAGGACTGTGCAATACAGGTGAGCACAGAGCCCATAAGCAGGAACAGAAGGATGGTAAGATAGCTGCCGGAGTCGAAGGAGGCAAAGAAATCTACTATGTTCTGGTTGCTTGCCAGGTCCATTTCTCTTCCGGTCTGGTTAAGCATTCCCAGTGCGAAGAGCAGGAAGCTGAGTCCAAAGAGGAAGTCTCCTATGTAGCGGCGCTTGCCGGTCTGTATCAATATTATGCCTATGAGGAAGGCGGGCCATACAAGGTTGGAGATGTTGAAGGAGAATCCTGCCGACATAATCCAGGCACTTAGGGTTGTGCCTATGTTGGCACCCATAATGATTGATATGGCTTGTGCCAGGGTTAGCAGGGCTGCGTTTACGAACGACACCGTCATTACGGTGGTTGCGGCTGATGATTGAACGGCTACGGTTACCAGGGCGCCGGTTGCTACGCCGGAAGCGCGGTTGCTGGTCATTGCGCTAAGAAGGTGTCGCAGCTGGGGGCCTGCCATTTTCTGCAGAGCCTCGCTCATTACCTTCATTCCGTAAATCAGAAGGGCTATGGAGCCCAGAAGCTTGAGTACAATTAGCATAACTGAGTATTTTCGCCTACAAATTTACTCCTTCTCAATTTTTTACAAAAAAACTTTTTAATATTTAACAGAATTTTAACGAAAACCGGGAGCCGCATCGCAGTTCCCGGAGATAAAAAAAGTGAATTTATTGCGCTTGTAATTGGGTCAGGGCAAGAGCCTCATCGATGGGCTCGAAGCGGCGAAAGACTTTTCCGTCGCGTTCTACCGTTCCAAAGAACATATCGTAAGGGCGTACCCAGAAGCCCTTTTCTCCATACATTGCCTGATATACGACCTTCTTCTCCAGTGTTTCGCTGTCGTTGGCTATACAAATGAGTTTGTAAATGTTGCCTTTGAAGTGTCGGTAATACTGAAATTCTGCCATAATTCGGGATATCTTTGCCACGAAGATAAGAATTTTGCGAAAAAACAAGAAGTAATCAGCCGGATATCCACTAGGCTATCCGGCTGATTATCTGTCAAATAGAACTAGTTTTACCACCAGTATACGTTGTATACGATTTTAGGCTGATTTTTAGCGCTTGCTAATGCAATTTCCTTTGCCGCATTTATTTGTGCCATCTGCTGATCGTGTTCATTTTTTTGCTCGTCCATCTTGTATTGCCATTCGCGCGCGTCCAATTCCTTAACTCTTGATGCAATCTCCTGACTCAAAGACACAGCACTATTATAGCAAGAGGCATCCGGATGAATTTTAGCAAGTAACTTCGCGGCTTTTTCAGCGGAATCATAATCCATTCCTGAAGCCCAAATTGCTTTTGCTTCAGTAAGATATTTGGCTGATTCAAAATTAATCATCGCTGTGAATACAGCGGAGGCTTCATTCATTGCCTTTGTATACACATCTTTACAAACTTCCGGGATACACATCAGCATATAAATGGCATCATCAAAACGCTCTTCCTTTGCAAGAGTTTGGGCTTTTGTGATGTAAATGTCGCCATTCGCATTATAGTACTCGATTATTTTCCGTTTGCCGGTATCAATAAATTGGCTGAATTCAGAAGAAGATGGCTTTATCGCTTTAAGTGCGGCGATAAAGGCTTTATCCTCGGACTCACCGACACCCTTTGATATAGTTGATGCCGTTGAAAACAAAGTTCCATCAATGCCATCACCTATATAAAAAGTTGTTTCTATAGTCAGGGCGTTCATCGGAGGGGCTGTCTGCGTAATGTCTTTTGAAAGCACATTCACATTTGCGGTGATGATAAATCTTTGAGGGATGCTCCCACCCATGCCGTTTTGTGTTGATATTTGAGTAAGTTTATTCTTTAATAGGCGATATGCACTTTTGGGAATAACGGTTTTGCCTTCGTCAAGATAAGAGGTGAGTACAATACGTCCTAAGTCATCTGCTTTTGCTTCGTTATTTTGCGCACGAGAGATGCCGATGGCACAAAGAACTAATACTGAAATAGATAACAATCTTTTCATATTACTTACCTCCAATAACCAATTGCGCCTGGCCAAGACCTTGCATCATCAATTTAGATTCAATTCCATATTTGGATTTGAGATACTTTCTGAGTTCTCCGACCCATCTGCGTGCATCAACTTGGCGAACCTTTCCGTCGATTTCTGTTTCCAATGGAATTCTCACCTGCTCAAATAGCATCATATTCTCTGTTGCATCAGAGGTGTTGAATCGACCCTGAACAGTATTATCTGCCATCCAATCTTCAATGATAGATCCAAGTTCTTTTCCATCGTACTCAGTTTCCAGCCCTTCCTCAAAATCATCCCAGCTCTTTATTCGGACTATAATCTCTCGGCCGTTTGTAAACAAATCATCAAAATGACTTTGGAGCTGCGCATTAAAGGAATCGATGTGCATCAGCACTGCTTCTTCTATCAAGATTGCTATCTCTGAAGCGAAACTGGGACTGCTTGTTCCAGATGCTCCGGCGATTTGTTTGTTAGTATAGGCATCTAACCCCTGCAGGTTAAATGTTAATGATTTCTTTGGACCAACTTGATTAATAGTGAATGTGAGCTGAATCCATATATCAGCTTTAGCTACTTTTTTAAGTTTGTCTATCGGAGATTCAGCAACAGAAGCACCATCTCGACTAGACAACATTTCATCTTCTGCTGACTGATTATTCAATGTCTTTAGACAGGACTCAAGATTCTTTAGAGGGAATCCTCGCTCTGTCATCATCTCATTGATTTTGCTAATAGCCAATAGGAGGTCGGAACTGTTTTGCAAAGCAGCTGTGTAGTCTGGGACAGTTACTTTCATCCCTTGGTTATCGTATGATTTAGTAAAATGGTTTTGCACGCACCAATTATCACTTGGGACGACCATTATGGTCGGCTTTTTAGCCTGACCATAAAGGACTATCCCGGAAATTAGCAGCATTAATGTGAGTATAATTTTTTTCATACTTGTGATTTACGTACTTTAGAAACCTGAACTAAGTGATTTTATGATGCCTTCAGCTTCCATTTCTTTTCGAAGTGCATCCTTGGCGACTGAAACTGTTACCCCAATTTTATATTCGTTTTTGATTTTAATAATATTTCCAGCGGAAGGAATTCCGTTGTTAACAAAGTTGACATATTTCATATACTTTCCTCCGTTTGCAAAAAATGTTTTGAAGAAGTCTGCATACGTTTCCTCAGCGTTTGGATCTGTCACTATTGGCTTTTGTGCCGGAACCCTTGATGCGCCATCGTTCAAGGCAGCTACCCCTTTGAATAAAACTCCGTGCACGGCGTTTTTGCCGGCTTGGCTTTGAGCAATGTTCTTATCTTTAGAGTAAGACCAAACCTTGACCAAAATAGATCCCTGCGTGGCCTGTCCAGATGTCGGTTCAATTTCGTAACGCCATGCAAGCGTCTGCTTGTCAGCTGATATTTGTCTCATTGTAGAACAAGAGGCAAGTGTTAAGGCTGCCAAGATTAATCCAAGAATCTTAATTGTTTTCATAATAAATTACTATTTCTTTGATTTAACCACTTGTTTAACCACCATACCTACAGCCGCTTTCTTGTTGGCACTGAGGACTGTACCCTGAATTTCGGATTCCGCAGGCTTCTCCCCTTCTTCTGTAAGTGAATATCGATTATCCCAAATCTGTTTCTTGTCAACAGTAACGACGCCTACAGATTTCCATTCTACTTTATTTGTCTTTGGATTAAGTTGGGCTTCAAGGAGGTTAAATTTTTCTCCTCCTTCAAGTCCCTCTTTCATTCCCATATCAGCAACGAGAGGATTTACTGAGATAATCTGTGAAACAGGAGCGAAGACTTCGTATGTTTTCTGCATTTGTGCCAGTATTTTGTCGATATTTCGGATAATGGTCAATTGTATAAGTTGGTCATTAGGCTTTGCGTTATCAACTCCGACCATTTCACCGAGACCGCCAAGTGCATCAATGGTGCTGCTGTTCGCGGCGTCTATGCCGACGAGAGACATAGTAAAGGTATACTCATTGAATTTATTCATATCTATCTTGTTGTCCGCATTGAACATCTGATAGAATGTAGCTTGAATCTCTTCGTTCCAGTCAAGTTTGTAAAGTGCTGTTGTAGTTCTTGCTGTATATCCATTTTTGGTAGCTTGGTATGCAGTCTCAGCGGCAGTGATTGCTTTGCTTCCTACAGGACCGGGAAGATGGCTGGCGATGAATACGGAAAGGTCTCTTGTGAATGCGGCAACAGGCTCTGTCTTATAGAATGAAAGTTTGGAGAATGTAACGAACGTGTTGGCAATTAGATTTTCACCCTGATCAAGAATGGCCTGAATTCCCCGAGAAGTGGCATTGGCTTCTGCTACGGCAGCTTGATTGGCATTATATTTAGCGCGCTCAGTAATCAACGAATAATCCCAAGAACCATCGTCTTGAATATTGAACCATTGGCGCATAAGTTTATTACCAATTTTTTCTGTTTTGATAATGTCATTAATTGCGGCTACAAGGCAGTCGTTATATTCTTTTCCGGATGTCAGCTTCTCTTTTAATGCCTTGGCATCGCTAAGAGACATGCCGTCGAAACCATTTGAATACTGGTTCAAGATTTCAAAAAGAGACCCTTTTGGTGCTCCGCCATATCCTTGAGTGTAATCAATTTTGTGTTGATTGTATTTATC